>NZ_JBFAUH010000024.1:0-172398 GCF_040679095.1 Streptomyces sp. NPDC052496
CGCGGCGGCGCAGCCCGGCGCCGGCTCCCTCCAGCAGGCGTTCGCCGACGCCGCCGCGCGGTACGGCGTGCCCCAGGACGTGCTGCTGGCCGTCGCGTACCTGGAGTCGCGCTGGGACGGGCACGGCGGCGCGCCCAGCGTGTCCGGCGGTTACGGCCCGATGCACCTGACCGACGCCCGTACGGCGCTGGCCGGGCGGCCGCACCACAGCGACGGCGACGAGGACCCGCGCGGTGACGGCTCCCGGGCCCGCAAGCGGGTGCGCGCGGCGCTCCCGGCCGCCGGTGAGCTGCCCGCCAGGCTGCGCACCCTGGAGCGGGCGGCGCGGCTGACCGGGCTGCCCGCCGAACGGCTGCGGCGCGACCCGGCGGCCAACATCCGCGGCGGTGCGGCGCTGCTGGCCGCGGAGCAGCGCCGTCTCGGGCTGCGGACCGCCGATCCGGCCCGCTGGTACGGGGCCGTCGCCCGCTATTCGGGGGCCGACGACGTGCGGACGGCGGCGCGCTTCGCCGACGACGTGTACGACGTGCTGCGGGAGGGCCAGTCCCGTACGACCGATTCGGGCCGGCGGGTGACGCTGCCCGCCTCGCCGGGGCTGCGGGCCGACCGTGCGCAGCTCGGGCGCCTGGGGCTGCGGTCAGCGGCGGCGCCGGCCGGGGCCCGGCTCGAATGCCCGCGTACGGTCTCCTGTGTGTCCGTCCCGGCGCCGTACGAGGAGTTCGGCGACGGTGACTACGGGAACCACGACAAGGCGGACCGGCCGCGGGACCAGAGCGTCGACGCCATCGTCATCCACGACACCGAGGGGTCGTGGGAGACGACGCTGAAGCTCATCAAGGACCCGACGTACGTCTCCTGGCACTACACGATCCGGTCGGCGGACGGGCTGATCGCCCAGCACGTGCCGACGAAGGACGTCGCCTGGCACGCGGGCAACTGGTACGTCAACGCGCACTCCGTGGGCATCGAGCACGAGGGTTTTCTCGCGGCTCCGGACGCGTGGTACACCGAGGCGATGTACCGGGCCTCGGCGCGGCTGGTGCGCTACCTGGCGCACCGGTACGGCCTGCCGCTGGACCGGCAGCACATCATCGGCCACGACAACGTGCCCGGCACGACCCCCGCCACGATCAAGGGCATGCACACCGACCCCGGCCCGTACTGGGACTGGGCGCACTACTTCCGGCTGCTGGGCAAGCCGTTCGCCCGTACGGCGGGCCCCAGGGGCGGCCTGGTCACCATCCGTCCCGATTACGACCGGCACCGGCCCGCCTACACGGACTGCGGGAAGCCGGGGCAGCCGTGCGCGCCGCACGGTTCGACGGCGGTCCGCCTGCACACGGAGCCGAGCGAGAGCGCCCCGCTGGTCAGGGACATCGGTCTGCGGCCGGACGGCAGTCCCTCGACGACCGGGGTGAACGACACCGGCGCCCGGGCCACCACCGGCCAGCGGTACGCGGTGGCGGACCGCCGGGGCGAGTGGACCGCGATCTGGTACCTCGGGCAGAAGGCGTGGTTCCGCAACCCGGCGGAGCAGCCCACCGCGGTCGACGCCAAGGGCCTGGTGATCACGCCGAAGGCCGGCCGGGCGGACATCCCGGTCTACGGCCGGGCGTATCCGGAGGCGGCGGCCTACCCGCCGGGCGTGCCCGTACAGGCCGTCACCCCGCTCCCGTACCAGCTGCTGTCCGGCCAGCGCTACACCGTCGGGAACCGGGTGCGCGGCGAGTACTTCTACGCCCCGACGTACGACGTGTCCCGGCACGCGGTCGTCCGCGGCCAGGACGTGTACTACGAGATCCAGGTGGGGCACCGGGTGGGGTACGTACGGGCGGCGGACGTCGACGTACGGATGTCGAACAAGTAGCACGCGGGAGGCGCCGTGCCCGGAGGGGCGCCGGGCACGGTGCTCAGCCCTGCTGGAACATCTCCGCCGGCAGCGGCTTCAGGAGGGCGTACAGGTCGTCGGTGATCGGGCGGTCCCAGCTGGCGATGGTGACCAGGACGCCGTCGCTGCGGTCGAACTGGGCGCAGGAGATCCGGCCCTCCGAGCACTTGATGCGCTTGACGATCAGCAGGTTGTCGTCGTGCATGACCGGGGTGTCCTCGGTCTCGACGACGGTGACCGGCTCGTCGTTGCCGAGCGCGGCGAGCAGCTGGGCCACCTCGAACGGCACCTGGCCGTCGGCCAGGTCGCGGGCCGGGGAGCCCTCCGGGAGGTTGCCGATGATCATCGCGGGGCCGCGGCCGCCGAACAGGTCGTAGCGCAGGAAGACCCCCTGGCAGCTGCCGTCGGGAGCGGGCAGCAGCCCCGCTCCGAGATTGCCGGGCCAGTCCCCGGGGTCCATGGCGAGGACGTCGAAGTCAGGCCCGGCGGGCGTGGCTGCGCTGCGGCGGCGGAGGAAGGACATACCGCCATCGTACGTGGCCGCCGGCGGCCGGCGGGCCCGGCGTCAACCCGGCGGCGGCCCGTCCGGGGCGGTGCCGTGGGCGGACAACTCCAGCAGCCGGGGCAGGCCCGCGTAGTCCGTGCCCATCTTGCGGCAGACGTTGGACAGCAGGCGGGTGACGACCGGCTCCGGGGTGGCCAGTTCCTCGGCGATGCGGCGGGTGGGCCAGCCCAGGGCGAGCCGTTCGGCGGCCGCCCGTTCCTGGGCGGTGAGTGCTTCGGTGCCGGTGCTGTGGAGCTGGAGCGGGCGCAGTCCGGCCGCGGACAGCTCGTCGCGGGCGCGTTCCGCCAGGCCGTCGGCTCCGCAGTGCACCGCGCCCTCCAGCCCGCGGTAGAGCCGCTCGGCGGCGTCCTGGGGCAGGCCGGCCCGGCGCAGGGCGGCGCCGTGGTCGACCAGGGCCTCGGCCAGCGCGTACCCGGCGGGTGAGTGCTCCAGCTCGCGTACGGCTTCGGCGAGCAGCTTCAGGGCCCGGCCGCCGCCGATCACGGTGGCGGCGCAGTGCAGCGCCTCGCCGACCGCCGTCGCGGTGCCGAACCTGCGGGCGCGCCGTACGCCTTCCTCGGCCAGTGCGACGGCGCGCGGGCTGTCGGTCAGGGCCGTGGCGCGGGCGAGGTGCAGCTGCCAGGGGCACCAGGCGGGGTTGCGCATGCCGCGGGCCTCCAGCCGCCTGCCGACCGCCTTGAGGTGGTGTTCGGCGTGCCGGTGCAGTCCGCGGGCCAGCAGCAGTTCGCTGTAGACGGTGCGGGAGTCGGGGTAGACGACGGCGTTGGGCACGATGTCGCCGTAGCTGAAGTGGTCGGCGAGTTCCTGGGCGTCCTGGATACGGCCGCGGGCGAGCAGGATCTCGATGAGGATGCCGATGGCGTACCACCGGGCGGGCACCGCGCCGCCGACCCGCTCGGCGATCCGCAGTCCCTCGCGGACCAGCGTCTCGGCCTCGGCCAGCGCGCCGCGGCGGTAGCGGATGTAGCCGAGCAGGGCGTGGCCGAAGGCCAGGTGGGCGCCGCGCCAGCCCTTGCGCTCGCATTCGGCCATGCCGCGGGTGAACAGTTCCTCGGCCCGGCCGGGCTGGTCGCAGTACATGAACGTCATGGCGACGGCGACCGGGACCTCGAACCCCCGGTTGTCCTCGGTCCAGCTCAGCCCGCCGATCAGTGCCGCCTCGGCGTAGCGCAGGGCGGTGGCGGCGGGCTCGCCGTGCACCACGCAGTCCCAGGCGCGCAGGCCCAGGACGTAGCGCTCGGCGAGGCCGTCGCCGGCGAGGTGGTCGGCGAGCCGGGCCAGCCTGCGGGAGCGGGCGGCGGAGTCCGGTTCGTCGGCGCGGAAGGCGCTCCAGACGAAGTTCTCGGCCTGCATGCGCAGCCGAGTGGCGGGGATGCTGGTGCGCCGGGCCTCCTCGGCGGCCAGCGCCGCGGCCTCGGCGACCTGGTCGGTGTGGGCGAGTGCCTGGGCCAGCCGGTAGGTGATGGCCTCGCGCAGTTCGGGGTCGACGTCCGGTTCCTCCAGGGCTTCGCGCAGGTAGTTGACGGTGACCTCGGGGGCGGAGAGGAAGGTGGCGGCGCCCAGTTCGAACAGGACGGCGGCGCGGTTCTCGGGTGAGGGCGGTTCCCGCAGGGCGCGGGCCAGGACGCGGCGGGCGGCGTCGGGCGCTCCGGCCCGTACGTACTCCCGCGCGGCCTGGCGCAGCCGGTGCACGACCCAGTCGTCTCCCTGGCAGGGCACCTCCAGCAGGTGCCGGGCGGCGACCGTGGGCCCCAGTCCGGCTTCCACGACGGCTTCGGCGGCCATGTTGTGCATACCGACGCGCAGCGCGGCCGGTACCGCCCGGTGGACGGCGGTGGCGATCAGCGGGTGGGCGAACTGCAGGATGCCGTCGGGGGCCTCGTCCTGGGCCAGGACGCGTGCCTCGCGCAGCTGGGCGACGGCCTGGACCGCGGACTCGGTGCCGAGCGCGGCGACGCCCGCGGTGATGTCGGGGGTGGCGGAGGTGCCCAGGACGGCGACGGCCCAGGCGAGGCGGACGGCGGCGCCGTCGAGCCGGTCCAGCCGGTCGATCAGTCCCTTGCCCTTGACGGCGGAGGCGAGTTCGCGCAGGGCGGTCAGGTCGTCCCGGCCGCCTTCGACGCCGCGGTCGCGGAGTCCGGCGGCGAGTTCGACGGCTTCGAAGGGGTTGCCGTCGGTGACCGCCCAGCATTCGGTGCAGAACTTGTCCTCGGCGCTCTCGCCGATCGCCTCGCGGATGATGCTGGCGATCGCGTCGCAGGTGAGCGGGGTGAGGGTGAAGGGGCGGGTGGCGTGGCGTTCGGCGAGTTTGCGGAAGGGGGCCGCGTCGCGGGGCAGTTCCTCGGGCCGGTAGGCGACCACCACGAGCATCGGGAGGTCCTCGGCCCGGGGCGCGAAGGCGGTGAGCCAGCTCAGGGACTCCTGGTCGGCCCAGTGGGCGTCGTCCAGGATCAGCACGGTGGGCGCCTGCTGCACGGCGAGGCGGGTCACCAGCCAGTCCAGGCCGTCGCGCACACCGGTCGGGTCGGGCACGCTGCCGCCCGCGTCGGCCACCAGGCCGAGGGCCGGGGCGACGATGTCGTACCAGCTGCCCAGGACGGTGCGGGAGGCGGCCTCGTCGTACGCGGCCAGGACCGGCTGCATGAGCTGGCGTACGACGTGGAAGGCCATGCCGTGTTCCTGCTCGCCGCCGCGTGCGGACAGGATGGTGCAGCCGTGCGCGGCGGCGCGGGCGCGGACCTCGGCGAGCAGCGCGGTCTTGCCCAGGCCGGCCGGTGCGGCGAAGGAGAGCAGACCACCGCGCGGTGC
Organism: Streptomyces sp. NPDC052496; assembly: GCF_040679095.1. Classification (NCBI taxonomy): domain Bacteria; kingdom Bacillati; phylum Actinomycetota; class Actinomycetes; order Kitasatosporales; family Streptomycetaceae; genus Streptomyces; species Streptomyces sp. NPDC052496. The sequence continues at coordinate 5,262 of NZ_JBFAUH010000024.1, forward strand.
GGCGGCGGGGCCGCCGCCAGGGGCGCAGAGCCGGGTCAGCGCCGTCTCCAGGGCTTCGAGTTCGGCGTTCCGTTCGAGCAGGGCACGGCGTGCGTCGCGCACCTGCTCCCATCCGTTGGACATGACTGAATCCGTTCGCCGCGTGGGTGCTCCCGCCCGCCGCGAGTGCGGGCCCGTACCGGCCGCACTCTGCCTGCGATAGCGCAGAGCGTACGCCCATACGGACCCGCGGTAACCAGGATGAGTGACATGCTGCACACCGGCGGCCGGGGCGTGCTATAAGCGCCCGCGCACGGCCGTTCCGGCCCGTCCGGGACACTCGCGAGCAGCCACTCCTGCGGACGCGTCAGGCCTGTTCCGAGCAGGGTCGGGCCGCCCGGCACGCAGGTCAGCGGCGGACCGGCGTGAGCGCTCCTTCGGTACGCAGCCGGGTCACGAGGTTGCGGGCGGCCCGCTCCCCGGAGCAGACGCTGCTGTTGGTGGTGGAGTGGCCCAGCATGTCGCCGCCCGCGAGCTGGACGCGGCCGTGTGCGTCGCATCCGGCCGCGAAGCGGGCGATGGCGCGGTAGTCCCCCGGCCGCCGGCCGATCAGGCACGGGGAGACGCGCCAGATGTGCGTCATCGTGGTGTGCCGTTCCAGTTCGGGCAGGACGCCCATCCGCCGGACGCCGGCCAGGACGTGGTCCACCACCTTGTCGTCCCCCAGGTCCCAGTTGCGGTCCGACCAGGCGCCGCGCAGGTGGGTCATGACCAGTCCGGTCCCGGCGGGTACGCGCTGCGGCGAGAGGTTGTGCTCCAGTACGAAGGCGCAGAGGTCGGGGTGTTCGACACGGGAGGCCTGCACCAGCATCGCCCGTTCCGCCGTCGGGCGGTCCAGCCCGAAGGCGACGTGGATGCTGCGCGCGTACGGCGCGTCGTCCAGGAACTCCCGCTGGTCGGGCGTCAGTTGCCCGTACAGGGGTGGTACCTGCGGTGGCGGTACGGCCAGCACGCAGGCGGCGGCGGTCTCCAGGTGCTCGGGCTCGCCCGGCCGGTGCCAGGTGACCGCCACCTCGTCCCCGCGGTCCTCGACCGAGGTGACCTGGGCGCGGTGTTCGACGGTGAGCTGCCGGGCCAGCCCCTTGGGCAGGAAGCCGACGCCTTCCTTGGAGGTGAAGAAGCCGCCGCCGCAGAGGATGACGTCGATGAAGACGAACGGCATCGCGGCCGAGACCTCTTCCGGCTCGCCCAGGCACAGGCCGGAGACGAGCGGGTCGAGCAGGTACTCCAGGGTCTCGGGCCGCAGGCCGCGGCGGGTGGCGTACTGGTGGACGGACTCGAAGTCGGCCGCCGCCATCGGGGACATGTCGTGCGGCGTCAGCAGCGGGCGCACGCGGCGGTAGTCGCGCAGCAGCTTGGCGACGTCGCCGAGGGGGAAGCTGGTCAGCAGTCCGCCGGTGGCCAGCTGCCGGCGGGAGCCGAGGCGGACCCGGTCCACCCGGCCGCCGCGGACCAGGCCGAACAGGTCGCTGCCGGGGACCACCTCGCCGGCCAGGCCGGCCGCGGCGGTCAGGCGGATCAGTTCGCGGTAGCTGTGGATGAGGATGGTCGCCGCGCGGTTGACGGCGAATCCGGAGACGTCGACGGTGGCCATCCGGCCGCCGATCAGCTCCGGCGGGCCGCTCTCCAGGACGACGGTCTCGCAGCCGGCCTGCTGGAGCCGGAAGGCCGCGGACAGGCCGGCGATACCGCCGCCCACCACGACGGCACGGGGCTGTGCACTCACAACGGTTCACCCTTCCTGCCGGTGCCCGGCCGCGCCCGCGGGGCGCCGGCCCGGGTGCCGGGACGTGGGGACAAGGCCGAAGGGTCCGAGGGGGCCGCCGGGAACGGGCCGGCCCCCGTGGACCGCGGAGCCGGAGGGGCGCGGGCGCCCCGGGGCTCACATCACGGGGCTCAGCTGGTCCCACCACCACGCGACCGGGCGCAGCGGCAGCGCTTCGAGACTCCCATCGCTGGGCGAGTCCGCCCAGACGCCGAACGCGGGTGCCGGATCGGGGGCGGCGCCCGGGTCGGACCGGTAGCGCGGGGTCACGGCGCTGTAGTCCAGGTTTCCCCGGATGAAGTGGTCCAGTTGTCCGAGGTAGCACCGCACCTCGGGAGCGGCCCGCACGGCGGTCCGGTCGCGCAGGGTGACGTACAGGCACATCAGGCGGTCGTGCAGGGCGGCCGCCCGGACCATGGCTTCCTGGGGCGGTACGCGCAGTTCGTGCTCCAGGACGCCGACGAGGTTGGATTCCAGGGACTGCTCCTTGACCTCACGGTGGTACGAGTACACGTCGTTGGCGAAGGTGACCAGTGCCGACGCGATCTGTGTCAGCGCTCGTATTCGGGGTGTCTCGGCCTCCTCGGTGGGCAGTGAGGTGCCCTCCGCCATCTCGATGACGGCGATGGACGCCTTGGTGCCGCGGTCGCGCGGGCCGATGACGAAGTAGTCCTCCAGGCTCGGTACGGTGCCCGAGGCCCGCTGGCCCATGCCGACGCAGGCGGCCAGAAACCATTCGGCGACGCCGTCGACCCAGCGCCGTACGACCGTGCCGGAGGCGTGCCGCCGGTAGCGGTGCGAGACCTCGCCGAAGGCCGCGGTGTAGGGGTCGGCCTTCTTGTCGTCGGTGGTCTCGGGGTGGTCGGCCCCGTGGATGACCTGGACGGCCATCGGGAGGAAACGTTCCGGGTTCCGGCTGAAGAGCCCGCCGTCCAGGTAGACGTCGTCCAGCAGCAGGCCCAGGCAGGACCAGTCGGCCCCGATCTGCAGCGGGTCGGTGGCGCCGTCGGGCGCGATCCGGCAGGCCCACTCGGCGGTGCGGTTGGCCAGTACCTGTGCGTGGTGGAAGTCGTCGTCGCAGAAGCCGAACTGCGCCATCCAGTCCACCACCCGCCGCTCGATGACGGCGGTCTCGTGGTGCGGCGCCGCCGGGATGGGGCAGAAGAGCTGGGGGACGACGACGGAGGCGGCTGCCGCTGCCGCTGCCGGGTCCGGGCCGGTCTCCGGCCGGTCCCCGGACAACGGGACCGCGGACGGGCGGGCGGCGGGAATCTCGTGATGCGGGGCGCCGTAGCCTGTTGCCTGCATGGTTCTCTCCATGTTCACGGTGCTTGAGGTGGCACTGCCGGCGCTGCGCCGCCGTCCGGCCTGCCGCGGGGCTCGCAGACCATGGGCAGCGGGCCCGGGCTCAGCACGGCCGCCGGGACCGGTCGTACGGTCCTGGGGGACGGCGGGCGCAGGCGCCAGCGCGCGGCGATGGCGGCAAGGGCGAGCACGGCTTCGGTCATCGCGAAGTGGTCGCCGATGCACTTGCGGTTGCCGGCGGCGAACGGGAGCATCGCACCGCTCGGAACGCTTCCCGCGCGTTCCGGCAACCATCGGTCGGGGTCGAACCGCTGGGGGTCGGGGAAGGCCTTCGGGTCCTGGTGCAGGACGTACGCGCTGTACAGGACGGTGCTTCCCGGTGCCAGCCGGTGGCCGGCCAGGGTGGTCTCGGTGGTGGTGACGCGGGTCAGCGCCCAGCCGGGCGGGTACATGCGCAGGGCTTCGGTGACCACGCGCCGGGCGTGGCCGAGCCGGGGCAGGTCTTCGGGGCCGGGCGGGCGGCCGGCGAGCACGGTGTCGACTTCGGCGTGCAGCCGGCGTTCCTCCTCGGGGTGGGCCGACAGCAGGTGGAGGGTCCAGGCGAGGGCCAGCGCGGTGGTCTCGATGCCGGCCACCAGGAAGGTCATCAGCTGGTCGTGGGCCTCTCGGTCGGTGAGCGGTTCCTCGGCGTGGGGTGCCTCCCGGGTGGCGGGGCGGCCGGGTGCCGGGGCGTGGGTGCCGTCCGGTGCCGCGTCGCCGCCGGTCGCGGGGCCGCCGTCGTCCGTGGCTTCGAGGAGTGTGGCCAGCAGGTCGTCGTGTCCGGTGGGGTGGGCGCGGCGTTCGGCGATGATGCCGTCGATGATGTGGTGCAGCCGGGACAGGGCCCGGTCGAAGCGGCGGTTGCCGGGGGTGGGGAGCTTGTAGAGGGGGCCGAGCGGGGCGACCGCGCGCAGCAGCACGCCGCGCATGGCGGTCGCCAGGCAGGCGCGGACCTCGGCCGCGATGCCCTGGTCGAGGGAGGTGGACATCAGCACGCCGGTGGTCACCCGGGCCGAGAGGTCCAGCATCGTGTCGGTGACGTCCAGGATCTGGCCCGGCCGCCACTCCCGTACGGCGGCGCCGATCTCGGCGCTCATCACGGTCGCGTAATCGGCGATCCGGGACGGCCGGAAGCAGGGCTGGGCCAGCCGGCGCTGCCGGCGGTGCGCGCCCTGGGGGCAGGTGACCAGGCCGTTGCCGAGCACCATGCGCATCGTGTCGTACAGCGGCCCGCCTTTGTCGTACGTGCGCGGGTCCATGAGGATCTGCTGCACCAGGGCCGGGTCGCAGGCCAGCCACACGCGCTGCGGTCCGAGCCGGATCGCGACCAGGTCGCCGTGGGCGGGCAGCGAGGCGAGGAATTCGAGCGGGCGCCGCCACAGCGGGAGCGCGTGTCCCAGCAGCGGGACGCCGCCGGGTGCCGTCGAGACGATCCAGGTGTCCGGCGCGGCGGCCGCGGGGCCGTGCGGTGCGCGGACGCCCGCCTCTCCAGGTATTCCCATCGGGGACCACCTCGTTGTTCGGCCGGTGTCCCGGGCCGTCGTCGAACGGGCCCGGGAGCGGCGGGGACAGGGAGATGTGACGCACCATTACCTACCCGGGCCGCCCTGCTGGTCCCATGGACATACTTTCTGGAGGGGGCGCGTCGGAGTGGGGGTCAGCTCACCGGAGCGGCCTACGCTGAAACGGTACGGCGCGCGCCGGAGCCGCTCCGACGTCGGCAGTAACGTTTCGCTCCCGAGGTGGGCGCCGTTGGGCGCACAACCGTTCGCGCAGCAGCGGCCGTGCGCCGGGGCCGTCCGCCCCCACACACCGTTCCACGCCGTGGTGGCGTACGGCGGGAGCGGATGGTATAGGGGCGCCCGCTCCGGTGGCCGCCGGCCGGCCCGGCGTACGGTGCCGGCGCCGGCCCGGAGGTGAATCATCCACCTTTCCGATCACCTCCTCTTCGTACCCTCCACGTCTGCTTGAGTTCACTTGGACCCGCCGGACCCGGAAACCCGTCCCTTTGTCCCGGCATTTTCGTTCCGCATGTATGCCTGACACTCCTGTGGATCAGCCGGTACGACGTCTCGGCCGGCGCTTCTTCAAGCCCGTTGGCATCTCCGACTCCCCCGCAACCGACCGGCCGCAGGCCGAAGCGGAATGCGAAAGGGAATACTTCCGCCCGGAACTCTCCGCCGATCTGCTGGACCGCCTCGGCGCGGAACTCGACCGGATCAAGGCGACGCTGTGGTCGCAGCAGACCGAAGCCGAGTACGGCGCCGGGCCCCGGCGGTGCTGAGGGCGGCCCGCGCCGCCTGACAGCCCGGGCCTCGACGCCGCCGCCCAGCCCGCAGGGAAGTTGCCGTGTACGATCCCCCCACCCTCCACCTGCTGATGCCGTCCACCGCCGACGGGTACCGGATCCCCGCCCAAGTCACCTCCGAGCCCGACCTGACGGCCGCGTTCGGCCTCGCGGACGGTCCCCTCTTCCGCGACCAGCCGGCCCACGAGAGCCTGGCCGACGCCTACGACGCCTACGCGGCGGCACCGATGGTCGTGCCCGACGACCTCGACGCCGAACTGGCGCAGCTGCTGGACACCGCCGAACAGCCGCCCGTCGCCGCCGACCTGCCGGTCTCCGAGCGGCACAGCCACCGCAAGCCGTCCCTCCTGCGCGCCGCCCGCGAGGGCCGGGAGGGCGGCACCCGGTCCTGGCGGCGCACGCTGAGCCTGGTCACCGTCACCCTGACGTCCGTGATCGTGGTGGCGGTCGCCCTGCTCGCCGCGGTGGCGTCCTATCCGCCGCTGCGGGCCCTGGCCGGCGAGGCCACGTCGCCGCGCATCGCCCAGCTGTGGCCGCTGCTGGTCTACGGGCCGTGGATGGCCGCCATCCTGTCCATCCTGCGGGCCCGCACCCACCGGCGCCGCACCGCCCACTCGTGGTGCGTCGTGATCTTCTTCGCGGCGGTGGCCACGGTGCTGTGCATCGCCAAGGCGCCCACCACCCCGGCGGGCATCACCGTGGCGGGGCTGCCGCCGGTGACCGTGCTCCTCTGCTTCCACCAGCTCATCCGCCAGCTCGACCCCGGACCGCCGGCGGCGGCCACCCGGCACGCGTACTCCCACCGCGGCGCCCACCGGCACCGTTCCGGCCGCTGACCCCGGCAGCCGTCCGCGGCCCCGGCGTCCTCCACGTGGAGGACGCCGGGGCACGGCGGTCCTCGCCTTCTGTTTTTCCGGTCCTTGTCCTTTCACCGTGCCGCGGCTCCGAACGGCCACGGAACAACGCGTCGCGGCGATTTTCCTCGCGCTGCCGGATTTCCGTCACCGGCCGGTCGGCTGATATTCAGATCAGCCTTCCGGGCGGGTCTGCTGCGCCGTGTCCGGGAATTCCGGCGGCGTTTCGGACGGCCGTACGCGGGTGCCCCGGCAGCACTGACCGCCTACGCCCCCCATGCGCCCGGCTGTCCGGAGGAAACTCCACCGCAGAAACGTTGTTTGAGCCGGCCGAGCGTATCCGGTAATTCCGTTGTTCGTTGGTGGAGGCGTGAACCCGTGCGTCCGTGCCCGACGAAGGAGTGAGCAGCGATGGCAGTGAGTTGGGCGAAGAGAATCGCTGTCACGGAGCCCGCCCCGAAGCCCGTCCGCTACGCCCGGTACCTGGCGCCGCACTGGCAGGGTCTGCTCCGGGTGGACAGTGAGAACGGGATCGGCATCGTGCCGGCCGTCGCGTTCTTCGGCGTGCTCGCCTCGGTCCTTTTCGGCGCGGGCGGCGCGGGGGTGGCCCTGCTGGTCGGCGCGGCCATGGAGCGCGACCACATGGCGCGGGCGTGGGTGACGTTCGACCTGGTGGCGGCCGCGGCGCTGTCCCTCTCGTACTGGCTCGTCGGCCGGTACGGCCTGCGGTTCTACGACATCGACCCGGCCACCAACGACCTGTGGCGGCTGATCACCGTCGCCAACACCGCCTGGCGGTCGCTGCCCCGGGCGCACCGTACGGCCCAGAAGCCGCGGCTGCGCGCCGTGAACACCGCCGCCCGCATCCTGCTGGCCGACCCCGAGGACACCCGTACGCACCAGATGCTGCACGCCCACGCGGACGTGCTGCGGCACCTGGCCACCACGGTCCTGGCGGATCCCCAGCAGGGCCAGCCGCCGGAGCCCCCCGCCGGGTACGCGTCGCGGGCCGTCGACCCGGCTCCGCGCGCCGAGCACGGCCCCGCCCAGGCGAACTCGCTGGAGCGCGCCCGCTCCATTCCCCACCAGCACTGAGGTCACGGTCCCCAGGGCGCCGCCGCGCGGGTGGCGGGCGTCTTTCCTGCGTGCTGTTCCGGCCGTTGCTGAGGTGCCGACCGGAGCGGTGGAGCGGGGCTGCCGCGAATCGCGCCTTGTGGGCGGTGCGCACCCGGCCGGGGACCGGGATCTGACCTTGGCCGGGTCCGTGGCCGCACCGTCGCGCCCCGGGGAGCGGGCTCCTAGGGTGGGACGCCGGAACCGGAACTCTTTTCCGTCCGCTCCCAGGAGGTCCCCGTGAGCGTCAGCGCCAAGGGCACGTACCTGATCAAGAACGTGAGCAGCGGCCTGTACCTGACCGTCAAGGGCCACACCAAACAGTCCCCAGCGGACATCGTCCAGGAGCGGCTGTACGACTGGCCGCAGCGGGCCGCCCAGGCATGGCGGCTGGAGTCCGCGCCGGGCGGCGAGCGCACCTTCCGGATACAGAACCAGCACAGCGGCGGGTACCTCCAGGTCCGCAGGTGCGGCAAGGACAAGGGCACGCCCCTGGTCCAGGAGCACCTGGAGGAGAACACCCCGGCGTACCGCAGCCAGTCGTGGCAGCTCGTCGACGAGGACCCGTACCGCATCGCCAACCTGCACAGCGGCCTGTGGGTCAACGTCCGCGACAACGCCGCGGGGCCGGGCGCGGTGATCGACCAGTCGACGGAGAACACCGGCGCCTACCGCACCGCCGAGCAGTGGACCTTCGAGCCGGTCGAGGCGCGCGGCAGCGACCCGGTCTTCGACGCGCTGTCCGGGCTGCTGGTGGAGCCGGGCGGCGGCATCATCTCGACCGTCACGCACGTCTTCAAGGCGTCGCTGGAGGCCGCCGGGGGTGTCTTCGGGACCGTCGCCAAGTACGTGCCGGGCGACACCACGCCCTACGTACGGTTCGAGGGGTTCCGCGGTGACGAGGTGATCCGCTTCTCCTCGCGCAACCGGGTCGAGGAGGCACCGCGCAAGATCAGTACGCGGTTCCCGCACCTGCCCAAGGAGTTCCACGGCGGCTTCGACTTCGTCACGCGGGCCCCGCGGCACAGCGGCCGGACGTACCTGGGGATCAAGGGTGACCTGACGGTCGCCTTCTCCGACAAGGGCGACGACGGCATCGACCGGACCGAGGAGTACTTCCCGTCCCGCGAGCTGGAGCCGTACGGCCGGGTGCTGGAGGCGGCGCCGGCCCGGCCCGACGACTCGCAGTACCTGCTGTTCTGCGAGCAGGCCACGGTGCTGATCGACGGCCGGTTCCGCGCGCCGGACCTCCGCGAGGTGCAGCCGGTGCCGCTGGACCAGCTGCCCAAGGGCTGGCAGGCCCCGGACGCGCTGGCCTCCGCCACCGTGGGCGACGAGGTGCACTTCTTCGCCACCAAGGGCACCGAGTACACCGTCTTCACCCTGCGCGACCTCGTCCAGGGGCCCGCGCCGGTCCTGCACGCCTACCCGTTCCTGCTGGGGCTGTGGGCGTGACGCAGCGGCCCCGTGCGGCCGGGTGACCGGCGGCCGTCTCCGTCCGGTCATCCGGTCCGCCCGCTCCGGCGGGCGGGCGGGCGCCTAGTCTGCGGGCATGACCTACACTCAAGGCTCCGCGCAGGTGCTCAACCACTGGAAGGCGGGGCTGCGTTCGGTGCCTGCCGAGGTCTGGGCGCGTACCGGGCTGCGGGTGCTGATCCTCGCGGACAACGGGCTGACCGTACTGCCGCCCGAGATCGGCGGGATGCGCGCGCTGCACACGCTCGACCTCGGCCACAACGCGCTCACGGACCTGCCCGAGCAGATCGGGAACCTGACCGGCCTCACCCGCTTCCTGTACCTGCACGACAACCGGCTCACCGGGCTCCCGGCGGCCCTCGGCAAGCTGGACCGGCTCGGCTACCTCAACATCGGGGAGAATCCGCTCGGCCGGCTTCCCGAGTCGCTCGGCGGCATGGCCTCGCTGCACGAACTCCGCGCACAGCACGCGGCTCTCACGGACCTCCCGGCCTCCCTCGGCCGGCTCGCACACCTGCGGGAGCTGTGGCTGCGCGGCAACCGTCTGGCGGGGCTGCCCGCCGCCATGAGCCGCCTCCGGGCCCTACGGGAACTGGAGCTGCGGGAGAACGCGCTCGCTCAGGTCCCGGAGGCCCTGCGCGGGCTCCCGTCGCTGCGCCGGCTCGACCTGCGCGGCAACCGCCTGCACGGCGTACCGCACTGGCTGGCCGAGCTGCCGTGCCTGGAGAAGCTGGACCTGCGCTGGAACTCCGTGGACCACGACGCACCGCCGCTGCGCGCGCTGCGCGAGCGCGGCTGTGTCGTCCTGGCCTGAGAGCGCCTCCACAGACGTCAGGTGAGGTCGAACTCCCCCTCCCGGGCGCCGAGGACGAAGCCGCGCCACTCGGCCGGTGTGAAGACCAGCGCGGGCACTTCCGGGGTGCGCCGGTTGCGCATCGCGATCCAGCCCTCGACGAAGGCCACCTGCACGTCCCCCATCCCCTGGCTGCTGGACTGCCACGCGGCGCCGGTCAGGTCGAGCTCCGGCCTGCTCCCGTCCGCGAGCCGCTGTTCCATGATGCCCTCGGCCACGTCGCTGCTCCTCCCGGTTCGGCGTCGCGGTCAGCCTAGTCACCCCGCCCGGTGTCGGACAGGGCGCGCTTCAGGTGGCGGGCGGCTCGGCGCCGACCAGCCACATCGAGAAGAACTGGGAGCCGCCTCCGTACGCGTGGCCCAGGGCCCGGCGCGCGCCGGGGACCTGGTGTTCCCCTGCCTGTCCGCGTACCTGGAGCGCCGCCTCGGCGAAGCGGATCATGCCGGAGGCGCCGATGGGGTTGGCGGAGAGCACCCCTCCGGAGGGGTTGACGGGCAGGTCGCCGTCGAGTTCCGTCACGCCCGACTCGGTGAGTTTCCAGCCCTCACCCGGCGCGGCGAAGCCCAGGTTCTCCAGCCACATCGGCTCGTACCAGCTGAAGGGCACGTACATCTCGACCGCGTCGATCTCCCGGCGCGGGTCGGTGATCCCGGCCTGCCGGTACACCGCCGCCGCGCAGTCCTTGCCGGCCTGTGGGGAGACGAAGTCCTTGCCGGCGAAGAGGGTCGGCTCGCTGCGCATCGCCCCGCCGTGCACCCAGGCGGCGGGCCGGGGTGCCCGCCGCGCGCCCGCCCGGTCGGTCAGGACCATCGCGCAGGCACCGTCCGAGGACGGGCAGGTCTCGGAGTAGCGGACCGGATCCCAGAGCATCGGGGACGCCTGGACCTTGGCGAGCGTGATGTCGTGTTCGTGGAGGTGCGCGTACGGGTTCTTCAGCGCGTTGCGGCGGTCCTTGTACGCGACCAGGGAGCCGACCGTGGCGGGCGCGCCCGTACGCCGCATGTACGCGCGTACGTGCGGGGCGAAGAATCCGCCCGCGCCGGCCAGCAGCGGCTGCTGGAACGGTACCGGCAGCGACAGCCCCCACATCGCGTTGGACTCGGACTGCTTCTCGAAGGCCAGGGTCAGCACGGTGCGGTGCACGCGGGCGGCGACGAGGTCGGCCGCGACCAGCGCGGTGGAGCCGCCGACCGAGCCGGCGGTGTGCACGCGCAGCATCGGCTTGCCCACCGCGCCGAGCGCGTCGGCCAGGTACAGCTCGGGCATCATGACGCCCTCGAAGAAGTCGGGGGCCTTGCCGATGACCACGGCGTCGATGTCCTGCCAGGTCAGTTCGGCGTCGTCGAGGGCGCGTCGGGCCGCCTCGCGCACGAGCCCGGCCAGGGAGACGTCGCGGCGCGCGGCGACGTGCCGGGTCTGGCCGATGCCGATGACGGCGACCGGTTCCTTGCGGGCGGTGGTCCGGGACGCTCCGGCCTCGCTCATCGCGGTTCCCCTTCGAGTACGGCGACCAGGTTCTGCTGGAGGCAGGGCCCCGAGGTGGCGTGGGCCAGGGCCCGCCGCGACGCGCCGTCGCGGATGCGCGCCGCGGCCTCGCCGATCCGGATCAGGCCGGTGGCCATCATGGGGTTCGCGGCGAGGGCGCCGCCGGACGGGTTGATCCGTACCGCGTCGTCCAGCCGCAGCGCCGTGCGGAGCACCACCTCCTGCGAGGTGAAGGGCGCGTGCAGTTCGGCGGTGTCCACCGGCCGTTCGAAGGCTCCGGCGCGTTCCGCGGCGAGCCGGGTGGAGGGCGAGTCGGTGAGGTCCCGTACGCCGAGTCCGTGGGCCTCGACGCGGTGGTCCATGCCGTGGATCCAGGCGGGCCGGTCGCACAGCCGCCGCGCGGTGTCACCGGCCGCGAGGACCACGGCGGCGGCGCCGTCGGTGACCGGCGGGCAGTCACCGGTGCGCAGGGGCCGGACGGCGTACGGGCCGTGCCGTACGGTGCCGCTGAGCCGGGCGTGCGGAGGGGCCGCGGCGTCGGCGCGGCGGCGGGCCGCGATCCCGGCCAGCGCCGCCTCGTCCGTGTCGCCCGCGTCGATGAGGGCCTGGGCCTGGAGGGCGGCCAGGGAGACGGAGTCGGGCCACAGGGGCGCGAGGTAGTACGGGTCGAGCTGGCGGGTGAGCACGTCGCGGACCTCGCCGGACGAGGACTTGCCGTACGCGTACACGAGCGCCGTCTCCGCGTCGCCGGTCAGCAGCTTGACCCACGCCTCGTACAGCGCCCAGGCGCCGTCCGTCTCGACGTGCGACTCGGCGATGGGCGGCCAGGCACCGACGCTGTCCAGCGCCATGGTGAACGAGAAGGCCCGCCCGGCCAGGTAGTCCGACGACCCGGAGCAGGTGAAGTCGATCTCCGCGGCCCGCAGCCCGGCCTGGCCCAGGGCGTCCTGGAGCACCGGCAGCAGCAGTTCGGCCTCGGAGATCTCGGCGGTGTCACGGGTGGGGTCGCTCTGCGCGAAGGCGACGACCGCGATCTCGCGGGGCGGCCCGGCCGTTGTGTGGCTCGCGGGCATCAGACCAGCTCCTTGTAGCTGTCATAGGCGGCGTCCGGTTCGCCGGTGGGCCGGTAGTGGTCCGGGTAGCGGCCGTCGTCGCGCCACACCGGTTCCACTCGCAGGCCCATGCGGACCTCGTCGTACGGGATGCCGCCGATCCGGGCGTGCAGGGCCAGGTCGGCGCCGTCCAGGGCGATGTGCGCGTAGACGTACGGCACGTCGATGTCGAGGTTCTTCGCCTTGATGTTGACGATGCAGAAGGTGGTGACGGTGCCCCTGGGACCGACCTCGACCTGGTCGCGGGTGGCCACGCCGCAGGTGGGGCAGGCGCCGCGGGGTGGTACGTACACCTTCCGGCAGGAAGGGCAGCGCTCGCCGACGGTGCGGTGCCCGGCGAGGGCGGCGAGGTAGCGGGACTGGGCGCGGCCGGGCGAGTAGGTGTAGTCGAGGCGGGCGGGGGCGACGATGCCGGTGACGGGGTCGGGGAACTCGCCGCTGTGCGGGACGGGTTCGGTGGCTGCGTCACTGTGCGGGGTAGGTTCAGCGGCCGTCGCGGTCTCGTACGGCTCGAAGCACGCGATGTCGGTGATGGCGCCGGTGCGCTCGGGCGCCCAGCGGACGCGTACCCGCATCCCGGTGTGCACGGCTTGCGGCCCGGGTGCGTCCAGGGCGTGCAGCAGCGCGGTGTCCGCTCCGTCGAGGCGGACCAGCGCCCAGGCGAACGGCGTCTCCAGCGGCTGGTTGCGGCGCGGTGCCGGGTTCCAGGCCCAGGTGGTGACGGTGCCGGTGGCGCCGACCTCGACGAGGTCGCGCAGTTCCTCGGCCGTGGCCGGATCGTACTCGACGGGCGGCACCAGCACCCGCCCGTCCCCGGTCCGCACACCCAGCACGACCCGCTCGCGCAGCCCGGTGAGGAAGGCGCTCTGTACGGGCCCGAGGGACCGGGTGAAGGGGAACTCGACGACGAGCGGGGCCGACAGCACATCGGGGGTGCGGGAGGTCGGGGTCATGCGGGGCTCCTCGCTTCCGTACGGGGTCGGGCGCGGCGGGGCGGAGCGGCAGGCCGGCGGGGCGGACCGGCAGGCCGGCCGGCCAGGGTCAGGCGCGCCGGAAGACGGGCGGGCGCTTCTCGGCGAAGGCGCGGGCGCCTTCCTTGGCGTCGGCCGTGTCGAAGACCGGCCAGCCGCGTTCCAGCTCGGCCTTGAGCCCGTCCTCCTCGGTCATCGCCGCGGTCTCGTGGACGGACGCCTTGACCGCCTCCACGGCGAGCGGGCCGCACGCGTTGATCTGCGCGGCGATCTCCAGGGCCGTGCCGAGCGCGTCGCCGTCCGGCACGACGCGCCCGATCAGCCCGATGCGTGCGGCCTCCTCCGCGCTGTACGGGCGCCCGGTGAGCAGCATCTCCAGGGCGTGGGTGCGCGGAATCTGGCGGGGCAGCCGGACCGTCGACCCGCCGATGGGGAACAGTCCGCGCCGTACCTCGAAGAGCCCGAACGTGGCGCTCCGCCCGGCCACCCGGATGTCGGTGCCCTGGAGGATCTCCGTACCGCCGGCGACGCACGGCCCTTCGACGGCGGCGATGACCGGCTTGCGCGGGCGGTGGTGGCGCAGCATGGCCTTCCAGTGCAGGTCCGGGTCGGCCTTCAGGCGCTCGCGGTACGGCTCGCCGTCCATGCCCCGCCCGGCCAGCGCCTTGAGGTCCATGCCGGCGCAGAAGGCGCCGCCCGCGCCGGTGAGGACGACCGAGCGCACGCTGTCGTCCTCGTCGGCGGTGACCCAGCCGTCGTACAGGCCCACCAGCATCGGCAGGGAGAGCGCGTTCTTCGCCTCCGGCCGGTCGAGGGTGAGCACCAGGGTCGCGCCGTCGCGTGCCACGGTGAGGTGTTCGGTCCCGCCCATGCGTCCTCCTGTCCGTACGGTCGTACGGTCGCGAGCCGTGCGGTACCGGCCGGGCCGCCTGCGGGCCGTACGCGCCCGCCGCCGGCCGGCGGCCGTCCGCCCGGAACGTAGAACAGGTTGCAGTAGCCCGGAGCCGACTTCAAGAGATTCCTGACAGTCAGTCAGTTTCCGTCGCCCGGCCCCTTCCCCCGTGCGGCGCGCGGCGCTCTAATGACCGCGAGCCGACGCCGCCCGTTCTGGAGGAGACGTGGAATACAACCTCGCCGATCTGTTCGAGTCGGTCGTCGACACGGTTCCCGGACGCGAGGCGCTGGTCTTCCTCGACCATCCGGGTACGGGCGCGGAGCGCCGGCTCACGTACGCGGAGCTGGACCGCGCCGCCAACCGCCTCGCCCACCACCTGCACGACCACGGCGTCACCCCCGGCGCGCACGTCGGCCTGCACCTCTACAACGGCGTCGAATACCTCCAGACCCTGTACGCCTGCCTGAAGATCCGCGCCGTCCCGGTCAATGTGAACTACCGCTACGTCGAGGACGAACTGGCCTACCTCTACCGGGACGCCGACCTCGTGGCCCTGGTCTTCGACGCCGAGTTCACCGGCCGGGTCGCCGCCGCCCTGCCGCACGCGGAGCGACTGCGCCACCTGGTGCGGGTGGGCACGCCGCCCGCGGACGCCCCGGAGCCCGCCGTCGCACCGGTGCCGTTCACGGACGCCGAGGCCTCCGGGGCGCCGGACCACGACTTCGCCCCGCGCTCCGGCGACGACCGGCTCGTCATCTACACCGGCGGCACCACCGGGATGCCCAAGGGCGTCCTCTGGCGGCACGAGGACATCTTCTTCTCCGGCATGGGCGGCGGCGCGCCGACCGGCGAACCCGTACGGCGCCCCGAGGAACTGGCCGAACGCGTCGCCGCCGGCGGCGACGGGCTCGTCTTCTTCCCCACGCCCCCGCTGATGCACGGCACCTCCACCCTCACCGCCTTCATCGCCTTCCACTTCGGGCAGAAGGTGGTCCTGCACCGCAAGTTCGTACCGGAAGAGGTGCTGCGCACCATCGAACGCGAGAAGGTGACCAGCGTCTCGCTGGTCGGCGACGCGATGCTGCGCCCGCTCGCGGACGCGCTGGCGGGTCCGCTCAAGGGCACCGACTGTTCCTCGCTGTTCAGCGTCAGCAGCTCCGGGGCGGTCCTCTCGGAGACCGTACGGGCCCAGTTCGCCGCCCTGGTGCCGGGCGCCCTGCTGCTCAACAACTTCGGCTCCTCCGAGTCCGGCTTCAACGGCACCGCCACCGAGGACTCGGGCCCCGGCCGGGGCTTCCGGTTACGCGTCAACGCGCACACGGCGGTGGTCGACCCCGCCTCCCCGGTCCCCGTGCGGGTGGCGGCGGGCGAGGTGGGGCGGCTCGCGCTCCGCGGGCACGTACCGCTCGGTTACTACAACGACCCGCGCAAGACCGCCGAGACGTTCTTCGAGGCGGACGGCGAGCGGTGGGTGCTGCTGGGCGACATGGCGACCGTCGACGAGGCGGGTGTCGTCACCGTCCTCGGCCGGGGCTCGCAGTGCATCAACTCGGGCGGCGAGAAGGTGTACCCGGAGGAGGTGGAGCAGGCGCTGAAGGCGCATCCGGACGTGTACGACGCGCTGGTGGCCGGGGTGCCGGACGAGCGGTGGGGCAGCCGGGTGGCCGCCGTCGTACAGCTCCGGGACGGGGCCGCGCCGCTGGGCCTGGAGGCCGTGCAGCGCCACTGCCGTGCACGGCTGGCCGGCTACAAGATCCCGCGGTCGGTCGTCTTCACCGAGCACATCCAGCGCTCCCCGAGCGGGAAGGCGGACTACCGGTGGGCCAAGGCGGTGGCTTCGGAGGAGGCTTCGGGGGCGAGGGCTCCGAAGGAGGAGCCTTCGGGGGCGAGGGCTCCGGAGGAGGGGGCTTCTGAGGCGGACGGTCGTGAGGCGCGGGGTTGACGAGACCCGGCGCCACCCCGCACGGACCGGGCTCCGGCCGCCGCCCCGACGGCGGCCGGAGCCCCTGACCGGCTGGTTCAGGCGGTACGGCAGTGGTGACGGCGCGGCCCACACACCCGCGAAGTGGTGTGCGCCGCGCCAGGCCAGGGTATGACAGCAAAAATTTTCGACATGAGGACGTTCTCCTGAGTGGGAGGAAGGGGACATCCGCACGGTTGCCCGTACCCCGCGCCGGGACGACAACCGGCCCCGTCCCTTCACCCGCTTGGCACACGCCGCTCCCCCCGAATGCAGCAAGCCGGGGCCCGCACCAAGGGTGGGAAGGGGACCGGCGGGGGTTCTAACCTGAAGCATGGACTTCGACGGCGTGGCGCTCGGCAGCGCCCCCTCCGGTACGTCCGGTGTTCCGGTACGGCTCGACCCGGCCGCGCACGACCCCCGCTCCGGCACGGCCTCGCTGTGTGCGGCGGGTCCGCTGGTGCCCGTCCTCCTGCCCGGCGGCGTGTCGGCCTGGCTGGTGACCCACCATCAGGCGGGGCGCGAGGTGCTGGCCGACAGCCGCTTCGTCAAGGACATCGGCGCCTGGCGCGCCTGGCGCAGCGGTGAGGTCCCGCGTTCCTGGCCGCTGGCGCCGCTGCTGACCGTGGCCAACATGACCACCGCGACGGCGGGCGACCACACCCGGCTGCGCGCCCCGCTGGCCCGCGCGTTCACCGCGCGCCGCGTGGAGCGGCTCAGGCCGCGCGTCGCGGAGCTGGCCGGCGAGCTGCTGGACGGGCTCGCCGCGGACCGGTCCGGGGAGCCGGTCGAGTTGCGCGCCCGTTACGCCCATCCGCTGCCGATTCGGGTCATCTGCGAGCTGTTCGGCGTACCCGACAGCCGTCGCGAACGGCTGCGGTCACTGTGCGGGGCGCTGTTCGCCACCCCGTCGGACCCGTCCGAGGCGCCGGCGGTCCACCGTGAGCTGCGCGCCGTGCTCGCCGGTCTCCTCGGCGAGAAGCGGGAGCGGCCCGGGGACGACCTGACGAGTGCGCTGGTGGCCTCCGGCACGGAACAGCTCAGCGAGACCGAGCTGGTCGACACGCTCGTGCTGATGATCGTGGCCGGACACGAGACCACGGTGAACCTGCTGGGCAACGCCGTGCACGCGCTGCTCACCCACCCCGGCCAGCTCGCCCTGGCGCGCAGCGGGCAGGTGCCCTGGAGCGCGGTGGTCGAAGAGGCGCTGCGCTGGGATCCGCCGGTCGCGCACTTCCCGTTCCGCTACGCGCTGTGTGACGTGGACGTGGCCGGCCGGACCGTACGCGCGGGCGACGCGGTGATGCTCTCGTACACCGCGTTCGGCCGCGATCCGCGGCAGCACGGGCCGGCGGCCGAGCGCTTCGACATCACCCGCTCCCCCATCCGCCACCTCACCTTCGGGCACGGCATCCACCACTGCCTCGGCGCGCCGCTCGCCCGGCTGGAGGCGGCCGTCGCCCTGCCCGCGCTCTTCGACCGTTTCCCGGGCCTCGCCCTGCACGACCCGGAGCACCCGCCCGCCCGCCGCCCGTCCCTGGTCTTCAACGGGTTCGGCGAACTGCCGGTGGTGCTTGCGGGGGCGCGGGGCGGGTCCTGACGTCGGGAGGGGGTCCGTCGGCTCTTCGGGGCGCCAGGGCCTGCTGCTACCGGCCGCAGACGGACCGTACGGACCGGGCCAGCGCCGGCGAGTGCAGGACGTCCAGGTGCTGTTCACGACGTACGTGCGCGGCGGCGCCCGCCAGCGACGGGACACAGCCCGGTGACGTCCGCGCTTCCCCGGACGCGGCGATCGCCCGTACCAGCGCGTCGTTGACGCGGTTGATCTCCTTGCGCACCTCACCGAGGTCCGGCCGCTCGGCCGGCGCCTGCGCGGGGTCCAGGGTCCACCGGCGGTGGAGGCCGCGCTGCACGGTCTTGTTGGCCTCGATCTGGTCCCGGAAGATCCGCGCGGTCCACTGCGGATCGGTGCCGAGTCCGGCCGCCTGCCGCGCGACCGCGTCCAGGACCTGCTGCTCGCGCGCCGGATCGTCGACGGGACTGCCGGTGCCCCACTTGGCGGCGGCCACCAGGTCTGCGGTGGCGAGGCGCCGGGCGGACAGATCGGCGAGCGGGCGCAGCGCGGCCGTGTCCCGGGCGGCGGGGTGTGCTGTCGCCGGCGTCGGGGCGGCGGTCAGGAGGACGGCCGTGGCGGCGGCCGCGGTCAGCAGCCGCCGCAGGGGAGTTCGCGCGTTCCGTATCACCAGTGCCACCCCGCCACCTTCGTTCACGTGTCACGCGTGCCGCCCGTCCGCCCGATCGTACGGCCCCGCCCCTCCCGCCGCCCCCCTCAAGCCCTCCCTTTCAGTGCCGCGCGTGCAGGACGCGGTGCTCGAAGCGGGCGAACGCCACCTCCTGCCGCCACTCCAGGGCCGCCTTCAGGTTCTTGGCGAGGAACCGCGTGCAGGCCGCGCGCGGCTCACGCGCTCCCGGGCGTTCCATACGGCACGGGCGCGCCAGTTCGTACGCGCGCTGCCCGTCGCTCCGGTCGGCCCACAGACCGCGCCCCGGGAGGAAGGCGTGTTCCAGGGAAGCGCGCGCCAGGTCCTTCAGTTCCCGGTAGCGCAGTCCGTACGTGACAGCCGCGTACCGGTACTCGTTGCTGATGTTGCTGCGGGAGATCCCGGGGTCGTCGGTGGAGAGCACGACGGGTACGCCGTAGCGCCGGTAGAGCGGGAACGGGTGGTCGGCGCCGGAGACGCCGAGGATCTGCCGGTTGCTCGTGAACGGCACCTCCACCGCGATGCCGCGCCGGGCCATGGTGCGCAGGAGCGCGGGCGCGTCGTCCTCGTGCGCCACGTCGACGCCGTGGCCGATGCGCTCCGCGTGCCCGGTGCGTACCGCCTCGTTGATGTGGAAGCGCAGGTCCTCGGGCTTGACCAGGCCGGGGACGAGTTCACCGGCGTGCAGGGTGATGTGGGCGCGCGGGTAGACGCCGTGCAGGAAGTCCAGCATCCGCATGTGGAGCCGGTAGTTGCGCAGCGCGTTCCGCTCGTCCTCCGGCTGAACGAGGTTCACCGCGACGTACCGGTGGTCGCGTTCGGCCAGGCGCATGGCGAGCGCCATCTGGGTGAAGACGCGCTCGGACTTGCCACTGCGCGACACCTGGGAGATGTAGCGGACGGTCGTCCGGCAGCCGGGGGCGGGCTTGCGTGTGTCACAGCCCGCCGCCTTGCGGAACTCCGCGGTGCCCTTGTCGATCTCCCGGCCCGCGTCGCGTACGAGCTGGTCCAGCTTGCCGCCGGCCACCAGCAGTTGGTGCATCCGGCGCAGGTCCGCGTGGTAGCCGACCTGGTCGGCCAGTTTCTTGCTGCCGCCGGAGGCGGGCGTCAGCATCGTCTCCAGGTAGAACTGGTTCTGCCGGGCAGCGGTGTTGGCGACGTCGGCCAGCAGCCTGCCGCCGTGGCGCCAGGTGACCTCACCGAACTTCCCGAAGGCCGCGAAGAAGTGGTCGTGCCCGGACTCACCGGACGCGGACGAGAAGTCCTGCATCGACCAGGCCCGCAGAATCTGCCGGTAGAACGCGCGGTCCTTACGGGCCTGTACCGCCGGACGCGTCCCCGGCCCGCACGGGGCGGGGCGAGCGGTCATCGTCCTGGTCTCGATGCAGAGACCGTCGTCCCCCGCCAGTTTGATCAGCAGGTCGGTGGAGGCCGCGCCGGACAGGTGGTTGTGCAGGTCGGCGCCCTTGGGCAGGTCGTGGAAGAAGGCGCGCAGCGCCGCCGGCCGCTTCCTGATCCCGTCGAGGTAGGCGGAGACCCGGCGTTCGGCGCCGGTGGGGACGGCGACCGCGCGCGGGGCTGCCGGGTCCGGGGCGGCCATGTCCTGGGCTGCCGGGTCCGGGGCTGCCGGATCCGAGGCGGCCGGGGCCGGTGGCGCGGCGAGTGCGGAGGTCGGCAGCAGGGAGAGCACGGCCAGGGCGCCCGCCCCCATGACGAGGGGAACGGACCGGCGGTGCCGTCGGCGATGACGAGGGGGAGTGATCACCGGCTCATCCTGGCGATTTCGGCGGGCCCCGAGGGCAACGGCATGCGGGCCTGCGTCCCCTTGGGTGAACAAGATCCCGCCAAGGTGCGGACCGGAAACGCCCGGTACGGCACGGTCCGCTGCCTCGGCCCCGGCGAACGGTCAGCCGATCCGGGTCATCGTGGACTCGTAGCCTCCGCCGCCCGGATAGACCCAGGCGCCGGCCAAGGTGTCGCCGTCCGCGGTGAAGGTGCCCCGGTAGTACGCGGGCGAGCCCTTCTCACCGGCCCAGATGGTCAGGGTGTCACCCGCCAACTCGTACACGTAGTCGAAGGTGTGGCCCTCGCTGTCGTAGAAACGGGAGGTGATGTCGTCCCCCGGGGCCTCCGCCCCGTAGGGCTTCTCCCTGCCGATCACCTCCATGCCGGTGACCCGCTGTCCGTGCTGCTCCAGGTCGACGTCCTGCACCAGGAAGAAGCCCCCGTCGAGCGGGCGGAAGGCGACCGTGCCGGCCGCCCCGCCGTCGACCCGCCACCGGCCCACGAGCCGCCCCAGCTCCCGGATCCCCTCGTCCAACCGCACCACTGCGCCACCCTCGGTCCGCTCCGTCACGTCCGTTCCTCCCTGTCACGCGCATCCGTCGCGCATCCGTCGCGCCGCCACCGGTTCGCGTCGTACGTGTCCGTACGACCCGCACGTGTCCGTACGACCTGCACGTGTCCGTACGACCCGTACGTGTCCGTACGCGCCTGTACGCGTCCGTACGACCCGCACGCGTCCGTACGCGCCTGTACACGTCCATGTCCCTACGCACCCGCATGGGCAGCGGCGCCCTACGGCTCATACGACCGGCGGGCTCCCGGAAAGGAATCGGCGGCCGGGAGTGACCCGCGTCACAGCCCGGCGCTGCCGCCCCGGACCTCCTCGGGCGCCAGGGCGGTGGCGAGGCCGAGGGCGGGCAGCAGGTCCGGCGCGAAGGTGGTGATCTCGGCGATCCGGCCGTCTTCGACGCGCAGCACGTCGATGTTGACCGCGGTGTACGACGGCGCCCCGGGCAGCCGTACGTAGTTCGCGGCGGCCGGCTGGCGGTTCACGGCGAGCGGTACGGCGTGCCAGTCGCCCCAGGCCTGCTCGCCCTCCAGAACCGCACGCCACATGCCGAGGACGGCCGCACGCCCGTCGAACACCAGGTGGGCGGGCGGCATGGTCTGCCGGACGTCCTCGCGCAGCAGGGCGGCCAGCGCGGTGATGTCGGCCGCCTGCGAGGCCGCGACGAACCGCCGGAGGAGGGCGCGTTCGGCCTCGGTGGGCCCGGTGGCCCCTCGCCCCCAGTCGGCGCGCCGCTCGGGCAGCTGCTCGCGCAGTGTGGCGCGGGCACGTTGCAGCGCGCTCTTGACCGCGGCGACGCTCAGCTCGAGCATCCCGGCCGTCTCCGCGGCGGGCAGGCCCACGACGTCGCGGAGGATCAGTACCGCACGCTGCCGTGGCGGCAGGTGCTGGATGGCCGCCAAGAAGGCCAGTTCGACGGTCTCCCTGGCGATCGCCGCGGCTTCCGGCCCGTTGCCGGCCGGTGCGGCCCGGTCCAGCAGGGCGTCCGGGTAGGGCTGCAGCCAGGTGATCTCGGCCGGCGCCGAACGCGTGGGAACGCCCGCGCCGTCGACCGCCACCGCGATCTCCCGGCTGCGGGCGGGGCCGGCCAGCGCGTCCAGGCAGACGTTGGTGGCGATGCGGTACAGCCAGGCCCGGAACGTCGCCCGTCCCTCGAAACCCGCCCTCTTGCGCCAGGCCCGCAGCAGCGCCTCCTGTACGAGGTCCTCCGCGTCGGTGAAGGAACCGAGCATCCGGTAACAGTGCACGCGCAGTTCGTGCCGGTAGCGCTCGGCGAGGCGCGCGAACGCCTCCTCGTCCCCCGCACGGACCGCGGCTTCCACCTGCTCGTCCGTCCGCCCGTCCGCCTGCCCGCCCACCCCTGGTGTCCCTTCGGCCCCCGGCCCCCGCACGCCGCCCCTCCTCGTACCGCACCGTGTCCGTACGGCGGCTGCCTGCCCGCCCGGTCCGTCACGATACGGCCGGGCAGGCAGCGGCGTCGGAGCGGGGCCCGGTCAGGCCCGGTCAGTCACGGTCCGACACGCTGGTGACGCCCACGTTGGCGTTCTTGGCGAGGCCGTCGACCGGGGACAGGAACCCGCCCTTCGAGGGCAGTTCGACCCGGCCGTGGCTCCCGGCGGGGCGCTCGCCCCGCCCGTCGTCCGAGTCGGCGTGCGCCACCGCGGGCAGCACCGCACCGGACAGGGCCACGGCGGCCAGGAGACCGAGCGTCGCACGGATGGTCATACGAAGTGATGTACGCATGATGTTCCTTTCGAGGGTTGCGCGGTCAGCGCACCACGGGAAAGCAGCACCACTGCGGCATTGGGCCGTCCGTGGGCGCGCCCACACCCTCCGTACGGACCGGAGGCCGGACCGGAGGCCGGACCGGAACCTCCGGAACCTGCGTCGAGACCGGACCGGAGACCCGGCCACGCACGCACAGGACCGCCGGTCCGGCCGGAAAGCCTCAAGGCTGGGGCACGAGGAACGTCCGCACCGCGTCGAGGAACTCCAACGGCCGCTCCTCGTGCACGAGGTGGCCCGCGCCCTCCACCGTGACCAGGCGGCAGTCCGGGATGCGCTCGGCCAGGTCCTGGAGCTGCTGCTGCGGGATGTGACTGGTGGAGCCGCCGGCGATCACCAGGGCGGGGGCGGTGATCTTCGCCAGGCTGTCCCACCACACCGGGTCCGGCGCGTTGCGCTGCGCCACCACGGCCACCTTGGCCTGCCAGTCGAAGGCCGGCGGCCCGGGCGGCGGGTCCGGGATCTCCTGCGGCGGTGACGCCGGGACGGGCGGGGCGGCCTCCTCCAGCACCAGACGTTCCACCAGCTCCGGCCGGTCGGCGGCCAGCAGCAGCGCTACGAGCGCACCCAGGGAGTGGCCGATGAGCGCCACGGGGCCCAGCCGCAGCTCCTGGAGGAAACCGGCCACATCGTCGCGCCACCGCTCGAAGCCGTACTCCCCCGGCCAGTCGCTGTGGCCGTGCCCCCGGAGATCCAGCGCGTACACCCGGTGGGTGGTGGCGAGCTGACCGACCACGCCGCGCCAGTCCTCCCCGTCCTCACCGAGGCAGTGCAGCAGCACCGCCGGGGGCGCGTCCGCGTCACCCCAGCACCGGTATGCCAGGCGGACGTCACCGACCTGCACTTTCTGAACGTCACTCATGCGCTCGAAGCTACCCGCGCAGGACTGCGTCACGCCCCTTGACGCGTTCGCCGCCCGCTGATTACTTGGACCGCAGCCAGCTACCGAATGATCGGTCGGGACACGGAACGGTGACACACATGCCGGATGCGCGCAGCGGGAGTACGGAGACAGGTACGGAAACGGCCACGGCGGCCGGCGTGACGGGCGCGGCCGAAGCGATCGACACGGTACGGCGGCTGTCCACCGACGAGCTGCGGGCCCGGCAGCTGGAGCGGCTGCGCGCCTCGCTGCGGCACGCGTACGAGAACGTCCCCTTCTACCGGCAGTCCTTCGACCAGGCCGGAGTCCACCCCGAGGACTGCCGGTCACTCGCGGACCTGCCCCGCTTCCCCTTCACCGTCAAGGACGACCTGCGAGCCCATTACCCCTTCGGCATGTTCGCCGTGCCGCAGGACCGGATTCGCCGCATCCACGCCTCCAGCGGCACCACCGGCCGCCCCACCGTCGTCGGCTACACCGAGCACGACCTGTCCGTCTGGGCCGACGTCGTCGCCCGCTCGATCCACGCGGCGGGCGGCCGGCCCGGCCACACGGTCCATGTCGCGTACGGGTACGGCCTGTTCACCGGCGGCCTCGGCGCGCACTACGGCGCCGAACGGCTCGGCTGTACGGTCGTCCCGGCCTCCGGAGGCATGACCGCCCGGCAGGTGCAGATCATCCGGGACTTCCGGCCCGAGATCATCATGGTGACGCCGTCCTACCTGCTCACCCTCCTCGACGAGTTCGAACGGCAGGGCGTCGATCCGCGGACCACCTCCCTGCGGACGGGCATATTCGGCGCGGAGCCGTGGACGGAGGAGATGCGCCGCGAGATCGAGGAGCGCTTCGCGATCGACGCGGTCGACATTTACGGTCTGTCGGAGGTCATGGGCCCCGGCGTGGCCCAGGAGTGCGTGGAGACCAAGGACGGGCTGCACATCTGGGAGGACCACTTCTACCCGGAGGTGGTGGACCCGGTCACCGGCGAGCCGCTGCCGGACGGCGAGCACGGCGAACTGGTCTTCACCTCGCTGACCAAGGAGGCCCTGCCGGTGGTCCGTTACCGCACCCGGGACCTGACCCGGCTGCTGCCCGGCACCGCCTGCCCCGCCTTCCGCCGGATGGAGAAGGTCACCGGCCGCTGCGACGACATGATCATCCTGCGCGGCGTCAACCTCTTCCCCGCCCAGGTCGAGGAGATCGTGCTGCGCACACCGGGTGTCGCGCCGCACTTCCAGCTCCGCCTGACCCGCGAAGGCCGCATGGACCACCTGACCGTACGCGCGGAAGCCCGCCCGGACGCCACCCCGGAGGAACGCACCGCCGCCGTCGCCGACATCGCCCGCGGCATCAAGGACACCATCGGTGTCTCCGTCGCCGTGGACATCGTCCCCCCGGAAACCCTGGAACGCTCCCTGGGCAAACTGAAACGCATCGTCGACGCCCGCGACTGAAGCACGCCGGACCAGCTCCCGGGCCGCGCCCGCTCCCCTCCCCCGCACCAAAGAACCGGGCTCCCGCCCCGCTTCCCCTCTTCCTCCTCCCCCCTGGCCCTCCCCCCCCCGCCCCCGCCCCTCCCCTCCCTTTTCCTCGCTCCCCTCCCCTCCTTCTTCCTCGCTCCCCTCCCCTACCGAGAACGCGGCGTGATCAGCGCATACGGCGCCCCGAACGGATCCCGCAGCATGGCCAGCCTGCCTATGCCCTCGGCGTCCGACGGCGGGACGACGACGGTCGCGCCGCGTTCGGTGGAGGCGGCGGCCGTCGCGTCGCAGTCGTCGACGCCGAAGTACGGGTGCCACTCCGACGCCGCGCCCGCCGCGACGTGTTCGGGGGCCAGCTGCATGATGCCCGAGTGGCCGGCGTCGCCGGCCGGGTCGGTGCCGGCGGGCGAGGCGACCGTGTAGATCATGTTCTCGCCCATCTCGTTGTCCCGCGTCTCCCATCCGAAGACCGTGCGGTAGAAGTCCTTCGCGGCGGCCGCGTCGGTCGTGTACAGCTCGGTCCAGCACGCCGCGTTCGAGACGCTGACCGCCTCCATCCCCTGGACGTCGCCCGGCTGCCAGGCCGCGAACTCGGCGCCGGCCGGGTCAGTGAACCCGGCCAGCCGGCCGGCGGTGAACACGTCGCACGGGCCGAAGCGGACCCGGCCGCCGGCCTGCTCGACCGTCTTGGCCAGCGCGTCCACGTCCGGGCTGTGGAAGTGGACGGTCCAGGCCGGGCTCGCGCCCTCCTCGGTCAGCGGTCCGGCCCCGGCGACGGTCCTGCCGTCGAGCTGGAAGAAGCCGTACCCGCCGGCGTCGGGGCCGGCCGACCGGAACGTCCAGCCGAAGACGCCGCCGTAGAACGCGACCGCCGTATCGATGTCGGGAGCCCCGAGGTCGAGCCAGTTCGGCGCGCCCGGGACGTACTGAGTGGTGAGCATGATGATCTCCTCCGGCGTCCTGTCGTCTCGTCGCGGCGCGACGCGGGCGGCCGCCGAGCGAGCACGTACGCCCTCGTCACCGGGGATCACGCGGTGTCGGTCGGTGCCTTTCCCCCGGCACTTCTCAGCATGGCAGGGGGGTCTGACAATCGCCCCTCGCAGCCTCCCGGAACAAGATCGTTCAGGCGTCGCCGGAGCGGAACCGGTCCCGGAGTTCGCGCTTGAGGATCTTGCCGCTGGCGTTGCGCGGCAGTTCCTCGACGAACAGCACCCGCTTGGGCACCTGGAACCCGGCCAGCCGTTCCCGCGCGGTCTCGATCAGCTCGGCCTCGTCCGGCGCCCCGGCCCCCGCGCGGAGCACGACGACCGCGGTCACCGCCTCGATCCAGCGCTCGTCCGGCAGCCCGATCACCGCCGCTTCGGCGACCGCCGGGTGCGCGTACAGCGCGTCCTCGACCTGCCGCGAGGCGACCAGCACGCCACCGGAGTTGATGACGTCCTTGACCCGGTCGACGACGGTGAAGTAGCCCGCCGCGTCCCGCACCGCCAGGTCCCCGGAGCGGAACCAGCCGCCGCGGAACGCCACCGCGGTCTCCGCCGGCTTGTCCCAGTAGCCCGAGCACAGCTGCGGCGAGCGGTAGACGATCTCGCCGGGCGTGCCGTCCGGCACCTCGATGCCGCGCTCGTCCACCACCCGCGCCTCCACGAACAGCACCGGCCGGCCGCAGGAGTCCAGCCGGCCCTCGTGCTCGTCCGGCCCCAGCACGGTGGCCAGCGGGCCGATCTCGCTCTGCCCGAAGCAGTTGTAGAAGGCGAGGCCGGGCAGCCGGGCGCGCAGCCGCTCCAGGACGGGCACCGGCATGGCGGACGCGCCGTAGTACGCCTTACGGAGGCCGCCGAGGTCGCGGGAGGCGAATCCGGGGTGCCGGGTGAGACCGATCCACACGGTGGGCGGCGCGAACAGGCTGTCGGCGCGCCCCGCCTCCACCAGTTCGAAGATCCGGTACGGGTCCGGGGCGTCGAGGATGGTGTTCTCCGCGCCCACGGCGAGGTAGGGCATCAGGAACACGTGCAGCTGCGCCGAGTGGTAGAGCGGCAGGCTGTGCACGGGCCGGTCGGTGGCCTTGAGGTCCAGGGCGGCGATCGCGGACGCGTACGCGTGCACCAGGGCGCCGTGCGTCATCATCGCGCCCTTGGGCAGCCCGGTCGTACCGGACGTGTAGAGGAGCTGCACCAGTTCGTCGGCGCCCGATCCGTACGGGCCGTCCGTACCGCCCGTCTGGACGACCGCCGTCCCCATGGGCAGCCCGTCCCGCGCACGGTCCAGCAGCGACCCGGTGGCGTCCCGCAGCGGCATGGTGCGGACGCCGGGCGGCAGCCGGTGTTCCAGCGCGGGGTCGGTGAGGACGAGGGAACTGCCCGACTGTCCGAGGATGTAGCGCAGTTCGTCGCCGGTGAGGTGGTGGTTGACGGGTACGTGCACCAGGCCCGCGCGGGCGCAGGCCAGGAAACCGATCACGTACGCGTCGGAGTTGTGGCCGTACGCCGCGACCCGGTCACCGGGCTCCGCGCCGCCGTCCAGCAGGGCGCACATGGCGGCCGTCACCGCGTCGTCCAGTTCGCGGTAGGGCCAGGACCGGTCGCCGTGGCGCACCGCCGTGCGGTCGGGGGTCCGCTGCGCGCTGCGCCGCAGGATGCCGTCGACCGTGTTCGCCCGCACTGCCGTCATGGCGCGATCCTGTGCCCCGGCCCGGCACGGGTCAAGAGCACGATCGACCACCGTCCCCCCTCTCTCCCCGAGCCGACCCGGTACGCCACACCGACCTCGTACGCCGAACCGGCCCGGTACGCCGAACCGGCCCCGTACGCCGGACCACCCCGGTACGCCGAACCAACCCCGTACGCCGGACCACCCCGGTACGCCGAACCAACCCCGTACGCCAGACCACCCCAGTACGCCCAACCAACCTCACACGGCCCGCTCCCGCCCCGCCCAGTACGGATCGCGGAGCCGCCGCTTGTAGAGCTTGCCGTTCGGGTCGCGTGGCATGGCCGCGACGAAGTCGAGGGATCTGGGGCGCTTGTAGCCCGCCAGCCGCTCCGCGCAGTGGGCCAGGATCGCGTCGGCGAGCTCCGGGCCCGCCGGGTACCCGTCGGCGGGCTCGACGACGGCCTTGACCTGCTCGCCCCAGTCGTCGTGCGGGATGCCGAAGGCCGCCGCGTCGGCGACGGCGGGGTGGGTGAGCAGGGCGGCCTCGATCTCGGCGGGGTAGATGTTGACCCCGCCCGAGATGATCATGTCGATCTTGCGGTCCCGGAGGAAGAGGTAGCCGTCCTCGTCCAGGTGACCGAGGTCGCCGACGGTGAAGAAGTCGCCGATGCGGTTCTTGCGGGTCTTGCCCTCGTCCTTGTGGTAGCTGAAGCCGCCGGTGGTCATCTTCAGGTAGACGGTGCCGAGTTCGCCGGGCGGCAGGCGGTTGCCGTCGTCGTCGAAGACCGCCAGTTCGCTGATGGGCCAGGCCTTGCCGACCGTACCGGGCTTCTTGAGCCAGTCCTCGGCCGTGGCGAACGCGCCGCCGCCCTCGCTCGCCGCGTAGTACTCCTCCACGCAGCTCCCCCACCAGTCGATCATGGCCCGTTTGACGTGCTCGGGGCAGGGTGCGGCGCCGTGGATCGCGTGCCGCATCGAGGTCACGTCGTAGCGCGCCCGTACCTCCTCCGGGAGGGCCAGCAGCCGGTGGAACTGGGTCGGCACCATGTGCGTGTGGGTGCAGCGGTACGTGTCGATCAGGCGCAGCATCTCCTCGGGCGTCCACTTGTCCATCAGGACGACCCGGTGCCCGATGTGCAGGGACGCGCCCGCGAACTGGAGTACGGCCGTGTGGTAGAGCGGCGAGCAGACCAGGTGCACGTTGCCGCCGAAGGGCCGGATGCCGAAGATGCCGAGGAAGCCGCCGAGCGGGGACTCCTCGGGCAGTCTCCCGGAGAGCGGGCGGCGGATGCCGCGGGGGCGGCCGGTGGTGCCGGAGGTGTAGTTCATGACCCAGCCGAGGGTGCGGTCCTGCGGCGGGGTCTCCGGCTGTCCGTCCAGGAGCGCGGCGTACGGCCGGAATCCGGGCACCTCGCCGACGGCGTAGCGGTGGCCGGGCGGCAGTCCCGCCTCGTCGGCGGCGGCGCGGGCGGCATCGGCGAACCGTTCGTGCGCGATCAGTGCCTTGGCCTCCGAGTCGCCGACGATCCAGGCGATCTCCGGGCCGACCAGGTGGTGGTTGACCGGTACGAGGTAGAAGCCCGCCTGGGTGGCGGCGAGGTAGGCGGTGAAGAGTTCCACGCCGTTGGGCAGCACCACGGCGAAGGCGTCGCCCCGCTCCAGGCCCGCGGCGCGCAGCCCGTGCACCAGGCGGTTGCAGGCGGCGTGCAGCCGGGCGGCGGTCCACTCCTCGCCGTCCGGGGCGATCAGGACCGTACGCCCCGGGTCGGCGGCGGCCTGCGCCCAGAAGCCGTTGGGGGTGGGTGACGCCATGGATGCCGACATGCGTGTCCTCCTCGGCTGGGAGCCGGTGGTGTCTAGAGCCCGCCCGTACGCCCGGCGATGCGGTCGATACGGTCGACGGCCCGCTCGAACCCGCGGGTCAGGTCGTCGAAGACCGCCTGCACACTGCGTTCGGAGGTCATCTGCCCGACGATCTGGCCGACCGGGGTGCCCAGCAGCGGCTCGACCTCGTACTTCTGGATACGGGAGACGGCCTCGGCGACCAGCAGCCCCTGGAGGGGCATCGGCAGTGGTGCCGGACTGGACGGGTCGTCCCAGGCGTCCGTCCAGGCCGTACGGAGCTGGCGGGCGGGCTTGCCGGTCAGCGCGCGCGAGCGGACGGTGTCGCCGGAGCCCGCGGCGAGCAGCTTCTCGGTGAGCCGCCGGGAGTGCAGCCCGGCCTCCTCGGTCGTCAGCCAGACGGAGCCGAGCCAGACGCCCTGGGCGCCCAGCGCCAGCCCGGCGGCGATCTGCTCGCCCGTACCGATGCCGCCGGCCGCGAGCACCGGCAGCGGGTCGACGGCGCGGACCACCTCGGGTGTCAGCACCATGGTGGCGATCTCTCCGGTGTGGCCGCCGGCCTCGTAGCCCTGCGCGACGACGATGTCGATGCCGGCGTCCTGATGGTGGCGCGCGTGCCGGGGGCTGCCCGCGAGGGCGGCGACGAGGATGCCGTGCGCGTGGGCGCGTTCGACGACATCGGCGGGCGGTGAGCCGAGCGCGTTGGCCAGCAGTTTGATCGGGTACGCGAAGGCCACGTCGAGCTGGGAGCGGGCCACCTGTTCCAGCCAGCCGGTGATGCGCCAGCCGGACGCCTCGCCCGCGGGCAGTTCGGGCACCTGGTGCTCGGCCAGGGTCTCTTCGACGAAGCGGCGGTGCTCGGGCGGGATCATCGCCTCGATGTCCGCTTCCGAGACGCCCTCCACCTTCTTCGCGGGCATCACGACGTCGAGGCCGTACGGTTTGCCGTCGGTGTGCCGCTCGATCCAGTCCAGGTCGCGGGCCAGGTCGTCGGCGGCCGCGTAGCGGACCGCGCCGAGCACGCCGAAGCCCCCGGCGCGGGTGATCGCGGCGGCCACCGCCGGGAACGGCGTGAACCCGAAGACGGCGTGCTCGACTCCCAGCCGGTTGCTCAGCTCCGTCTGCATGGCCGCAGGATGCCGCAGGGAGGCGGAGGAGGGAAGAGGGTTTCTGATGGTTCGTCAGTCCGCAGCTGGATGACGCGTCAGCCCGTTACTCGGCGGTACGCCAGCCAGCAGCTTGGCGGTACGCCAGCCCGTGGCTCGCCGGTACGTCGGCCCGTGGCTCGCCGGTACGCCAGCCAGCAGCTTGGTGGCACGTCAGCCGGCAGCTTGGCGGCGCGCCAGTCGGCACACCTTGACGGCACGTCAGCGACCCTCGCCGGCCGTCACCCCTGCCCCATGACGGCCATCGCGGCATTGTGGCCCGGAATGCCGCTCACCCCGCCGCCCCTGACCGCGCCCGCCCCGCAGAGCAGCACGTTGGCGTGCGTGGTCCGCACACCCCAGCGGGCCGCCGCGTCATCCCCGTCGGACGCTGTCCCGTACTCCGGTCCAGCCCCTGTCCCGTCCCCGGTGCTGTACGGGAACGCCAGCTCCCGGTGGAAGATGTTGCCGCCCGGCAGGCCGAGGTCGCGTTCCAGGTCGAGCGGGCTGCGGGCCTCGATGCACGGGCGGCCGTCCGCGTCGGTGGCCAGGCAGTCGGTGAGCGGTTCGGCCAGTACCGCGTCGAGCTGGGCGAGGGTCGCCGCGAGCAGGCGCTCCCGGGTGGCGTCGTGGTTCCCGGTGAAGAGGCGGGCCGGGGTGTGCAGGCCGAAGAGGGTCAGCGTCTGGTAGCCCTGGCGTACCAGGTCGGCGCCGAGGATGGAGGGGTCCGTCAGGGAGTGGCAGTAGATCTCCGAGGGCGGCGCGGCGGGCAGTTCGCCGGCCGCTGCCTGCCGGTAGGCGGTCTCCAACTGCTCGTACCCCTCGGCGACGTGGAAGGTCCCGGAGAAGGCCAGCCGCGGGTCGACGCCGGTGTCGCGCAGCCGGGGCAGCCGGGTGAGCAGCATGTTGACCTTGAGCTGGGCGCCTTCGACGGGCTCGGGAGGCCGCTCGCCGAGCAAGCCTGCGAGGGTGTGCGGGGCGGCGTTGACCAGGACGTGGCGCGCGCCGACCGTGCCGTACGCGGAGGTGACCTCGGCCGTGTCGCCGTCGGTGGCGATCCCGGTCACCGGGCAGTCGGTGACGATCTCCGCGCCGGCCTTGCGGGCGGCGTCGGCGAGTGCGTCGGTCAGCGCGCCCATGCCGCCGATCGGCACGTCCCAGTCGCCGGTGCCGCCGCCGATGACGTGGTAGAGGAAGCAACGATTCTGCGCCAGGCCCGGGTCGTGGGCGTGCGCGAACGTGCCGATCAGCCCGTCCGTGAGCACCACGCCCCGCACCAGGTCGTCGGCGAACACCTCCTCGACCGTCTCGCCGAGCGGCCGCTCGAACAGCGCCTCCCAGGCCGCGTCGTCGTCGATCCGGGCGCGCAGCGCGGCGCGCGTCGGCAGCGGTTCCGTGAGGGTGGGGAAGACGCGTTCGGCGACCCGCCGGGTCATGCCGTAGAAGCGCTGCCAGGCCGCGTACTCCCGGTCCGAGCCGGTGAGCCGGGCGAACGAGGCGCGGGTGGCGCCCTCGTCGGTGCTGACGTACAGGCCGGTGGGGCGGCCGCCGCGGACCGCCGGCGTGTAGGAGGAGACCGAGCGCCTGCGGACCGCGAAGCGCAGGCCCAGATCGCGCACGATCTTCGGCGGCAGCAGGCTGACGAGGTAGGAGTAGCGGGACAGCCGCGCGTCCACGCCGCGGAAGGCGTGGGTGGAGACCGCGGCGCCGCCGGTGTGGCCGAGCCGCTCCAGGAGGAGCACCCGGCGCCCGGCCCGTGCGAGATAGGCGGCGGCGACCAGGCCGTTGTGCCCGCCGCCGACGATGACCACGTCGTACGAAGTCCGTTCCGGCATGTCTCTTGGTAGCACGCGGTGATCGCCGCCGCCAGGTACGGACGGCTGAATTCCGGGAGCCGCCCAGCGCGGCGCCTTGCCCGCCCACTCCTACGTTCCTAACGTCCGACGATGCGTTGTATCGGCCTGCTCCGTCCCCCTGTGAGGTGACCTGTGCACATTTCGTCGGCAACGCGTCCCCCGAGGCGCACCCTGACCCGCCTGAGCGCCGCCGCCCTGAGCGCGGCGGGTGTCCTGTCCGCTGCCGCCGCCTTCCCGGCGGCGGCCACCCCCACCGCACCCGGCCCGGCCGGGCCCCCGACCGGCACACGCACCGCCACGGCCTACCCGAACCTCACGCCCAGACCCCCGATGGGCTGGAACAACTGGTCGTACTACATGTGCGACATCGACGAGAAGGTCGTCCTCGGCAACGCACGGGCCCTGGTGAAGTCCGGCCTCGCGGCCAAGGGGTACGACACGGTCACCGTCGACGACTGCTGGATGCGCCGGCAGCGCGACGCCCGGGGCAACCTCGTCCCGGACCCGGCCCGCTTCCCGCGCGGCATGGCGTACGTGGGCCGCGAACTGCACCGGATGGGCCTGAAGTTCGGCATCTACGAGGACGTCGGCAAGCTGACCTGCGAGAAGTACCCGGGCAGCTTCGGCCACTACCAGCAGGACGCCGACCTCTTCGCGAAGTGGAAGGTCGACTACCTGAAGATGGACGGGTGCAACCTGCCCACCGCCCCCGGCAAGACCAAGGAGCGGACCTACCACGACGCGTACCGGGCGGTCAGCCAGGCCCTGCGCCGGACCGGCCGCGACATCGTCTTCTCGGTGTCGGCGCCCGCCTACTTCCAGTACGACGGCGACCAGGTCTGGCACCAGGTCATCCGCTGGTCGTCGCAGGCCGGCAACCTGTGGCGGGAGGGCCGCGACATCGCGGTGGAGAAGCACAGCGGCGCCAGGAAGTGGTCGTCGATCAAGTACAACTACGCGTACAACGCCAAGCTGGCGCACTTCCAGCGGCCGGGCCGCTGGAACGACCCCGACTTCCTGCTCGCGGGCGACTCCGGGCTGACCACCCGGCAGATCCAGAGCCAGATGTCGCTGTGGGCCATGATGGCCGCACCCCTGATCTCCAGCACGGACCTGACGAAGATCTCACCGGCCGCGCTGCGGGTCCTGGGCAACCGGGACGTGATCGCCGTCGACCAGGACCCGAAGGGCGTACAGGGGCGCGTGGTGCAGCAGGGGCCCGGATACGACGTCCTGGCCAAGCCGCTGCAGAACGGTGACCAGGCGGTCGCGCTCTTCAACTCGGGCGACGCGCCGCGCACGCTGTCCACCACCACCGCGACGGCCGGCCTGCGGAAAGCGGGCTCGTACGAGCTGCGCGACCTGGTCACCCGGCGCGCCACCCGCACCGCAGGAAAGATCTCCGTACGGGTGCCGGCGCACGCGACGGTGCTCTACCGGGTGCGTGCGGTGCGCTGAGCGGCCGCGGCGCCGGGCCGGGTGCGGAAGGCGCAGCCCTCCTTCAGCCCCGGCCCGGCCGGCCCTCCACGGGCCTGACGCCTCACTCCCACCCGGCCGTCCCGCCACCGGCCACGCCGCAACTCCCCTCCTTCGACCTCGACCTCGACCTCCATATCGACCTCCATATCGACCTCGACCTCGACCTGCTCTCAGCCCCGCCCCGGCCCCCGCCGCTGCCGCAGCTCGGCGACCCGGCGGTACAGCGCCACCGCCTCGGTGGAGCGTCCGAGCTGCTCCAGGCACTGGGCCTCGTCACCACGGCTCGCGAGCGCGTCGGGATGGTCGGCACCCAGCACCCGTTCGCGGGCCGCGGCGACCTGCCGGTAGACCGCCAGCGCGTCGGGCCAGCGGCCCAGCCACCCGAGGGCGACGGCGATCTCCCGGCGGCTGACGAGGGTGTCCGGGTGGTCGGCGCCCAGTACCTGCTCACGGAGCGCGGCCACCGACCGGGCCTCGGTGAGCGCCTCCTCCCACCGCCCGAGGCGGCCGAGGTTGACGCCGAGCCCGTGCCGGGCCCGCAGCGTCTCGGAATCGGCCGGGCCCTGCGCGGCCGTACGGGCGTCGACGAGGTCCCGGTACAGCTCCAGCGCCTCCGCGCTGCGCCCCAGGCGCCCCAGGCTTATGCCGACCTCGTAGCGGGCGGCGAGCGTGTCCGGGTGGCCGGGCCCCAGCGCCTGGGCCCGGTCGGCGGCCACTTCCCGGTACGTCCGCAACGCCTCCGTCCACCTCCCCAACTGCCCCTGCAAGTACGCCACCTCGTAGCGCGTCACGAGCGTGTCCGGATGCTGCGCCCCCAGCACCCTGGCGCGCGCCGACGCCACGTCGCGCGCCATCCGGTACGCGTCCTCCAGCCGGCCCAGGCGGCTGAGGTTGAAGGCGAGGTTGTGCCGGCAGCGCAGCGCGTCGGGGTGCTCGGGGCCCATCGTGCGCTCGCGGGCCGCGAGGACGGACACGTACACCTGGTGCGCCTCGAAGTGCCGCCCGAGCCGGCCCAGCGCGTACGCCGTCTCCTGGCGGGCGGCCAGTGTGTCCACGTGGTCGGCGCCGAGACTCCGTTCGCGCCCGGCGGCCACCCGCTCGTACTCGCGCAGCGCGTCGGCGGGCCGGCCGGACCGGGCGAGGGTGAAGGCCACCTCGAACCGGCTGGCGAGGGTGTCGGGGTGGTCCGGCCCGAGCGCGTGCTCCCGCTCGGCGGCGACCGCGCGGTGCACCTCCCCCGCCTCCGCCCACCGGCCGAGCCGGCCGAGGCTGAGCCCCGCGTTGTGGCGGGCGGCCAGCGCGGCGAGGTGTTCGGGCGAGGGCGCGGGGCGCTCGGTGACGTACGGCGCCGGGGTGTCGCGGCTGAGCGGCGGCAGACCGCTGGTCCACGAGCCGGTGAGCCCGGCGGCGCCCGCGGTGCCGGACACCCGCGGCGCACGGGGACCGGCCGGGGATCCACTGCTCAT
Source organism: Streptomyces sp. NPDC052496 (assembly GCF_040679095.1). Taxonomy (NCBI): domain Bacteria; kingdom Bacillati; phylum Actinomycetota; class Actinomycetes; order Kitasatosporales; family Streptomycetaceae; genus Streptomyces; species Streptomyces sp. NPDC052496. The sequence continues at coordinate 40,640 of NZ_JBFAUH010000024.1, forward strand.
GCCCTGCGTCCAGGCCGGCAGGCGGTGCCCGGCGCGCGTCGGCGCGCGGCCGCCGGGCCGCTCCGGGAGCGTCGCCTCCACGGTGGGGTACTCCGGCGGCCTGCGGGCCGAGACGAGTCGTTTCACCAGCTCCGCGGCGTCCCGGGGCCGGTCCTCCGGGTCCTTCGCCAGCAGGTCCAGGACGATGCGCTCGTACGCTTCGGGCAGGTCGGGACGGTGCCCGCGCGGCGGCTCCGGTGCCGTGTCCCGGTGGCCGACGAGCACCGCCCACGCGTCGTCGAGGTCGAACGGCGGCACCCCCGTCGCCAGCTCGTACAGCACGCACCCCAGCGAATACAGATCGCTGCGGTGGTCGACCGTCCCGGCGCCGATCTGCTCGGGCGACATGTAGTGCGGCGTGCCCATCGCCACGCCCGTACCGGTCAGCCGGGCGGTGAACCCGATGTCGTGCCCCAGCCGGGCGATGCCGAAATCGCAGATCTTGACCGTCCCGTCGGCGATCCGCACGATGTTCGCGGGCTTGAGGTCGCGGTGCACGATGGACTGCTCGTGGGTGTAGGCGAGGGCGGCCGCGACCTGCTCGGCGATGTCGGCGAAGTCCGGTACGGGCAGCGGGTCGTGCCGGTTGTCCTCCAGCAGCTGACTGAGATTGCGCCCGTCGAGCAGCTCCATCACGAGGAACAGGATCCCGTCGGCCTCCCCGAAGTCGTGCACGACCGTGATCCCGCGGTGCTGCAGCGCCGCCGCCACCCGCGCCTCCCGCCGGAAGCGCTCCCGCAGCACCCGCATGAACGACGGATCGTGCTGCGGTCCGAGCGGCTTGAGGCACTTGACCGCGACCTGCCGCCCCAGCGACTCGTCCCGCGCCCGCCACACCTCCCCCATCCCGCCGCGCCCGATCAGGTCGAGCAACCGGTACCGCCCCTGAACCAGCCTGCTCTCCACCATCGCCCGCCCGCGCCCCCGTCCCCACCGCGTTGAGCCGCCGCGATTCCCCCTTGGATGCCCCGCCCGGTCAGTATGGCGGGGCGGGGGCGCGGGGTGTAGGGCGCTGAGAGGCGTCCCGGGGGGCGGCGCCCGCGCGCTACCGCCGCACCCGCGGCATCCCCAGGCCGATCCACGCGATGATCTCGCGCTGGATCTCGTTGTTGCCGCCGCCGAACGTGAAGATGACGGCGGAGCGGTAGCCGCGTTCCAGTTCGCCGTTGAGGACGGCGCCGGCCGAGCCGTCCTTCAGGGGGCCGGCCGCGCCCACGACCTCCATCAGCCAGGCGTACGCGTCGCGGCGCGCCTCCGAGCCGTAGACCTTGACGGCGGAGGCGTCCTGCGGGGTGAGCGTGTTGCGCTGGAGGGCGTCCACCATCTGCCAGTTCAGCAGTTTCATGGCGTCCAGCCTGGTGTGCGTACGGGCCAGCCGGCCGCGTACCCAGCCGAGGTCGATGACGCGCCGGCCGTCGGCCAGCTTGGTCGCGGCGGCCCAGCGCTGCACGTCGTGCAGGGCGCGGACGGCCATCGTGCCGTGGGCGGCGAGGGTGACGCGTTCGTGGTTGAGCTGGTTGGTGATGATGCGCCAGCCCTGGTTCTCCTCGCCGACGCGGCGGGTGAAGGGGACGCGGATGTTCTCGTAGTGGCTGGCGGTGGTGTCGTGCGAGGCGAGGGTGTTGATGCGGGTGCAGGAGTAGCCCGGGTCGGAGGTCGGTACGAGGAGCAGGCTGATGCCTTTGTGCGGCGGCACGCCGTCCTCGACGGGGGCGGTGCGCACGGCCAGCCAGACCCAGTCGGCCGTGTCGCCGTTGGTGGTCCAGATCTTCTGCCCGTTGACGAGGTAGCCGTCACCGTCGCGGACGGCCCGGGTCCGGAGCGAAGCGAGGTCCGTACCGGCGTCCGGTTCGCTGTAGCCGATCGCGAAGTCGATCTCTCCGGAGAGGATCCTGGGCAGGAAGTACGCCTTCTGTTCGGCGGTGCCGTACCGCATGATCGTCGGTCCGACGGTGTTCAGCGCCATCAGCGGCAGCGGCACGCCCGCCTGCGCGGCCTCGTCGAAGAAGATGAACTGCTCCATCGGCGTCATGCCCCGGCCGCCGTACTCCTCGGGCCAGCCGACGCCCAGCCAGCCGTCCGCGCCGAGCCGGCGGACGGTCGCGCGGTAGAAGCGTTTCTGCGCGGTGGGGCCCGGCGGGGCGGAGCCCGGCGACGAGGTTCCGGGCCCCGGCGCGTCCGGTGCGGCGGCGCCGGAGCCGTGGAAGCGCGCGTACGCGCCGTCGGGGACCAAGGCGGCGAAGTACTCCCGCAGCTCGGACCGCAGCCGCTGCTGTTCCGGGGTGTATTCGAGGTGCACGGCCCCTCCTGGTCTGACCGGCCCGGTCGTGCGGTGGTGCGTACGTGCCCCGGCGCACGGCGGGCGCGGTACGGCGCTGCGCGGCTGCGCGGTGGACGCGTTCCTGACGGGCCGTCGGGTAATGGGTCGTGGGCACAGTAGAACGTGTTCCATTGATACGGAAGGGTGCGGGCCCCGGCCGGAGGCTGCCTGTCCGGAGGCTGCCCCGGGCCGCTTCGCGGCGGTCACCTCAGCAGCTTGAGGAAGTCCGTCTGTCCCGCGCCGGGGTACCTGGTGTCGGAGGGCGGCTGGTTCGCCATGTACTCGACGCCGGGATCGTCGTCCGGCGCTTCGTTGCCCTGCTTGTTGCCGGGCAGGTCCGCGTCGCCGCAGTGATTGAGCGGGCTGCGGAAAGGGACCTGGCCGAGGAGGCCGGCGGCGTTTCCGGTGGTGTGCGTGGCGGCCCCGCGCGCAGCGCTGAACCGGCCGTTGAGACAGGTGTTGTCGTGGGACGGCGACCCGATGACGATGATGCCGCCGGCCGACGCGGGTTCCGCACCGCCGAGTGCGACCGCTGCGGCTGCCGCTGCGGCCATGACCGCGAAAGCTGTGAGTGTCCTTCTCCGTGCCATGATCCAGGAACGACGATCTTCCCGGTAAGTCATCTTCGGTACTCCGACTGGCCTCCCGCCAGGGTCCTCCCGTCACTACAGCGGCTGTGAGAGGCGATGCAGGGCCAGGTCCGGGGCGAGGGGACTGTGGGACCGCCGGACCGTGGCGCGGTGGACCCGTACGACGGCGCGGTCGGCGGGCAGGAACGGGTGTTGCGTACGGCGGGCCTGATCGGCGCCCGAGGAGGCGGACGCCGACCGCGGCGGCTGCCTGCTGGGCGGTGGAGACCACGCCGGACGCCGAACCCGCGCAACGTGGTCCCGCCCTCCTGCCTTCCGGTCCTCCCGCCTCCTGCCCTGCCGCCCGCCTCCCCCGCCCCTCAGTCCCCCGCCTCCGCCAGGCGCCGCAGCAGCGGTTCGATCTCGGTGAGTCGGCGGATCTCGTCGGGCCGCAGCGAGACGAGGCGCTTGGCCAGCACCTCGGCCTCGCCGCGGGCGACGTCGGCGAGCGCGGTCGCACCGCGTTCGGTGGCCAGGACGCGGCTGGCCCGTCCGTCCGTGGGGTCGGGTTCGCGGCGGATCAGGCCGGCGGTCTCCAGTCCCAGTACGGCCGCGGTGGCGGTCGGCTGGGAGCAGGGAACCCAGGCGGCGATCTCGCCGATCCGGGAGGGGCCCCGCTGCGTCAGCATGGCCAGGACGGCGAGCTGGGTCGGCTGGATGCCGCCCGCGGCGGCCCTGCTCAGGCTGCGCGTCAGCCGGCGCAGGGAGATCACCAGCTGGAGTGCCGCGTCGTCAGCGATTGTCATCGTTCAGCCCATCGCGCCGCCCGGTTCGGGTCAGGAAAGGGTAAGGCGGGGCTGGTAGATGTCCAACCACAGGGCCAGGTCCAGGGTCTTTTCGAGGCCCTTCCGGGACGCCTGGGTGCTCTGCGGCGCGGCGTGGTCGACGGCCCGCTTGAGCCATTCGCGGTCGACGATCTCGAAGACCGGGTGCGAGGAGCGCGACAGGAGGTCCTTGGCGTGCTGCTGGAGCGCGACCGCGTACGTGGGGTCCTGCGTCGACGGGTACGGGCTCTTGACCCGGTCGTACACCGATGTCGGCAGTACGTCGGCGGTGGCCTCGCGCAGCAGGCTCTTCTCGCGGCCGTCGAACGACTTCAGCGCCCACGGCGTGTTGTAGACGTACTCCACCAGCCGGTGGTCGCAGAACGGCACCCGCACCTCCAGGCCGACGGCCATGCTCGCGCGGTCCTTGCGGTCGAGCAGGATGCGTACGAACCGGGTCAGGTGCAGGTAGCTGATCGTGCGCATCCGGTACTCGAAGTCGCTCTCCCCGTCGAGGCGCTGTACGTCCTTGATCGCGGTCCGGTATCCGTCCCGCACGTAGGAGCGCAGGTCGAGGGTGTCGGCGAGTTCGGGGATGAGGACGTCGGCGTCGTCGCCGAAGTGCTCGGCGAAGTGGACCAGCCAGGGGAACGTTTCCGCGCGCCGGGCCTCCTCGTCGAAGAACTGCTTGTAGCCGCCGAACACCTCGTCGGCCGACTCGCCGGAGAGGGCGACGGTCGAGTGCTGCCGGATCGCCTTGAAGAGCAGGTAGAGCGAGGCGTCCATGTCACCGAAGCCCATGGGTATGTCGCGCGCCCGGATGACCTTCGCGCGCACCTCGGGGTCGGCGAGGGCGTCCGAGTCCAGGACGATGTCCTGGTGGTCGGTGCCGGCGAGGCGGGCCACGTCGTGGACGTACGGCGTGTCGGGGGTGGCGCGCAGGTCGTCGGCCACGAAGTGTTCGGTCTGGCCGACGAAGTCGACGGCGAAGCTGCGTACGGTCTCCCCCGTCTCGCCCAGTTGGCGGGCGGCCAGCGCGGTCATGGCGGAGGAGTCGAGACCGCCGGAGAGCAGGGTGCACCGCGGCACGTCGGAGACGAGCTGGCGGCGGACGATGTCGTCGAGCAGCGTACGGACGTGGGCGACGGAGGTGTCCCGGTCGTCCTCGTGGGCGCGGGTCTCCAGCGACCAGTACACGTGCCGGCGCAGGCCGCCGCGGTCGACGGTGACGACCGTGCCGGGTTCGACCTCGTACATGCCGTCCCATACGGCGTGCCCTGGCGTCTTGACGAAGGCGAAGAGTTCACGGACGCCGTCGAGGCCGACGCTGCGCTCGGCGAGCGGATTGGCGAGGATCGCCTTGGGCTCTGAGCCGAACAGCACGCCGTCGGGCGTCTCGTAGTAGTAGAACGGCTTGATGCCCATCCGGTCGCGGATCATGACGAGCCGCCGGCGCTGCTCGTCCCAGACGGCGAACGCGTACATGCCGTTCAGCCGCTCGGCGACCGCCTCGCCCCACTCCAGGTAGCCGCGCAGTACGACCTCGGTGTCGGATGCGGTGCGGAACCGGTGTCCCCGGGCGGCGAGTTCCTCGCGCAGCTCGCGGAAGTTGTACGCCTCGCCGGAGTAGACGATGACCACCGGGCTGCCGTCCGCCCTCTGCGCGGTCATCGGCTGGCGGCCGCCCGGCAGGTCGATGATCGCGAGGCGGCGGTGGCCGAGGGCGGCCGGCCCCTGCACCCACGTACCACGGTCGTCGGGCCCGCGGCAGGACATCGTCTCCGTCATCGCGTCGACGGTCTCCTGCTCGGAACGCAGATCACGATCGAAGGAAATCCAGCCGGTGATGCCACACATGCCATGCCCTCCTCTGTCCGTGTCCGACCCGGGAGGGGGGCGCCCGGATGCCGGTTGCCGGTCGTCCGGATGCCGGTCGTCCGGATGCCGGTCGTCCGGATGCCGGTCGTCCGGATGCCGGTCGTCCGGATGCCGGTCGTCCGGATGCCGGTCGTCCGGATGCCCGGTTGCCCGGATGCCGATCGCCCGGTTGTCCGGATGCCCGGCCAGTCGGTTGCCGGTCGCCTGGTTGTTCGGTCCGGTCCGGTCGCCAGTAGCCCGGCTGCCAGTTCGCCAGTTCGCCCGGCTGCCAGTTTGCCCGGCAGTGGGGAACCGTGCGCGGGCAGGGCGGGACGCGGCGGCGCGACGCCCTCGCGGGTCAGTTGTATCGAGCACCTATATACCGAGGGTGTTCCTCGCGGTGCCGCACCGTCAACCTGGCCGTAACACAGGGCCGGTCACTCAACGAGGCCGGGCGCGCCACGACTTGAGGCCCCGCCATACCCCTGAACTGCGGATTCGGCGAGCAGCGGCAGACCGGGCATGCCCCCGGAGGATGGCCCGCCCCTTACGACAACCTGGGAAAGGCTTTACCCGGGAAACACAGCAGCAGCCGACACGCAGTGCCCAGGTCCACCACCTCCCGCCGCTCCCGCTATCCCCCGCTGCCTCCCCATACCTCCTCCCCTACCTGCGGAAGACATGCAGTGCCCTGCCCAGCGCACCTCCCACCCGGCGGATGAAACCGCGCCGGCGCCGGGGCAGGGTGATGTCGCCCGCGGCCCGCCAGTCCGCTGCCTGCGCCACCATCGCGGTCAGGCTCCGGTAGAAGGCCGAGGAACGGTCGGCCCCGTCCAGGTCGGCCCACGTCAGGATGTGCGAGAGGACGCCGTCGTACTCGTGGTACGGGCGGGCCCGCATGTGATCGGTGAGCTTGGTACGTATCGCCCGCTGCCGCTCGGGCGTCAGCCGGGACGCGGGCAGCTCGTCCAGCAACCGCTGCACATTGCCGACGACCAGGTCCACGAAGGCGTCACGGCGCCGTGCGTCCACCCGGCCCAGCCGGGCGTTCTGGTAGTCCTCCTCGCGCCCTGGTGTCTCGGTCCGCACCCGGGCGTCCTCCGCCGGGGACAGCTGCGGCGCCCGGAAGTTCAGCATCCGGGAGTCGTACGCCTGGTTGACCGCGACATGGGTCAGCTCATGAACCATCACCGCGAGGTGATCGCTGCGCGGCATGCCCGGCGGGTGGGCGTAGGAAATGGCGTAGCGCCCGTGACCGAGGTCGCGGGTGTTGCCGCCGCCCGCACCCGTCGTCCGCTCGAAGTCCGCCCGGTTGACGTGGCCGAGCAGTTCCCCGAGCAGCCGCTGGACATACGGGTCGCGGGTCTCCCGGGAGTAGTCGTGCAGCAGTTGCCGGTCCTGTGCCGTCGAGTCGTCCGCCACGATGCCCTCCGCTCGGTGTGGCCCGGGGTGCGGTGGGCGGCCGCGCCGGTGTACGGGGCCGCCGCCGTCGCACCGCACCGGTGGCGCGGTGACGCGTGCTCACGCGCCAGTCTGCTGAGCCCCGGCCGCCCCGCGGAATACGTAAACCCGCCTCACCCCCCGCCCCTGCCCCACCCCCGACCCCAGCTCCCCCGTCGCTCCGTCCCCCCGGCCCGGGCCCCATGACCTGACCGGCGTCGACCGAACGCCCGTGACCCGGCGTCGGCCGAACGCCCATGACCCGACATCGACCGAACGTCCCTGACCCGACGTCGGCCAGACGCCCGCGCTACCGTCGGTCAGACGCCCGCGCTGCCGTCGGTCAGGTGCCCGCGCTGCCGTCGGTCAGACGCCCGTGCTGCCGTCGATGCGCTCCCGTATGAGGTCGGCGTGACCGCAGTGCCGGGCGTACTCGGCGATCATGTGGGAGTAGATCCAGCGCAGGCTGACCTCATTGCCCCGCCACAGGCCGGTGTCCTCCAGCGCGTGGGCGGCGCAGTTCTCCCGGGCGCGCTCCACCTCGGCCTGCCATATGCGGCGGGACTTCTCGTACGTGTCGTCCTCGTCGAGCCCGAACCCGCGGTCAGCGGGCTGGACATCGGCGTCGGAGCTGAAGATGGCCGGGGCGTCCTCCCCGGTCAGGACCCTGCGGAACCAGGTCCGCTCGACCTCCGCCAGGTGCCGGACGAGGCCGAGCAGGGTGAGCGTCGAGGGCTCTGCCGACTCCTTGCGCAGCTGCTCCTCCGTCAGACCGTCGCACTTCTGGGCGAGGGTGACGCGGTAGAAGTCCAGCCAGCTCTCCAAGGTGGCCCGCTCGTCGGCGACCATGGGCGGGAACGTGCGTTCAGGTGTGCTCATGTCCGTCATGGTGACACGAGGGACTGACAAAGCCGCTGAGCTGGGCTTCTTCGCACCCTGCCGCGATCGCCCGCAGTGCCGCCAGGTGCCGCTGGTACACGGCCCGGCCCTCGGCGGTCAGCGCCAGCCAGGTCAGGGGGCGGCGGCCGGCCCGGCCCTTGGCCACGGCCACCCAGCCCGCCGCCTCCAGCGCCGCGGTCTGCTTGGACAAGGCGGAGTCGGGGACCTCGACCAGGTCACGCACCACGGCGAACTCCGCCCGGTCCACCGGCGCCAGGGCCGCCACCACGGACAGCCGTACGGGAGAGTTGAGCAGCGGCACCAGGGCATGCCGGGGGTGACTGCCGCGCGGACCGGCCGGACCCGCCTCCGCCGTCACGACACCCTCCGCCTTTCGAGGACGGCCCCCACGGCGAGCGGAAGCGCGCACACCGACGCCGCGACCACCACGAACGTCCGACTGCCCGGAAACACCAGGTGCCCGAGCAGGAGCACGGCGGTATAGGCCACTCCCCAGCAGCCGATCAGCACACCGTGCCGCACCCCGAACCCGCGGCGCACGATCCGCTGCCGGGCCACGTACGCCGAAAGGCATCTTCCACAGCGGCAAGTAGGCCCCATCGTCCCCCCACCCCCACAAACCACAGACACTTTTCAGTCGCTGCCCGGCACCGGCAGCGGCAGCTCCGTCCACACGGTTTTGCCCTCCCGGGTGTGGCGGGCGCCCCAGCGGTCGGTGAGTTGGGCCACCAGGAGGAGGCCGCGGCCGCCCTCGTCCGTGCTGTGGGCGCGTCTGAGGTGGGGGGCGGTGCTGCTGGGGTCGGAGACCTCGCAGATCAGGGAACGGTCGCGGATGAGCCGGAGGGTGATGGGGGTGCCGCCGTACCGGTAGGCGTTGGTGACCAGTTCGCTCACCACCAGCTCGGCGGTGAAGGCCAGTTCCTCCAGGCCCCATGCCGTGAGCTTGGCGGCCGTGACCTCGCGCGCCTCCGCCGCGGCGGTCGGTTCGGCGGGCAGTTCCCAGGAGGCGACGCTTTCCGGTGGCAGCGCGCGCGTACGGGCGACGAGCAGGGCGACGTCGTCCCGCGGATGGACGGGCAGCAGCGCGTCGACCGCCGCCTTGCAGCACTCCTCCAGGCGGCGGGCAGGCCGCTCCAGCGCTCCGCGCAGCAGCGCCAGCCCTTCGTCGAGGTCCCTGCTGCGTACCTCCAGCAAGCCGTCGGTGTAGAGGGCCAGCAGGCTGCCCTCGGCGAGTTCGAGTTCGACGGATTCGAACGGCAGGCCGCCCAGTCCGAGCGGCGGTCCCGCGGGCAGGTCGGGCAGGGTCATGTGCCCGTCGGGGTCGACCACGGCGGGCGGTACGTGGCCCGCGCGGGCGATGTTGCAGCGGCGGGAGACCGGGTCGTACACCGCGTAGAGGCAGGTCGCGCCGATGACCTGCGGACTCTCCGGGCCCCCGCCGGCCGACTCCTGCTCCTCGGCGAGGCGGTGCACGAGATCGTCCAGATGGGAGAGCACTTCGTCGGGTGCGAGGTCGAGGTTGGCCAGCGTGTGCACCGCCGTGCGCAGCCGCCCCATCGTGGCGGCGGCGTGCAGTCCGTGTCCGACGACGTCGCCGACGACCAGGGCGACGCGAGCGCTGGAGACCGGGATGACGTCGAACCAGTCGCCTCCGACGCCCGCCGCGGGGTCGGCGGGGAGGTAGCGGTGGGCGACCTCGACGGCCAGCTGTTCGGGCAGTTCGCGCGGCAGCAGACTGCGTTGCAGGGTCAGTGCGCCGAAGTGCTCCTGGGTGTAGCGGCGGGCGTTGTCGATGCAGATGGCGGCGCGGGAGACGAACTCCTGGGCCAGTACGAGGTCGTCCTGTTCGAACGCCTGCGGCCGCTCGGCCCGCCAGAAGCTCACCAGGCCCAGCACCAGGCCCCGGGCGGCCAGCGGCACCACGATCAGCGAGTGGGCGCCCAGACTCAGGGCCCGCTGCGAGCGTTCGGGGTCCTGGATGTACCAGCCGGTGCTGTGGGCGAGGTCCGGTTCGAGGATCGGCTGCTGCGCGGTGAGGCACTGGGCCTGGGGCGTCCCGGGAGCGAAGCGGAACACCTCGCCCACCGGGTACATCACGTCCAGCCCTTCCGGTACGACGGACCGTACGGCCGTACGGTGCACCGGTACGTACGTCCCACGGGTGGGGTCCTGGCCACGGGTGACCGGCTCCAGCAGGTCCACGGAGACCGCGTCGGCGAGGTCGGGGACCGCGACCTCGGCGAGTTCCCGGGCGGTCTGCGAGACGTCCAGGGTGGTCCCGATGCGCGCGCTGGCCCGGTTGAGCACCGCCAGCCGGTGCTGGGCCCGGTGCCGGTCGGTGACGTCTTCCACCATTTGGGTGACGCCGAGCACCGTGCCGGAGGCGTTGCGCATGCGGAACGCGGACACGGAGACCACCCGTTCATGGGCGGGGTCGGCCCGCAGGCGGCACGACTGCTCGGTGAAGATCAGCGGCTCGCCCGTCTCCAGCACCCTGCGCAGCCGCTCCTCGATGGTGGCCACGTCCTGGCTGATCAGGAAGTCCTCCATGCGCAGGCCCCGGTGCGCCGCGGCGGGGCGCCGGCTGATGCCCGCGATGGCGCGGTTGATGCGCAGGATGCTCAGGTCGGGGGCGTGCACGGCCAGGCCGATCGGTGAGCGCCGGAACAGGCCGTCCAGGACCGAGCGGTCGATCTCCCACTGGGCGACCTCCGCCGCGGGCGCGGCCACGACGAACCACTCGTACCGGGAGTCGCCTCGCTCGACGGGGCGCACCCGCAGGCCCAGCTCGACGCGCTGCCCGTCGCGGTGCCGGACGGCCAGGAGGCCGGACCAGCCGCCCTCGCGCCGTGCCACCGCGACGGCCTCCGCGGCGGCGGGCCGGCCGTCCTCGTGGAGCAGGAACGCGTCCGCCCGCTGCCCGAGCGCCTCCCGCGCCGGATGGCCGAGCAGGGCCTCGGCGCGCTCGCTCCAGCCCACGACGGTGCCCTCGTCGTCGAGCACCGCCGAAGCGGCCCGGCTCAGCACAAACGGGTCCTCCGGCCGCTCGGTGAACTCCGGCACCGGTGCGTCCATCGCTTCGCCCCTTCGACTCGCCGACCGGGCCCTGCGCCGTCGTCCCTACGGCGACTCCCCAGGGTGACCCCGAGATCATGGATTGAGCAGCTGAGCCCAGTATCGTTTCGCCCCGCCCGCCCCGCGCCCCGGGCGGCGAGCGGGGTGCCCGGTTCACTCGGCCGGGTGGGTGGGGCGGGTGGGGGAACGGGAGCTGTGCGCCACGCCGGGGGAGGGTAGACGGGGCGCGGACGCGGGTGCCGGGGTTGGAGCCGGGCCGGGGCCGGAGCCGGAGCCACCCTGGGGTTACCCGGAAACCGCGCCCTGACGCGCACGATGAGCCGCGGCATCGAGGCGGTTGCCGCACAGCGCGGGCGTGCAGTACCGGCGCCGGCCCGCCTTGCCCGTGCCGACGCACATGCCGTCGCACGTGGGCGAAGCACAGGGGCGGATGCGGTCGTGGGACAGGGCGCGCAGGACGCCGAGCAGGCCCGCACCGGTCACCGCAGCCAGTTCGTCGGCCGGTGAGGCGTGCGGTCCGGTACGGCATACCACCGTCGGCCGGCGAGGCGGGCGGCCCGGTACTGGCATACCACCCCCGGCGGCCGTCCGCGTCGCGCTCCACGGACATCTGCACGGCCGCCCGTTTGAGCAGGGCGTCGGTGCCGTCGGCGACGCGGTCCTCGCTGCCGGACTCCAGGAGGGCCCGCAGGTCCCGGCGCAGTGCGAGAACGTGTTCCAGGTCCGCCCCGGTCGGGCGGCGCCCGGTGCCGTGTCGGCGAGGGGAAGCCAGTGTGCGACGAGGGAGCGGCCGCGTTCCCGGCCGGGGTGGCGGTCAGCGGTGCCGGCTGCCCGTCAGCCGCAGCACCGTGACCGAGTACGCCGGGAACGTGTGGGTGAAGTGCGCGCCGAAGCCGTTCAGGGGGACGGAGCGGGGTGCTACGGCGGTGGGGGCGGTGAGTGTGTTGGTGGCCTCCGGGCCTGGGCCAGTGAGGATGTCGGCCTGGCCGGTGGACGCGATGCCGGGTATGCCGTCGATCCGTACGGGGACGGTACGCGGCGTGCCGCCGGTGTTGACGACGGCGATGCAGAGCCGTCCGGTGCGGTGTGCGTACGTGGTGACGGTGCTCAGACCCGGCAGGGCGCGGGCCCGGGTGGGCAGTACGGTGTCGCCCCGGTGGGTGCGCAGCAGTTGCTGTGCGTAGGAGCTGGGTGAGTGGTAACTGGTCAGGCCGTCGTACGCGATGAGGTTGGTGGCCCAGGTGTTGTCGCGGACGTGGCTGAACAGGGGCGCGTAGCACTCCATCACCACGTGGTCGCTGTTGCGGATGATGCCGGTGAGCCAGGCGGCGTCGCCGAGGGCGGCCCGGAGGTTGGGGGTGGGGCGGCCTTCCTGGGCGGCCCATTCGCCCACGAAGACCTTGGGGGTGGTGCGGTCGCGCCGGTCGTAGAGGTGGGAGCCGGCCGCGAAGGCTGCGGGTGAGCGGTAGTAGTGCTCGTCGATGAGGTCGTAGGGGCGGCTGTGGACGGGGGTGGTCGCGATGAGTTTCAGGTGCGGGTACGCGCGGGTGAGGGCGTCGTGGAAGGCCGCGTAGCGCTCCTCGTAGGAGCCGGAGGTGTCGAACCAGTCCTCGTTGCCGATCTCCACGTACGTGAGCGGGTACGGCGCGGGGTGGCCGTCGGCGGCGCGCCGGGCGCCCCAGGGGGAGGTGGCGGGTCCGGTGATGTACGCGATCTGGTCGAGCGCGTCCTGGACGAAGGGCCGCAGGGCCTCGCCGGTGACGTGCTCGCCCTGGAGCGAGTAGCCCGCGTACACGCACAGCACCGGCTCGCAGTCCAGGTCCTCGGCCATCTGGAGGTATTCGGGCAGGCCGAGTCCGTCGGTGGACCAGTAGCCCCAGGCGGAGTTGCGGTGGCCGGGGCGCTGTTCGACGGGGCCGATGGTCTGCTTCCAGTCGAAGCGGTCGGCGATCACGTTGCCTTCGAGGTAGTTGCCGCCGGGGAAGCGCAGGAAGGCGGGGCGCAGCGCGGCGAGGGCGGCCATCAGGTCGGGGCGCAGGCCGTTGGGGCGGTCGCGGTGGGTGGGCGGGAAGAGGGAGACCTGGGAGAGCCAGAGGGTGCCCGTGGTGCCGGTGGTGCCTGCCGTGGTCAGCGTCAGGCGCGCGTCGGTGGTGTGCGGGGCGGTGGGCGGGGTGCGCAGGGCCAGGTCGTAGCGGCGCCAGTCGCGGCCGGGGGCCGGGGCGGCGGCGCGGGCGTACACGGTGCCGTCGGTGCCGGTGAGGGCGAGGGTGAGCGGTCCGGTGGCGCCGTCGGCCTTGGCGAAGTACGAGGCGCGGTAGGTGGTGGCGGGGCGTACGGGGATGCCCCAGAAGCCGCTGTTGGCCGTGCCGGAGCCGGGGCCGCGCACGGTGATCCGCAGGGACCGGGTGAGGGCTTCGTTGAGGGGCGCGGTGGGGTCCAGGGCGATCGTGGCGCCGCCGAGGGCGCTCCAGTGCAGCGGGGTGCGGGGGTCGGCCATGAAGCTGCGGTTGTTGACCAGTTCGGCGTACAGGCCGCCTTCGCCGCTGTGGTTGATGTCCTCGAAGAAGATGCCGCCGAGCCGGGGCGGGACGGCGGGGCCGGGGCGGCGGGCGTCGATGGTGAGCAGCGGCGTGGTGTCCCGTTCCGGTACGCCGGCCAGCCGGGCGGCCTGTGCGCCGGTCAGCGCGGTGTCGTAGCAGCGTACGTCGTCGATGTCCCCCTGGAAGTGGTCCGCTTCGGCGCCGGCGAACAGGCCGCGTCCGACGGTGGTGGCGCCGGTGGCCCGCCAGCCTCCGGGGGCGGGCGCTTCGCCTTCGAGTACGCCGTCGACGTACAGCCGTAAGAGGCCCGCCGCCGCGTCGGCGACGCCCGCGAGGTGGTACCAGCGCCCTGTCTCGGGGGCGGAGCCCGCGCCGGCGATGGCGGCGGCGCCGTTGGCGTCGGTGGCGTCCTTGGGCAGGCGGGTGAAGGCGAACGTCTGGGTGTCGTCGCGGAATTGCAGGTAGCAGGCGCTGACGGCGTTGCCGTCGAGGGCGACGGCGGTGCGGTGGCCGCTGGTGGTGGTGAGGCGGACCCGGGCGGTGAGGGTGAAACCGTGCGCGGTGTCGACGGCGGGTCCGGCGGCGGTGGCGCAGGCGCGTCCGGTCAGGGCGAGGCCGTGGCCGGTGTGGCCGTCGCCCCAGGCGGCTCCGCCGCGCAGGGTGAGGGTGCGGCCGTGGCCCGAGCGGTCGGCGGCGGTGGTGCCGCGGCCTTCCTCGAAGGCCCAGTGGGCGACGGGGGTGGGCAGGCCGGGTCCGGCGGCCGCGGCGGCGGGCGGTGCGGCGCCGGTGCGCAGCGCTTCGGTCAGGGCCGTTGCGCCCAGTGCGGCGATCACGGTTCTTCGTCCGGGCCCGCCCGGGACCGTTCCCGGGCGCTGGTCGTCGTCGCTCGCCATGAGGTACCCCTCCACTCCACTGTGTACGGGATATCGAACGCCGTGCGGCATACCGCCCGGCCTGCGAGGGAGGATGCGCCCCGCGGGCCGCCGCGTCAACACCCGTCACACGGACCGCGCGTGAACCGCTCCGGCCGAACGCAGCAGTCCGCCGCGCCCCCATTGACACCGGCCGGCAGTGCTCACTACGGTCACGCCACCATTTCGGACGCGTGACGAAATATCGAACACGATGGAGGGTCAGCTCCCGTGCGCATCACCGGTATCAGCACGCACGTCGTCGGCACCCCGTGGCGCAACCTCACCTACGTACAGGTGCACACCGACGAAGGCCTCACCGGCGTCGGCGAGACCCGGATGCTGGGCCGCACCGACGCCCTGCTCGGCTATCTGCGCGAGGCGGCGGAGCACCACGTCACCGGCTCCGACCCGTTCGCCGTCGAAGACCTGGTGCGGCGCATGAAGTACGGCGATTACGGGCGCGCCGGGGAGATCGTCATGTCCGGCATCGCCTGCGTGGAGACGGCGTGCTGGGACATCAAGGGCAAGGCGCTCGGCGTGCCGGTGTGGCAGCTCCTCGGCGGCCGGGTGCGCGAGCGCGTCAAGGCGTACGCCAACGGCTGGTACACCACCGAACGCACGCCGGAGGGGTACCACGCCGCCGCCCGCGCGGTGGTGGAGCGCGGGTACCAGGCGCTGAAGATCGACCCGTTCGGCACCGGGCACCTCGAACTCGGCCCGGCCGAGACCCGTTACGCCGTCTCGCTCATCGAGGCGGTACGGGACGCGATCGGCCCGGACCGGGAGCTGATGGTGGAGATGCACGGACGGTTCAGCCCGGCCACCGCCGTACGGCTCGCCCGCGAACTGGCGCCCTTCGGCCCGGCGTGGCTGGAGGAACCCGTACCGCCGGAGAACCTCAAAGCGCTGGCCAAGGTCGCCGGGAAGGTGGACACGCCGATCGCGACCGGGGAACGCATCCACGACCGGGCCGAGTTCCGCGAGCTGTTCGAGACGCAGGCGGCCGACATCATCCAGCCGGACGTGGGCCACCTCGGCGGCATCCTGGAGACCCGCAAGCTCGCCGCGACCGCCGAGACGCACTACCTGCTGCTCGCCCCGCACAACGTGGGCGGCGGGGTGCTGACCGCGGCCTCCCTCCAGCTCGCGGGCTGCACCCCCAACTTCAAGATCCTGGAGCACTTCAACGACTTCGCCGACGCGGGCATCAAGCAGGTGGTCAAGGGCGCCCCGGAGGTGGTGGACGGTTACTTCACCCTGCCCGACACGCCTGGTCTCGGCGTCGAACTGGACACCGAGGCGGCCGCCGAGTTCCCGCAGCGGCCGGCCCGCTTCGACCTGTGGGCCGAGGGGTGGGAGCGGCGCGATCCGGACGCCGGGCGCCGGTGACCGCCGTCACCGCGCCCGCCCGTACCCGTTCGGTCCTCGTCGAACGGCCCGGCAGCCACCGCCTGGTGAGCGCTCCCACCCCCTCCCCCGGCCCCGGCGAGGCCCTGGTGCGGGTGGCGGCGGCGGGGCTGTGCGGCAGCGACCGCGAGGTGTACGACGGCGGGCGGCCCGCACCGTACGTCCGCTATCCGCTCGTGCCCGGACACGAGTGGTCGGGGACGGTCGCGGCGGTCGGCGACGGCGTGCCGCCCGGCCTGGTGGGCCGTAAGGTCGTCGGCGAGAACTTCCGTACCTGCCTGACGTGCGAACGCTGCCGGGCCGGTGACACCTCACTGTGCGCGGCCGCTTACGACGAGACGGGCTTCACCCGGCCCGGCGCGTTCGCGGACACCCTGGTGGTGCCCGCCCGGCTGCTGCACCCGCTGCCCGACGACGCCGACCTCGCGGCCGCCGCGCTGCTGGAGCCGGCCGCGGTGGCCGCCGCTGCGGCGCTGGCCGCCCACGCGGTGCCCGGCGACCGGGTGGCGGTCCTGGGCGCGGGCACCCTCGGGCTGCTGGCCGTACGGTTCCTCGCCGCCGTCTCCCCCGTCGAACTGATCGCCGTGGACCCGCGCCGGGCACGCGCCGAACAGGCCCTGGCCATGGGCGCCACCGGCACCCGCTCCCCCGGCGAAGCAGCCGGCGGATTCGATGTGGTGGTCGAGACCGCGGGCGCCCCCGGCACCGCGGCAGCGGCGGCGGAACTCACCCGCCGGGGCGGCCGGGTGGTCCTGGTCGGCCTGCCGGGGACGGCCGCCCGGGGGCTCGATCCGGTACGGCTGATGACCGGCCACCTCACCGTACGCGGCGTCTTCGGCGCGCCGTCCGCCGCCTGGACCCATGCGGTACGGGCGTTCGCCACGGGCCTCCTGGACCCGGCGCCCCTGATCACGCACGCCTTTCCGCTGGAGCGCTGGGGCGAGGCCGTCGCGCTCGTGGGCGGCGGCGATCCGACGGTGGGGAAGGTCCTGGTGCGCCCGGCGGCGTGAAGGCCTGCGCGTCCCGACGGTACGTCCGGCACGCCGAACATCCCCCAGCCGTCCCCGACCGTCCGGCACAGCGAACAGCCCCCGGCCATCCCCGACCGTCCGGCATTCCGAACATCCCCCGGCATCCCGAACGAGGAGCCCCATGCCCAAACCCATATCCACGCCCGAGTCCATATCCACGCCCGAGTCCGAGTCCGTCCCCCTCTCCCTCCCCCTCCCCGTCCGCCACCCGGCGGACAGCGCCCTCGCCCCGCTCGGCCACGCCGCCCCCGCCGACGACCCCGCCGACGCCTCCCCGTACGCGTTCCCCGACGGCGGCACCTGGCGCACCGAAGTGCCCTCCGTGGAGGGGCCGGAGGTGCTGGCCGCGGTCCTCGCGGAGGCCGGGCGGCTCGGCGTGCCCGTCCACCGTGTCAGCCAGGGCAGCGGCGTCTGGATGCTGACCGACACCGAGATCACCGACATGCTCGACGCCTGCGCCGCGCACGGTACGGAGCTGTGCCTGTTCACCGGGCCGCGCGGCACCTGGGACGTCGGCGGCGGCGCCGGGCCGCGCGCCCGGGGGCAGGAGGCGGTGGCCGGCTGCGTCGAGGACGCGCTGCGCGCCACCGGTCTGGGCGTGCGCTGTCTGCTCGTCGCCGACGAGGGCGTGCTGTGGCTGCTGCACCGGCTGCGCGCGGCCGGCACCCTGCCCGCCGGGACCACCTTCAAGGTCTCCGCGCTGATCGGGCCGGCCAACCCGGCGTCGTACGAGATATACGAGCGGCTCGGCGCCGACTCCCTGAACGTGCCCAGCGACCTCACCCTGGCCCAGCTCACCCAGATCCGCCGTGTCTCCCGCGCCCCGATGGACTTCTACGTCGAGTCCCCCGACGACCTGGGCGGCTACGTACGGATGTACGACGTGGCGCAGCTGGTGCGGCGCGGCGCGCCCCTGTACCTGAAGTTCGGGCTCAGCCGCTCCCCCGCCCTCTACCCGTACGGGGCACAGCTGCGCGCCGCCGCCCTGGACTGCGCGCGCGAACGGGTGCGGCGCGGGCGGCTGGTGCTGGACCTGCTGACCCGGCTCGGTGCCGACGGCCGCATGTCGCCGCCCGGCTCCCGCCTGCCGGGCGAGTTGCGCCGCTTCCCCCTACCCGGGGAGGACGCGCGATGACCTCCCCCTCGCACGTCCCCCGCCGGACCGCGGTGGCCGCGGCGCTCGCGCTGGGCCTCGGGCTGGCCGGCTGCGGGCAGGAGGCCGAGGGCGGCAGCCGCTACCGGCCGAAGGGCACCGGCAGCACCGTCGGCATCGCGATGCCGACCAAGTCCTCCGAACGGTGGCTGGCCGACGGCCGCCACATGGCCAGGGAGTTCGCGGCCCGGGGCTACCGGACGGACCTCCAGTACGGCGACGACCGGGTGGAGAACCAGGTCGCGCAGGTGGAGAACATGGTCGCCAAAGGGCACCGGCTGCTGGTCGTGGCGGCGATCGACGGGTCCGCGCTCACCGACGTACTGAGCCGCGCCAAGGAGTCCGGGGCCGCGGTGATCTCGTACGACCGTCTGGTGCTCGGCACCCCGGACGTCGATTACTACGCCTCCTTCGACAACGCCCGCGTCGGCCGCCTCCAGGGCCGCTACATCGCCGACAAGCTGCGGCTCGACGCGCGCGAGGGCGAGCGGTTCACCATCGAGCTGTTCGCCGGGTCGCCCGACGACAACAACACCACGTACTTCTGGAACGGCGCGCTGAGCGTCCTGCGCCCGTACCTGGACCGCGGCCGGCTCGTGGTGCGCAGCGGCCAGACCGCGCTGAACCAGGCGACGACCCTGCGCTGGGACGGCGGCACGGCGCAGAAGCGGATGGACGACCTCCTCAGCAAGCACTACGGCGCCACCCGGCTGGACGCGGTGCTGTCCCCGTACGACGGCATCTCCATCGGCGTCATCTCGGCCCTGAAGAGCGTCGGTTACGGGACCGCCGGCCGGCCGTACCCCGTCGTGACCGGGCAGGACGCGGAGCTGGCGTCCGTGAAGTCCATCCTGGCGGGGCAGCAGACGCAGACCGTCTACAAGGACACGCGCAAGCTCGCACGGCAGGCGGTGCTGATGGGCGACGCCGTGCTGCACGGCAGGAAGCCGCGGGTCAACGACGCGAAGACGTACCACAACGGCGCCCGGGTGGTGCCCGCCTACCTCCTGGACCCGGTCAGCGTGGACCGGCGCAACGTCCGCATCCTCGTCGAGGAGGGGTACCTGAAGGCCGCCGACCTGGGCGGTGCCCTGTGAGCGGGCGCGGGGCCGGTGCCGGGGACGCGCCGGTGCTGGAGATGCGCGGCATCACCAAGACGTTCGGCGGCGTCACCGCGCTGGACGACGTACGGCTGACCGTACGCGCCGGGGAGATCCACGCCGTCTGCGGGGAAAACGGTGCGGGCAAGTCGACCCTGATGAAGATACTCAGCGGGGTGTACCCGCACGGCAGTTACGCGGGGGAGAGCCGCTTCGACGGGGTGCGGTGCGCGTTCCGCGACATCCGGGCCGGCGAGCGCCGCGGCATCGTCATCGTCCACCAGGAACTGGCGCTCGTGCCCTGCCTGTCGGTGGCCGAGAACATCTTCCTCGGCAACGAACGGGCCCGGCGCGGCATCGTCGGCCGGTACGAGACGCTGCGGCAGGCGTCCGTGCTCCTGGAGCGGGTGGGCCTGACCGAGGACCCGCGCGCCCGCGTCGCCGGTCTCGGCGTCGGCAAGCAGCAGTTGGTGGAGATCGCCAAGGCGCTGGCCAAGGACGTCCGGCTGCTGATCCTCGACGAGCCGACCGCCGCGCTCGACGACACCGACAGCGACCACCTGCTGGACCTGGTGTGCCGACTGCGTGACCAGGGCGTGGCGTGCGTGCTGATCTCGCACAAGCTGGGCGAGATCCGGCGGGTCGCGGACACCGTGACGGTGCTGCGCGACGGGCGCACCGTGGAGACGCTGACCGTACGGGAGCGGCCCGGCGCCCCGCCGGCCGTCCCCGAGGAGCGCATCATCCGCGCCATGGTCGGCCGGGACCTGGACCGGCGCTTCCCGCCGCGCGCCCGCTACACGGGGCCGGACGCGGGCGAAGCGGCGCTCGCTGTCCGGGGCTGGACCGTGCACCACCCCGTCGACCAGCGGCGCAAGGTGGTGGACGGCGCGTCCCTGCACGTACGGCGCGGGGAGATCGTCGGCCTGGCCGGGCTGGTGGGCGCGGGCCGTACCGAGCTGGCGATGAGCGTCTTCGGCCGCTCCTACGGGCGGTACGCGGGCGGCACGGTGTGCCTGGGCGGCCGGCCGGTCGTGCTGCGTACGGTGCCGCAGGCGGTGGCGCGCGGCCTCGCCTACGTCACGGAGGACCGCAAGACCTACGGCCTGAACCTCCTGGACACCGTGCACCGCAACATCTCGCTGGCCGCGCTGGACCGGCTGGCCCGGCGCGGCGTGGTCGACCGGCACGCGGAACGGCGGGCGGCCGAGGACTTCCGTACGTCGCTGGGCATCAGGACCCGCACGGTCTTCGAGCGCGTGGGCCGGCTCAGCGGCGGCAACCAGCAGAAGGTCGTACTGGGCAGGTGGCTGCTGGCGGATCCGGACGTGCTGATCCTCGACGAGCCGACGCGTGGCGTGGACGTGGGCGCCAAGTACGAGATCCACGCGCTGATCGGGCAGCTGGCGGCCCGCGGCAAGGCGGTCCTGCTGATCTCCTCCGAGCTGCCCGAACTGCTGGGCCTGTGCGACCGCTGCTACACGATGGCGGCCGGCCGGGTGACCGGCGAACTGACGCGCGCGCAGGCGTCGCAGGAGGCGCTGATGCGCCTGATGACCGTCGAGCCGCCGCTTCCGGCTTCCCGGGAGCCGCTGGCCATCCGCCCCTTCCCCACGGACGAGAGCTGAGGCGCCCATGACCACCGCAGTCCGACCGTCCGCCGAGCATCCGGCAGGCCCGCCGTCCGGCGCGGGGCCCGGTCCGTCGGCCGGCGCCCTGCTGCTGCGGGCGCTGCGCGGCAACGTCCGGCAGTACGGCATGATCATCGCGCTGGCGGCCATCGTCCTGCTCTTCCAGGTGTGGACCGGCAACGCGCTGCTGCTGCCCAACAACGTCTCCAACATCGTCCAGCAGAACAGCTACATCCTCATCCTCGCCATGGGCATGATGATCGTGATCGTGTCCGGGCACATCGACCTGTCCGTCGGATCGCTGGCCGCGTTCGTGGGCGCCGTCGCCGCCGTCCTGATGGTGCAGCACCAGGTCCACTGGGCGGCCGCGCTGCTGCTGTGCCTGCTCATCGGCGCGGCGGCCGGCGCCTGGCAGGGGTTCTGGACCGCCTACGTCGGCATACCGTCCTTCATCGTCACCCTCGCCGGCATGCTGCTGTTCCGCGGCGCGACCCAGATCGTCCTGGCCGGGCAGTCGCTGTCCCCGTTCCCCGGCGCCTTCCAGGACCTCGCGCAGGGCTTCCTGCCCGAGATGGGGCCGTACACCCGCTACCACAACCCCACCCTGGTGATCGGGCTGCTCGTGGTGGCCGCGTTCCTGCTGCGCGAGCGGCGTGACCGGCGGCGACGGGCCGCGCACGGGCTGGAGGTGCTGCCGCGCTCCCTGTGGCTGCTCAAGTGCGCGGCCGGCACGGCGGCCGTGGCGGCCTGCACGCTGACGCTGGCCAGTTACCACGGCGTACCGGTGGTGCTGCTGATCATGTGCGCGCTGCTGCTCGGGCTGGGCTTCGTGATGCGGGACGCGGTGGTCGGCCGCCATGTGTACGCCCTGGGCGGCAACCGGGCGGCGGCCCGCCTGTCCGGCGTCAAGGACGCCCGGGTCACGTTCCTGGTCTTCGTCACGATGGGCGTGCTCGCCGCCCTGGCCGGCTGCGTCTACGCGGCCCGCCTCAACGCGGGCACCCCGCAGGCGGGCATCAACTTCGAACTGGAGGCCATCGCGGCGGCGTTCATCGGCGGCGCCTCCATGAGCGGCGGCATCGGCACCGTCTTCGGCGCGGTCGTGGGGGCGCTGGTGCTGGGCGTACTGAACAACGGCATGTCCCTGGTCGGCATCGGCACCGACTACCAGCAGCTCATCAAGGGCCTGGTCCTGCTGGCCGCGGTCGGCTTCGACGTGTGGAACAAGCGGCGGACCGGTACGTAGGGCCGCCGGCACGACCTGCCCGCGGAAGCGCGCCGGGGCCCTGCCGTCGTACGGCGGGGCCCCGGTGTGGCGGGTGGGTCGTCCCGTGGGCAGGTTACGCGGCGGGCAGCGCCGCCTCGTCCTGGACCGGCATCTCGGAGAGCACGGAATCATCCTCCACCCGGGCGCCCGGCAGCCGGTGCCGGGCCGCGATCAGCGCGGTGTCGACGTCGCGGGTGCCGGTGGAGACACACAGGGTGTAGGCGACGTCGTCCATCCGCTGCCGGACCTCCGGGCTCCCGTCGGCCGCGTTCAGCAGGCGCAGCGTCTCGTACTGCTCGACCAGGTCACGCAGTACAGCAGGGTGAGCCAGCAACATCAGGGGCCTCCTCGTTCGCCACCGTCATCAACAACTGCGCTCCGTGTACCCGGCCGTCCCACCCGTACGCCCCTGACTTTCCTGACCCGTCTCACCCGGCGAACTCAGGCTGCGCCGATCCCCGCCCCGCGTCCGGCACCACCAGCAGCGAGCCGCCGAGCGGTGAGCTGCCCGGCCCGCCGCGCGCCGTGGTCACGTACAGGTCCGTACCCGCGGCGCCGCCGAACGCGCAGGCCGTGGGACGGCCGACCGGCATCGGTACGACGCGTTCCAGCGCCCCGCCGGCGCTGTAGTGCCGCACCTGCGCGCCCTCGAACATCGCCACCCACACCCCGCCGTCGGCGTCCACCGTCAGCCCGTCCGGGTAGCCCGCCGTGTCCGCCGGCTCCTCGATCTCCACGAACGGGCGGCGGCCGGTCACCAGCCCGTCGTCCGTGACGTCGAAGACGTCGACGCGCCGGGTCGGGGTGTCGATGTAGTACATCAGGCGGCCGTCCGGGCTCCACCCGGTGCCGTTGCTCACCGTGACGTCCGACAGGACACGGGTGGCGTGGCCGTCCGGCGCGATCCGGGTCAGCGTGCCGCGGCCCGGTGCCTCGTCGTACGCCATGGTGCCGGCCCACAAGGAGCCGTCGGGCGCCACGGCGGCGTCGTTGCCCCGGCACCCTGCCACCGGATCGCGGTACAACCAGGTGAAGGCGCCCGCCGCGTCGTACGCGCCGACGCCGTCGCGCAGGTTGACCACCAGCCCGCCTCCGGCCCGGGGCTTGGCCGCGCCGACGTGCTCTTCGGTGGCCAGGACCGTACGGCGGCCGGTGACCGGGTCGAAGGTGTGGACGCGGGCGGAGAGGATGTCCACCCAGATCAGCCGGCCGGCCCGGGCGTCCCACGTGGGCCCCTCGCCGAGCCGGGCCGGCGCGGCGACCGCCACCTCCCAGGCCCTGCTCACGGCTGTCCCCGGTGACCGAGCCGCGCGGACAGCTCCCCGGCGCCCTTACGGGCCAGCCCGGCCAGCTCGGCGCACCGCTCCTCGCTCCACCGGATCATCGGCACCGACACACTGAGCGCCGCCACCACCCGCCCCGACCGGTCGCGTACGGGCGCGGCCACACAGCTGACGTCCGGGTTGGACTCGCGCTGCTCCACCGCGACGCCGCGGTCCCGGATCAGCGCGAGCTGGTCGCGCAGTTCCGCCGGTGAGGTGACGCTGTGCTCCGTCATCGCCGTCAGCTCCGCGTCCGCCGGGACGCGTTCGTCCAGCGCCTGCTCCGGCAGCGAGGCGAGCAGCATCTTGCCGACGGCGGTGCAGTGCGCGGGCAGCCGGCGGCCCGCCGCGGACACCATCCGCACGGCGTGCGTACTGTCCACCTTGGCGACGTAGATGACATCGGCCCCTTCGAGCAGTGCGACGTGCACGGTCTCCCCGCACGTCTCGGCGACCGCACGCGCCACCCGCTGCCCCTCGGCGGCCAGGTCGAGCTGTTCGGCGTACCGGCTGCCGAGCTGGTACGCCCGCACCCCGAGCCGAAAGCGCCCCGGCTGCTCCGGCACGTACGCGAGATAGTTGCGCGCCACGAGCGTACTGACCAGCTCGTGCACACTGGTGCGCGGCAGGCCGAGCCTTCGGGTGATGTCGGGGGCCGACAGCGTGCCGTCCCCGTCCAGGAAGAGCTCCAGTATGTCCAGCGCCCGCGTCACCGCGGGCACGAGCCGCCCCATGCGCTTCCGCCCTTCGTCCGCCCGAACCGCCCGGACCCACCGGGCGTTCGACATATCGACCACCTGCCGGTATTACGGACAGAGCCTAGGGGGCACCTCGGTCTTCGGCAACGGGGCGGTCGTCGGGGCTGTGCGGCGCGGTAGTGAGGGTCTATCAGACGGCCGTCCAGCTCGGCAGTGTCGTCGCGCTGCTCCTGGCCGTCGGCCTGATCACAGCGTTCGCCGCTCAGCTGGCGCCTTGACTGGGCCGGCGGGACAACACCCGGAATCTTCTGGGGCCCTCCGGGCACTTCCGGGGGCTACCGAGGGCTACTTGAGGGCTACCGGGTACTTTCGGTGATTTCCCGAGTGCCCGGCGGGTGTCCTCGGACGCCCCGGCGTGCGAGGCGGGCGGCGACGGAGACGCCGAGCAGGTCGTTCAGCTTTCCGCCCTGGAGCATCGTTCCTGATGACCGGGCCGGGCGCCTGCTCCAGCCGAAGGACCGCTCGCCGGCCCCCAGCCCCTGCGCCATGCGCAAGGTGACTTCGGCCGGTTCACGCGCGCACCCGGTGCCGGGCGTCACCCGCGCGCGGCTTCCTGGGGCACTGGAGAAGGGGCCACCAGCGGCCGGCGCCGGCAGAGTGCGGGGAGCATGACGAGCACACCGAGCACGGCGAAGATCAGCGGGACCACGAGCGCGAGGCGCAGGCCGTGCAGGGCCGCGGCGGAACCCTCGCCGGTGTTGGCGGCGTTGACCGCGGTCACGATGCTCAGGCCCAGGGCGGGGCCGACCTGGAAGGACGTGTTCACCAGCCCGCCGGCCACACCCTGGTCCGCGACCGGGACGCTGTCGGCGGCCGCCATCGTGAGCGGGCCGTAGGCCAGCGAGAAGCCCAGGCCGATCAGCAGGAAGGACGGCAGGAGCAACGCGACGTAACCGGTGTCGGCGGCGAGCAACTGCAGCAGCAGGTACGCGACGACGTCCGAGACCAGGCCCGCGAGGATCACCCGTTCCGCTCCGAACCTGCCCACCAGCGGCGCGGCGATGCGCGTCGAGAGGACCGCCGCGACGAGGCCGACCGGGCTGACGGCGAGCCCCGTCTCCATCGCGGACCAGCCGCGCAGCTCCTGGAGGTAGAGCGTCATGACGAAGAGGACGCCGATCCAGGCTCCGATCAGCGACATCGCGCCGATGTTCGCCCGCACCAGAGCGGGAGAGCGCAGCATGTCCAGCCGGACCAGTGGCGTCGTGGCCCGGCGCTGGAGCACGGCGAACAGCACCAGCAGCAGCGCCACGGCCACCAGCGAGACCAGCGTGCGCGCCGATGCCCAGCCCGCGGTCGGTGCCTCGACCAGGGTGAACACCAGGAGAAGCATGGTCGCGGTGACGGTCGCCGCACCGGCGATGTCGAAGTCCCTCGCGCCGCGTCCCGCGGGTGCCGAGCGCGGGATGACCCGTACGCCCCCGAGGAACGCCACCAGTCCGACCACGGCCGGTGCGAAGAACACCCAGCGCCAGTCGAGTTCGGTCAGCAGCCCGCCGATGACGAGCCCGAGCGCCATGCCCGTCGCACCGGTCGCCGTGAAGATCGACAGTGCTTTGTTGCGGGCCGGTCCTTCGGCGAAGCTGGTGGTGATGACGGAGAAGCCGGCGGGGGCGCTGAATGCGGCGGCGACGCCGGCCACGAACCGTGCGACGACGAGCACCGGGCCACCGGGCGCGGCTCCGCCGACCGCGGAGGCCACGACGAAGACCGCGAGCGAGGCGAGCAGCATCCTGCGGCGGCCGAGCACGTCGGCGGCCCGCCCGCCGAGCAGCAGGAACCCTCCGAACCCGACCACGTAACCGGTGATCACCCACTGCAGGGCGCTGGTCGGCATGCCGAACGCGGTGCCGATCGCCGGCAGTGCGACACCCTTCATCGAGACGTCGAGGGCATCGAGGAACAAGGCGCCGCACAGCACGGCCAGGATGCCGTAGGCCCGTGGAGTGAGCGTGGTGAACACCGCGGTCGGCGGGGGCGGAGCGGACATCGAGACCTCCGGAGGATGCCGGACCGATCGGTCCGTTATCGGCTGGAGCACAGCATGGCGGCGCCCCAAGTCGCTGTCAACGCACGGCCCGTTGGTTCGGACCGATCGGTCTGTTAGCTTGGCTCCATGCCTCGCACCCCCATGCCCGACGCTCGTGACCGCATCCTGGACGCGGCGGCCGACCTGTTCGACCGCTATGGGGTGCACGCCGTCGGCATGCGGCAGATCATCGACGAACTCGGCTGCGGCAAGCAGCTGCTGTACCGCGAGTTCGCCGGCAAGGACGCGCTGGTCGTGGCCTACCTCCAGCGCTGCACCGAGGACTGGGACCGGACCCTGGCCGGCGCGCTCGCGGCGGCGAGCACCCCCGAAGAACAGCTGGTCGAACTGATCCGCGCGGTGCAGAAGATGACGCCCGGCACGCGCGGGTGCTCCCTGCGCAACACGCACGCCGAGTTCCCGGACCCGGACCACCCGGCGCACCGGGTCTCACTGGAACACTTCAAGGCCGTCCGCGAGCAGCTGCGCGACCTGGCCCGCCGCACCTCGGCGCCGCATCCCGACCGGCTGGGCGACCGGATCATGCTGATCATCGACGGTCTGTACGCCAACGGCGCGGTCCTCGGGGAGACCGGAGCCGCGGCGGAGGCGGTGGACTTCGCCCGCGACGTGATCCGCGCCGAGACGGTGCCCGCCCCGCGGTAGCCCCGCCGGCGACGGGACTACCAGCGCACCCCGGCCGTGGGACGCCGACCCGCACCCATCAGCTCTTGCGGCCGCTCCAGGGGCTCTGCATATGCTGGGGCCGTCACGCTCAGTGACCTGCCGCCCTCCTGGTAGGTCCGCGAACTGGCCGGTCAGCGACAGATCTTCCACGTCCGCCCGAGGAGCCCCACATGAAGATGCTGATGAACGTCCCCGAGACCGTCGTCGCCGACGCGTTGCGTGGTATGGCGGTGGCCCATCCGGAGCTGGTCGTGGATGTGGAGAACCGGGTGGTGGTGCGGCGGGACGCGCCGGTCGGCGGGAAGGTGGCGCTGGTTTCCGGTGGGGGCAGTGGGCACGAGCCGTTGCACGGGGGGTATGTGGGGCCGGGGATGCTGGATGCCGCCTGCCCCGGGGAGATCTTCACGTCGCCGGTGCCGGATCAGATGGTGCGGGCCGCCGCGGCCGTGGACAGTGGCGCGGGTGTGCTGTTCCTCGTGAAGAACTACACCGGTGACGTGCTGAACTTCCGGATGGCGGCCGAACTGGCGGAGGACGAGGGTGTGCAGGTCGCCAGTGTGCTCGTGAACGACGATGTGGCGGTGACGGATTCGCTGCACACGGCCGGGCGCCGTGGCACCGGTGCCACGCTGTTCGTGGAGAAGATCGCGGGGGCGGCGGCCGAGGAGGGCGCGCCGCTGGACCGGGTGGCGGGGCTGGCGCGGCGGGTGGTGGAGGCGTCGCGCAGTTTCGGTGTGGCGCTCAGCGCGTGCGCGACACCCGCCAAGGGCGGGCCGATGTTCGAGCTCCCCGCCGGTGAGCTGGAGTTGGGTGTGGGCATGCACGGCGAGCCGGGGCGGGAGCGGCGGCCGATGATGACGGCACGGGAGATCGCGGACTACGCGGTGGACGCGGTGCTGGCCGACCTGAACCCCCGGCAGCCGGTGCTGGCACTGGTCAACGGGATGGGCGGCACGCCGCTGCTGGAGCTGTACGGGTTCGCCGCCGAGGTGCACCGGGTGCTCGCCGAGCGGGGTGTGCCGGTCGCTCGTACGCTGGTCGGCAATTACGTCACCGCGCTCGACATGGCCGGCTGCTCGGTGACGCTGTGCCAGGCCGACGAGGAGCTGCTGCGGCTGTGGGACGCGCCGGTGCAGACGCCGGGGCTGCGGTGGGGGCGCTGAGGCGTACACACTGGTGGCGGCGTTCACCCGCACAGGTGAGCCGGTGCAGGTGACGCCGTAGGCGCACGTACGACCAGAGGAGCAGTTCGTGTCCGAAACGGCACTGGATGCCGGGTTCTTCCTGCGCTGGATGGCGGCGGTCGCCGCCTCCGTCGAACGGGAAGCGTCCCGCCTCACCGACCTGGATTCCGCCATCGGCGACGCCGACCACGGCAGCAACCTCCAGCGCGGCTTCGCGGCCGTCGTCAAGACCCTCGAAGCCGAGCCGCCGGTGACGCCCGGTGCCGTGCTGACCACCGCGGGGCGGCAGTTGATCTCCACGGTGGGCGGAGCGTCGGGGCCGCTGTACGGGACACTGCTGCGGCGTACGGGCAAGGCGCTCGGCGAGGCCGGCAGCGTCACCGTCGGCGAGCTGCGTACGGCGCTGCGTGCCGGGGTGGACGCGGTGGCCCAGCTGGGCGGGTCCGCGCCCGGTGACGCGACGATGCTGGACGCGCTGGACCCCGGCGTCGAGGCGCTGGCCACGTCCTTCACCGCCGCTGCCGAGGCGGCCGGGCAGGGCGCGGAGGCGACCGTGCCGCTCCAGGCCCGCAAGGGCAGGGCGAGCTATCTCGGCGAGCGCAGCATCGGGCACCAGGACCCGGGGGCGGCCTCCTCCGCGCTGCTGTTCGCGGCGCTGGCGGACACGGCGGGCGAGGAGGTGGCCGAGTGAGCGGCGCGGAGACGTCGTACGTGGGCATCGTGCTGGTGTCGCACAGCGGGCCGGTGGCCGAATCGGTGGCGCGGCTGGCCGTCGGCCTGGCGGGCGGCAACGCCGAGGCGCCGGTGGCGCCGGCGGGCGGCACCCCGGACGGCGGCCTCGGGACCAGCGCGGAGCTGATCACCGAAGCGGCGCGGAAGGTGGACCGGGGCGCGGGCGTCGCGGTCCTGGTGGACCTCGGGAGCGCCGTACTGACCGTCAAGGCGCTGCTGGCCGAGGGGGACGAACTGCCCGCCGGCACGCGGCTGGTGGACGCGCCGTTCGTGGAGGGCGCGGTGGCCGCCGTGGTCACCGCTTCGACGGGCGCCGGCCTGGACGCGGTGGCGGCGGCGGCCGGGGAGGCGTACGCGTACCGGAAGGACTGAAGGGGCGGGTGGTCCGAGGTCCCGGCCGTTGCGGTCGGGACCTCGCTTCAGTGGAGGGCCGGCAGGAGCAGCGCGGCCACCAGGACCGTGCCCGCCAGCACGAAGGCGACGTAGTCACCGATGTGCCCGGAGTGCAGCCGGCGTACGGGGGCGGCCCAGCGGGACGGCCGGTCCGGGTCCTGTGGGCGGCGTACGGCCCACCAGGCGAGGAGGCAGGCCAGGGCGGCGGACAGCAGGCCGAGCGCCACGCCCGCCACGGACCAGTGCGGGCCGGGCGTCGGTACGGGCGCGGCGGGGAGCGTGTGCAGCACGGCGGCCGCGTAGCCCGCCCGGTCGAGGAAGGCGTCCGCGGCCCGGCCGACCGCCGCGTGCAGTCCCGGTACCAGGCCCACGGCCAGCGCGCCCGTCAGCAGCGCGACCGGGACCGCCAGCATGGTGTCCGGGATGCGGCTGAGCGGACCGGCGGTCTCGGGCTCCTCGTCCTTGCCACTGGTCTCGTCCGTGCGGGATTCCGCCCGGTCGGCGGCGTCGGGCCGTACGCCCAGCCCCAGGAAGACCCGGGCGACGGCGCGCAGCACCGCTCCCCCGGTGACCGCCGACACCAGCACGAACACGGCCGCGGGCCAGCCTCCGGCCGCCTCCTCGGTGACGGCCTTGCCCAGCCCCGTGCCGAAGGGCGGCAGCCCGGCCAGGGCCAGTCCGCCGGCCGCGCAGACCACTCCCACCAGGGGCAGTTCCCGGCCGCGGCCGTGGAGTTCGCGTTCGTCGACGCTGCGGAAGCGGTCGAGGAGGATGCCCATGGCGGCGAACAGTGCGGCCTTGACGCCCGCGTGCCCCAGGACGTACAGGGCGGTGCCGCTCATGCCTTCCGGCGTCATGACCGCGAGTCCGATCAGGAACAGGCCGGTGTGCGCGACGGTGGAGAAGGCCAGCAGCCGCTTGAGGTGGCGCTGCTGCCAGCACATGACCGCGCCGACGACGGCGGTGAGCGTGCCGAGGGTGAGCAGCATCCGGTGCGCGTCGGCGGTGGGGATGCCGCCGGGGCCCGCGAAGACCGTCCAGTAGACGCGTGCCGTGCCGTAGACGCCCAGTTCGACCATGACACCGGACAGCAGCATGCACACGGGGGTGGGTGCCACCGCGTGCGCGTCCGGGAGCCAGAAGTGGAAGGGGACCGCGGCGGCCTTGACGAGCAGGCCGGTCAGGACGAGGACGAAGGCGGTCAGGACGAGGAGGTCGGGGCCGTCGGGGGCGCCGCCGGAGGACCCGCCCGGGTGGTCGGCCAGCCGGGCGCCGATCTGGGCGAAGCCGAGTTCGCCGGTGCGGCCGTACAGCAGGCCGACGCCGAGCAGTGTCGCGTAGCCGCCGAGGGAGTTGACGACGCCGAAGGTGAGGGCGCCCTGGACGGCGCGTTTCTCCTCGACGCGGTATCCGGTGAGCGCGTACGCGACGACGCCCATCAGCTCGAAGGAGACGAACGCGTTGAAGAGGTCGCCGGTGAGCGCGAAGCCGCACATGCCCGCCTGGAAGATCAGCACGAGCGCGGGGAAGGTGCCTGCCTGGCGGTGCGGCGGCTCGTCGAAGTACCGCCAGGAGTACGCGAGGACGGCGACGACCAGCAGCGAGGTGACGGCGGCCAGCCCGACGCCGGCCCGGTCGCCGACCAGGACGATGCCGACGCCCGCGCCACCGTGCGGGCGCCAGCCGCCGAGCCATTCGACGGCGCGTCCCCCGGGCCGGCCGGCGGGCGTGCCGCGCAGCAGGGCGGAGAGGGCGAGGACGGCCGTGCCCGCGGCGAAGACGGTGCCCGCGGTCTCGGCGGCCCGGCGGGGCATCCGGCGGCCGGCCGCGACCAGGAACGCGGCGCCCAGCAGCGGGGTGGCCACGATCAGCGGGAGGGTGGCGGCGGGGGTGAGGGCGGTGGCCGCGGTGTGGGTGAGGCCGGTGGCCGCGGCGGGGAGGAGCGTGCCGGTCGAGGTCACCCGCGCAGCTCCGAGAGTTCGTCCGGGTCGACGGTGCCGTGCCGCTTGCCCACCTGGACGACCAGGGCCAGCAGCAGCGCGGTGACCGTGGCGCCCACCACCACGTCGGTGAGGGTCAGGGCCTGGACGACGGGGTCGACGACCGGGCGCGTGCCGGGCTCCAGGTCGGAGAAGACCGGCGCGGTGCCGCCGTCCCGGTAGCCGACGGCGAGCAGCAGGACGTAGGTGGAGGCCTGGCAGACGGCGAGACAGCCGACGGCGTGGATGAGGTTGCGGCTGGTGGCCAGCCCGTAACAGCCGATCAGGAAGATCCAGCCGGCGACGAGATACGGCAGCACACTCATGTCGGCCCTTTCTCGGACGGGTTCGGGGGGCGTGCGGCCTGCTCGTCCGCGTCGACGATCTCCACCGCCTGGTCGAGGAAGGAGGCCAGCAGCACCACGACGCCGCTGGCGACCTCCACCCCGATGGCGGCGTTGAGCAGCGGGACGGTGCCGCCGGAGGCGAGGGTGTTGAAGGTGCCGTACGGCAGGAAGTTGGTCAGGTAGGCGGTGCCGGCGACCAGGCCGGCGGCGCCCAGCAGCAGGTAGGCCGCCTCCCCCGCCGCGTCCGCCGTCGCGTACAGGCCGACCGGTCTGATCCGCTCCAGCGCGCGGTAGTCCACGGCGATGTAGAGCAGGTGCAGGGCGGTCGCGACGACCACGCCGCCCTGGAAGCCGCCGCCGGGGCTGAGCTGGCCGTGTGCGATGACGTACAGGCCGATGAGCAGGGTGACGGGGAGCGCGACGAGCGCGTACCGGCGTACGGGCGGGGTGACGCGCGCCGGCCGGGGACGTACCCGGTGCTCGTCGCGGGTCTGGCGGAGCAGGACGACGGTGCCGAGCGCCGCGCAGAAGAGGATCGATTCCTCGCCCAGCGTGTCGAACGCCCGCTGGTCGAAGTTGACCGCCGCGACGACGTTGGAGGTGTGCCGGGCGAGGGCGGCCTCGACGGCCCGCGCACCGTACGGATGCCGGTCCCCGCCGAAGTCCGGCAGGCCCAGGCTCGCCGCGGACAACAGGACGGCCAGGCCCAGACCGCCGAGGACCAGCACCCACATCCGCACACGTCTGCTCACCGCCGCCCCTCCTCGTCCGCGGGCCCGGGGGCGTCCGGGCGGTTCTTCCGGTCTGTGGGGCTGGTGTGCGTCGGGTCTGCACGGTCGGTGTACGTCGGGCCTGTACGGTCGGTGCCCGCCGGGCCCGCGGTGCCGGTGTCTTCCGGGCCGCCGATGTCGCCTGCGCTTCCGGTCCCGTGGTCGCTGCCGCCCTCCTGGCCCCTGCGCCGTACCTTCCGTACGGCGAGCAGCAGCATCAGCGGGGTGAGGGCGGAGCCGACCGCGAGCTGGGAGAGGGCGACGTCCGGTGCCTGGAGGACGGCGAAGAGGAGGGCGAGGCTGAGGCCGAGGAGAGCCAGTACGGTCGACTGCCGGACCGGGTCGCGGGCCAGTACGGCGGCGGTCGACGCCGCTGCGACCAGCGCCAGGGCCAGCACGATCAGCGCGTCATGCATCGGCGGCACCGGCCGTCTCCCCGGCCCCGGCGAGCCGCCCGGACAGCACCCGCCCGGACACGATGGTGCCGCCGATCAACAGCACACCGATGACCAGGAGTTTGACCATCGCCCTGCCAGGCCCCGCGGCGACGCACAGCGGCAGTACCACCAGCGGTACAACGAGCGCGGCGATCGGCGTCATGGCGCGGTCGAGGGCGCGGGCGATCCGGTCGCGCGCCGGCCGTTCGGCCAGTTCGTCGGCGAGCAGCCGGGCGTAGACGAGCGTTCCGGCGGGGCCGAGGACCGCGAGGACCAGGCCCAGGTCGACGTACGAGGGCCGGGCGTAGCCCTGGGCGAGCAGCAGCAGGGTCAGGCAGGCGACGAGCGTCGCGAGGTTCTGCGCCATGATCCGGCGCCGTACGGGTCCGCTCGCCGCGCCCCACACGGTGGGGGCGAAGCCGACGAGGAGCAGCAGCCCGGCGGCGAGCAGCCAGCCGTTCACCGGTCGGCACCGGTGACGGCGGCCCTGCGGGCCGCGCGGGCGGCGCACGCCCCGAGCAGCGCGGCCGCCGCGCCGACCAGGCACTCCAGCAGGTCCGGGCTGCTGATGAACACCAGCCACAGGGCGGCCAGTACGGTCCACCAGACGGCCAGTTCGACGGCCGCCGACGCTCCGGACCACCTTCCGGCAGCGGACATGCGCTCACCTCCGGCCTCGCCCGTACCCGGCCGTCAGGCTCTCATGCAGCACACCCCCGACGGACAAACCGCGCTGAACGGACCATCCGGACGGTGCACCGGCCGCACGAAACCCCTGCCGGGCCTCCTGCCGGGCCTCCTGCCGGGCCTCCTGCCGGGCCTCCTGCCGGGTCTCCTGCCGAGCCTTCCACCGGATCTTCCGTCGGATCTTCCGTCGGGTCAGGAGTACAGCGCACCGGCCGCCTCAGCCCCTTCCGCCTCCGTCACCTCAGGATCACCCCCCGCCGCGGCCAGCACCACGTCCAGCAGCCCCGGGAAGCGCGCCTCCAGGTCCTCGCGCCGCAGGTGCATCACCAGACGGCGGCCCTCCCGGCGCTGGTGGAGCACGCCGCTCTCGCGCAGTACGCGCCAGTGGTGGCTGGCGGTGGACTTGGACACTTCGGGCAGCAGCTCGCCGCAGGAGCGCTCGGCTCCATGGGCGAGCCGGTGCACGATGCGCAGCCGGATCGGGTGCGCGAACGCCTCCAGGACATCCGCGATGCGTAGTTCGGCGCGGTCGGGGTGACTCAGTACGGCCATACCCCGAGCGTACGCGGACGGACCGACACGCGGACGCGTCCCCGCCCACCCCCTCTCCCCGGCCCGCCCACAACATTGCTACTGTTCTAGAACATACGAACTGACGGAACGGCAGGTTCGTCCGACCGGCCTGCCGTGCCCCTGACGCGTGAAGGAGTCCTCATGACCGTCTACGAGGAGAACTACACCCTCGGCAAGCAGTTCCACGCCGCACTCGCCACCGGCGACTGGGACGCGATCCGCGCCCTGCTGCACGAGGACGCGGTCTGGGAACTGCCCGGCGACAACACGGTCTCCGGTGCGGCGCACGGCGCGGACGCCGTCGTCGAACGTGCCCGCAAGATCGCCGGGTACGGCCTGAACTTCGCGCTGCTGCACATCCTCGTCAGCCCCCGCAACATGGCGCTGTCCCTGCACAACACCGCCCAGCGCGGCGATCTGGTCCTGGACGAACACCTGTCCACGGTCTGCACCGTGCGCGACGGCAAGATCGCGGCCATCGAGACCTACCTGTCCGACGTGGACGGCATGAACGCCTTCTTCGTCTGAGACTCCGTCCGCTCCACCCCCGGCCCGGTCTGCGGCAGGACCAGTGCCGACGGGTGATGCAGCGAGATCTCGGCGGGCACCAGCCGGGTGGCCGTCGCCAAGGGCTCGCCGGTCCCCGTGTTGCGGGCGAAGCGCGGGTGGGCGCCGCCGCTGACCTGGAGGCGGATGCGGTGCCCGGCGGCGAAGGAGTGGGCGGTGGGGCTCAGCGCCACCGTCACCTCCGCCGGGCCGGAGGCGGCGTCCGGGCCGGAGGCAGCGTCCGAGCCCGTGCCCGAACCCGAACCGGTGCCCGAACCCGAGCCGCCCTCCGGACCACCCCCCGGAGCGGGGTCCAGCCGCCGGATCCCGTCGCAGACATTGACCGACCGCCCCCGCGCGTCGACGTCGCAGAGCCGGGCGAAGACGTCGCCGTACCCGGTGTCGGTGGCGACCCGCAGTGCCACGACGGGCGCGCCGATGACCTCCACCGGTCCGGTGAGCGGCGGGGTGGTGAAGGTCAGTACGTCGTCGCGGGCCTCCAGGGCGGTGTTGTCCCGGGGGCCGGCCGTCCGGCTGAGCAGCGGTCCGCCCACCGAGGGCGTGGGGTCGGCCGGGTCGTAGCGGAAGGACAGCGGCGGCCCGGCCTGGGGCGGCCTGCGGCTCAGCGCGCCGCCGGCGTCGAGGTACCAGCGGTGCCCGGCCGCCGCTGGGGGCCAGTCGGGCAGGTCGCGCCACTCCTGGCGGCCCCCGACGTGGACGCGCACCCGCGTACTGCCCGCACTGGTACCGCCCGCCCTGGTACCGCCGGCTGCCGCACCGTCCGCGCCCGCACCGTCCGCCCCCGCACCGCGCGATCCGGACGGGTCGTCGCACAGGTGCGCCCGCAGCCAGCCGAGGGTTTCGGCGAAGACCTCCGGCCAGCCCCGCTGCATCGCGGAGTTGTGCGTCCAGGGGCCGATGAGGAGGGCGGTGTCGCAGCCGGCGCGGCGCAGCCGGTCGTACTGCTGGAGCGTCTGGTCCAGGAACACGTCGTGCCAGCCGGTGATCAGGCTGGTCGGTACGCCCGCCCGCGCGCCCGCGGCACCGGCGTCCGCGCCTCGCCAGTGGGCGTCGTCCGGGTCGGGCCGGGCCATCGCCTCGTCCAGGAACGGCACCCGGCCGCCGAGCCCGGGCACGTACGTCTCGCCGAGCGGCAGCGTCATGGTGATCTTCCGCAGGTGGCGTTGCAGGCGCAGCGCGGCCCGCACCATGGCCAGGGTGCCCTTGTCGTAGTACAGCCGGCCGACGGTGGAGACCAGGGCACTCTCCAGGGCGAACGGGCCCGCGCCCCCGTGCCCGGAAGGGTGGAAGAAGCCGTGCGGGTCGTGCAGGCCGACCTGGATCACCATGGCGCGCAGTTCCGGCGGCGGGTCGGTGGCGAGGGCCCACTGCGTGTATCCGAGGGCGCTGGGCCCCAGCGTGCCGAGGGCGCCGGTGAACCAGGGCTGCCGGCGCAGCCACGCGACGGCCGCCCGGCCGTCGGCGGCCTCGTGCTGCCACAGGGCGTACTCGCCGCCGGACCCGCCGGTGCCGCGGCTGCTCTGCAGGACGACGTGGAAGCCCTGTTCGGCGAAGAGGATGCCGAACATCGGCGCCCACGGGATGCCGCGGCCGTACGGCGAGCGGACCAGGAGGGTGGGGAAGTCGCCGTCGGCGCGCGGGAAGTAGCGGTCGGTCAGCAGCGGGCTGCCGTCGGCGGCGGGCACCACGAGCCCGGGTTCGTACGCGACGTCGTGGCGCCGGACGGGCATGTCCCGCAGGGTGCGCCGCACCGCCCGGGCCAGGAGGGGCGGTTTCTGCGCGGTGGGGTGGTACGCCGTCGTCGTCACGGTGCCTCGATTCCTGGTGCGGACCGCTCTATTTTCCGTACGACGTACGAGAATAGCGGATGGTTGGATGGCGGCGGACAGCAGAGAGAGGTTGCCGTGACCCGAACAGGCACATCCGGGCGTACCGCCGGCGTGGATCCGGAGGCGCTCTGGACACCGGCCGAACGCCCCCGGCGCGGGCGTCCCCCGGCACACACCCGGGCCGAGATCACCGCCGCGGCGGTCGCCCTCGCCGACACCGAAGGGCTCGGTGCCGTGACGATGCGCGCGGTCGCGGCCCGTATCGGGGCCGGCACGATGTCGCTCTACAGCTATGTCCCCGACAAGGAGACCCTGCTGGAGCTGATGATCGACGAGGTCAGCGGCGGCCACCGGCTGCCGTCCGCGCCGTCCGGCGACTGGCGCGCGGACCTGCGCCACCTCTTCCGCGAACAGCGCGCCCTGATGCGGCGCCACCCGTGGCTGCCCGCGGCGCTGCCCGCACGGCAGACGTTCGGCCCGCACACCCTCGCCGCCCTGGAGTACGCGCTCACCGTCCTGGAGCACGCCGGGCTGGACGGCCAGGCGGGCCTGGAGGTCTTCAGCCTGCTCTCCGGCTTCGTGGCGAGCCACGTCACCCACGAACTCGCCCAGGAGGGCGCGCCCGGGTCCGACAGCCGCGCCGTCCACCAGGCGCAGGCCCGTCACCTGCGCTCCCCCGCCGTCACGGGCGCGTACCCGAAGGCCGCCGAGGCCCTGACGGCGCCCGGCGGCACCCCCTCCCCCGACGCGACCTTCGACCGGCTCCTCACCCGCATGATCGACGGGCTGACGGCGGGCGGGTGACCACGCCCGGCGGCCGGACGAGCACCCGGCAGGACCGTACGGAGGGCCCCGGCGCCCCCGCGGCGGCCACGAACGCCGCCGGGGCAGCGCGCCGAGCGGTGGGAGGATCGGGCCCATGACGACGGTGTCCGGTGATTTCGAGCTGACCATGGCCGAACTGCGGGTGGTGGCGCGCTACGTGGCGGAGAGCGCCCAGGAAGTCCTCCCCGTGTTCGAGGAGGCCGTTCCGGGTGATCCCCGCCCGCGCGCGGCCCTCGACGCCGCATGGGAGTTCATCGAGGGCGCCGACCGGACCAGGCTCCAGCGCGTCACCTCACTGGACGCTCACCGGGCCGCGAAGGAAGCCGGTACCGAAGCGGCACGTCTGGCCGCGCGGTCCGCCGGCGATGCCGCGTCCGCCGCGTACTTGCACCCGATAGCGCGAGCCACCCAGGTGGGACACATCCTGCGCGCCGCCGCCGGCGCCGCGCGCATCGCCGAACTGAGGGCGGGCGACGACCCCGCGGTCGGCAACGCGATGATCGAACAGGCCCGGCGACGTGCCACGCCGGTATTGACCGCCGTGCTGTGCCGGTACCCTCTCGCGCCGGCCGCCAAGAACCGCGTCGGGCAGCTCATGAGCGCCTTGGACGCCGCCCTCCGCGCCTCCGCCCGGTGAACCGGCCGTACGCTGCCGCGACTTCGCCCGGGGACGGGGTGCACGGCCGCGGACCGCGTGCGGTACCCGAGCCGACGGCAGCCGCGCAGCGGCCCGGCGTTACGATGCCCCGGCGGAGCAGCCTTCCAGAGCTCCCGCAAGCCGAAACCCACCACGGAAAGGCAGCCGACCGCATGACGGAACACTCCTCCGACAGCCCGTCCGTCGCGCCCGAAGGGCCCTGGCTCGGCCCGGGTGTCGTCGTCCTGACGGGTATTCAGGCAGCCGGGAAGTCCACCGTCGCCCAGGCACTCGCCGAGCGGCTGGCGCGGTCGGTGCACCTGCGCGGTGACACGTTCCGGCGCATGGTCGTCCGGGGTCGGGCCGAGATGACGCCGGACGCCGGGGACGCCGCCCTGGCCCAGCTGCGGCTGCGGCACCGGCTGACCGCCGCCTGCGCCGACCAGTACGCCCAGGCCGGCTTCACCGTGATCGCCCAGGACATCCTGCTCGGCGAGCACCTGACCGAGATGGCCGAGCACATCAGGACCCGCCCGCTGGCGGTGGTCGTGCTGGCCCCGGACCCCGCGGCGGTCGAGCGGCGGGAGGCGGCCCGGCCCAAGACGGCGTACGGGCCCGACTGGAGCGTGCGCGACCTGGACTCGGCGCTGCGCGAGCACACCCCGCCGATCGGGCTCTGGCTGGACACCACGCACCAGACCGTCGGCCGGACCGTGGACGAGATCCTCGCCCGCGCCTGGACCGAGGGCGCGATCGCCTGAGCACGGGCGGCCGCCCGGCCGGTCGCCGCGCCGCGCCCTGGGCGGTCCGGCGCCGCGGCGGTTCAGTACCCCTTCGGCGGCCGGGTCGGGTCGGCCTGCTGCACCCGTTCCGCGAAGTTGGAGCCGGACTCGTCGACGCCGTACCGGTCGCGGACGTACCCGATGGTGGCGGCCATGCAGGCCACCACGTCGTACGGTGTCCGGGCCGTGCCGCACAGGTGGTACGCGGCGAAGGTCGGCGGGACGCACTGGGTGGCGCCGCGTGAGCAGTTGCGCGGGTGCCCGTCGGACATGACCGGGCCCCAGGCGTTGCCGTCGGTGGTGTTCACCCGCCAGCGCGGGTGGTTGTACGAGGACTCCCGCCGCGCGATCGTGACCAGCGCCGGTACCCCGAACCGCGGGTCCATGCCGGTCAGTTCGCAGGCCAGCCGTGCGTAGTCGGCCATGGCCGCCGCGCCCGACGCGTCGTCGGGGTCGTCATACTCCACCTCGGACAGGTCCACCGGCCCCACTCCCCTCAGGCACCGCGTCCGCCGCCGGGAACACCGCCTCCCGTGCCGCTGCCGGGCCTGCCGTCATGGTGCCCGCGGGCGGGCCGCGCGAACCGGCCGCGGGGCCCGGCCACCACCGCCCCCGTGGCCGTACGGCGCCGTCCGGGTGGCGTACGGGGCCACCGGGATCGCCGGTACGGGTGACCGCCGGGACCTCGTTCGGCTGGGATGCCGGCAAGGCTCCGCCAACCGGGTGAAGCGCGCGAACGACGGCACCCGAAGGTCACTAAGGTGCCCGCCATGACCACATCCCAGGCCACTACCGGCAACCCTCCGTACAGCCAGCTGGGCACGCTCATGATGATCGGCTGGAGCGGCGCGCACCCCGAGGACGGTCACGACGTACCCTTCCTGCTCACCTACTCCCTCGGCGACGGCAAGGACGGCCCGGAGACCGGGACGGAGGTCATGGGCACCATGCTCAGCCAGGCCGGGCTGCTGGTCGGCGGCGAGCTCCAGGACGCCTCCCGCACGCCCTCCCTGCCGCTGACGCTGATCGTCGAGGCCGGCCGGGCGGTGCTGACGATGCCGATCTTCAGCGCGCAGTGCCCGGTGCCGCCGGAGTGGCTGGCGGCGGCGGACCACCGGGGGCAGGTGTACGGCATGTTCGCCACCCGGCCGTGGCCGGAGGCGAAGCCGGGTGGCCCGGTCAGCGAGGACATGCTGCGGGCCTACGCGGGCGACGAGGGCGTGATCAGGAGTTCCGCGCACTGCCTCATCCCCGTGCGCGCACTGCAGGGCCGCCCTTCCTAGGAGCGCCCGGCCCCGGGATCTGCCCGCCGCCGCGTACGGGCCGCGTGGTACCCCGGATGCGGATCCGGCCGGACACGGTGACCCTGGAGGGGTGGGGGCGTCAGTGGTGAGGAGGACGACTCATGTCCGTGATGGACAAGCTCAAGCAGATGCTCAAGGGCCACGAGGACCAGGCCGGCAAGGGCATCGACAAGGCCGGCGACTTCGTCGACGACAAGAGCCAGGGCAAGTACAGCAGCCAGGTCGACACCGCCCAGGACAAGCTCAAAGGCCAGCTCGGCAACGATCAGGGCCAGGACCAGCCGCCGCAGTCCTGATCGCGCGCCGTTCCGGGCCGGGTGCCGCCTGTCGGCGCGCCCGGCCCGGAGCGTGTGCCGCACCCGGTGGCCGCACCCCGGCAGCCGTCAAGAGATTGCACAAGGCTTCACCCGTTCGAGCGATACAACCTTGCCTGATCGATTCTCCCTCTATGCGTCCCGCTACCGTTTTTCCGCACCCCGGCCCCCGGTGCCATCAGCCAGAAGCCGCTCTGCGGCCTGCGCATCCGGTGGGGGGCGCCATGACCGAACGCACCGCCGACACGGCCTTGCTCACGTACGCGGTCGGAGACCAGTTCGTGCTCGCGCTCAAGGGAGAGCTGGACCTCGCCCTGGCGCTGACCTTGCAACCCGTCCTCGGTGAGGCGCTGCCGCCCCGGCCCGGCACGGTGGTCATCGACCTGGGCCAGGTCAGCTTCATGGACTGCAGCGGCCTGGCCCTGCTCTGC
Organism: Streptomyces sp. NPDC052496; assembly: GCF_040679095.1. Taxonomy (NCBI): domain Bacteria; kingdom Bacillati; phylum Actinomycetota; class Actinomycetes; order Kitasatosporales; family Streptomycetaceae; genus Streptomyces; species Streptomyces sp. NPDC052496. The sequence continues at coordinate 81,294 of NZ_JBFAUH010000024.1, forward strand.
CGCCTCCGCGAGCGGGTGACCGCGCGCGGCGGCCGGTTGCTGCTGCTCGGGCCGCGTCCCGTGGTCCGCCGGCTGCTGCGGCTGGCGCCGCTCGACGAACGCTTCGTCGTGGTCGACCGGCTGCTGCCCGCCCGGACCCTCAACTGAGCACCGGACGGGCACCGCGTCCGCTGGCCGGGGCCAGAACGGACGCGGTCCCTTCTCCGGTTCCGGCCACCGCTACATCTCGTGCTCCCACCAGCCGCGCGTGTCGACGTCCGCGGCATCCGCCAGCGCCTCCAGTTCCGCGATCTCCTCGTCGGCGAGCTCGATGCCGCGAGCCCGGACCACGCCGTCGATGTGCCCCGCCTTCGTGATCCCGACGATCGGGGTGGTCCCCTTGGCGACGGCCCAGGCGATGGCGACATCGGCGGCGTACGCGCCCCGGTCCTCGCCGATCTCCGCCATCCGGTCCGTCAGCGCCCGCAGCCGGGGCAGGATGCCGTTGTACACGGCCGCCCGGCTGCTCCCCTCCGGCAGCGGACGCGCCGGACTGTACCTGCCGGTCAGCGCTCCTTGCTCCAGGACCATGTAGGCGAAGAACCGCACGTCGTGCTCGCGGCAGTGGTCGAGGATGCCCGCCCGCTCGGAGCTCCGGTGCAGGAGGCTGTAGTGGTTCTGGACCGCCTCCACGCGGAAGCCGGCCTCGCCGAGGATCTGATCGGCACGAGCGATCTGCTCCATGGTGTGGTTCGAGACGCCGACATGCTGGATCCTGCCGCTCTTGAGCAGCGGGATCAGAGGCGGCGTCCAGCGTGCCACGTCGGCAGGGTTGTGGATCCAGAAGAGGTCCACATGGTCCGTACGCATCCGGTCGAGGCTCTGCTCCAGCATGTCCGCGACCGGATCGTCGCCGTCACCCGCGAGCTGCGGGGTGAACTTCGTCGACAGCTGGTACTCACTGCGGTGACGACCCGTCAGCGCCTGGGCGAGGGCGGTCTCCGAGCGGCCCATGCCGTACGCCACGGCGGTGTCCCACAGGGTGAGCCCGTCCGACAGCGCCTTGTCGACGACCTCTCGCAGGCCGGACTCGCTCAGCTGACTGCCGAAGTGACCGTCGCCTGCCTCGCCGCTGTCTCCCCAGGCCCAGGTGCCCAACGCCACCGCCGGCACCGTCAGCGCCTTGCTCGTCATGTCGTGTCTCCGTTGTTCGTTCTCGGGATCGTGTCGGAACGATCGCCCCCAGGAGACCGTGATCGCCGCCATCGGGGAAGGTCGGGTCCATGGGGGGTACAACCTCGACCCCCCTTCGCGCCGTGACCAGCGGCTACCCTGAACGGCATGGACCAGCAGCCCGGAAACCGCGGCGAGATCCGGGGCTTCCTCGCCGGCCGGCGCGCCAGGATCACCCCGGCCCAGGCCGGACTGCCGACCAGCGCCCGTCGCCGGGTCGCCGGGCTGCGGCGCGAGGAGGTCGCCGTCCTCGCCGGCGTGAGCACGGAGTGGTACACGCGGTTGGAGAAGGGCCACATCGGCGGCGTGTCCGAAGACGTCCTCGACGCGGTCGCCCGTGCCCTGCGGCTGGACGACGACGAACGCACCTACCTGTTCGACCTGGCCCGGTCAGCGCGGCGCGAGAGCCGCGCGCCGTCGCGTCGCGGGGACGTCGAGGTCCCGCCCCGGGTCCAGTGGCTGCTCGACTCCATGACGATGTCCTCGGCGTTCGTACGCAACGGCCGTACGGACATCGTCGCCGGCAATCCCCTGGCCCGGGCCCTGCTCGCGCCGATGTTCGACAGCGCCACCGTCGACCGGCACGGCCGCCCCAACATCGCCCGCTATGTCTTCCTCGACCCTGGCGCGCAGGACTTCTTCGTCGACTGGGGCGCCGCCGGCGCCGCCACCGCCGCCCTGCTGCGCGCCGAGGCCGGGCGCGAGCCCCGTGACCGGGCACTGCGCGCACTCGTCGGCGAGCTGTCCACCCTCAGCCCGGAGTTCCGCAGCCGATGGGCCGCGCACGACGTCCTGATGCGCCACGACGGCGTCAAACGGCTCCAGCACCCCGCCGTCGGCCGCCTGGACCTGACCTTCCAGTCCCTCGGCCTGCCCCTGCCGGGCCGAGCCGTGCACAACCTGGTCGTCTACACCGCCGAACCCGGCAGCGCGTCCGAGGACCGGCTCACACTCCTCGACAGCTGGGCGGCCACGCAGTCCCGCACGGCACGGCCCAGCCGCCCTTCTCCTCAGAGGAAGCTGACGCCCTGGGCCAGCGGCAGGCCGTCCGAATAGTTGACGGTGGTGGTGACCCGGCGCATGTAGGCGCGCCAGGCGTCGGAGCCGGACTCCCGGCCGCCGCCGGTCTCCTTCTCGCCGCCGAACGCGCCGCCGATCTCCGCGCCCGACGTACCGATGTTGACGTTGGCGATGCCGCAGTCGGAGCCGTCGGCGGCCAGGAAGCGTTCGGCCTCCCGCTGGTCGCGGGTGAAGATGCTGGACGACAGGCCCTGCGGCACGCCGTTGTGCAGGGCGACGGCCTCCTCGAAGGTGCGGTAGGTCAGGACGTACAGGATGGGCGCGAAGGTCTCCGTGCGGACGACGGCGGTCTGCGCCGGCATCCGTACGACCGCCGGGCTGACGTACGCGGCGTCCGGCGCCTGGCCGGTGAGGTGCGGCTCGCCGCCGGTGAGCACGGTGCCGCCGTCGTCCCGGGCGGCGTCCAGCGCCTTGGCCATGGCCGCGTGGGCGGCGGGGCTGATCAGCGGTCCGACGAGGGTGGAGGCGTCGAAGGGGTTGCCGACCGGCAGCTGCCCGTACGCGTGCACGATCTTCTCGGTCAGGCGGTCCGCGACGTCCTCGTGCACGATCAGCCGGCGCAGCGTCGTACAGCGCTGGCCCGCGGTGCCGGCGGCGGAGAAGACGATGCCGCGTACGGCGAGGCCGAGGTCGGCGGACGGGGTGACCACGGCGGCGTTGTTGCCGCCGAGTTCGAGCAGGCAGCGGCCGAACCGGGCGGCCACCCGCGGTGCCACCTCGCGCCCCATCCGCACCGAGCCGGTCGCGCTCAGCAGCGCGACGCGCGGATCGTCCACGAGCCGTGAGCCGGCCGCCCGGTCGCCGAGCAGCAGCCGGTGCAGCGCGGCCGGCGCGCCCGTGTCGGCGATCGCGCGGGCCAGCAGGGCGTCGCAGGCCAGGGCGGTCAGCGGGGTCAGCTCGGAGGGCTTCCAGACGACCGGGTCGCCGCAGACCAGGGCGACGGCGGTGTTCCAGGCCCAGACGGCGACGGGGAAGTTGAAGGCGGTCAGCACGCCGGTCACCCCGAGCGGGTGCCAGGTCTCGGCGAGGCGGTGGCCCGGCCGTTCGCAGGCCATCGTGCGCCCGTAGAGCTGCCGGGACAGCCCCACCGCGAAGTCGCAGACGTCGGTCATCTCCCGTACCTCGCCGAGCGCTTCGGAACGGATCTTGCCGGCTTCGACGGTGACCAGGTCGGCGAGCGCGTCCTGGTGCTCGGTGAGCAGCTCGCCGAGTCGCTTGACCAGGGCGCCGCGCCGGGGCGCGGGCACGGTGCGCCACTCGCGGAACGCCGCTTCGGCGGCCGCCACGGCCTCGTCGGTCCGCTGCGCGGTGGCGGCGGGCAGCCGGTACAGGACGCCGCCGGTCAGCGGCGTGCGCGCGGTGATTCCGGTGCCCTCGGGGACGCCGGTGACGCCGCAGCGGCGGAGCCGGTCGGCGGCCAGGTCGCGGAGTTCGTCGGTGCTGGGGAGCTGGGTGCGGGTGTGCACAGCGGGTGGCTCCTTCGGTGCGGTGGGAGCGGGCGGGCCGGTGTCCGGGGCCGGCGTCAGGAGGGGCACAGGTTGCGGCGGGCGTCGTCCGCGCCCAGCGCGTCCAGCGCCTGCCGCAGCGAGGCGTCCTGCTGGGCGGCGTAGAGCTGGAAGGGGTCGCGAACGGGCCTGCCGATCGCTTCGGCGAGCCGGTGTGCGTCGTAGTGGGTGCCGGTACGGGCGGTGTCCCGGGTGCCCTGCCCGCTGAGGTTGGAGGTGAAGATCCCGGCGGCCGAGCGGGGCAGGAAGTCCTCGTAGACGATCGGGCGGGCGGTCAGCCAGCCGTGTTCCAGCAGTCCGGCCAGGTCGGCGGGCGGGCGCCGGCCGTCGCGCGGGCGGGCGGCAGCCGGGGCGTACGTGAAGTAGCCCAGTCCTCCGGCGGCGATGCGCTGTTCCGAGTGCGGGAATCCGGCCTCCCAGAGGGGGCGGGCCACGTCCTGGCGGGTGGCTCCGCCGTCGGCTGCCGCGCCGGCGAGCCGCCGGTCCGTCTCCGCGACGAGCGCGTCGTAGCGGGCACGTCCCGCCCGGCTCAGGGCGATGCCGCGCGCCTCGACCTCGCCGAACCGCACCCGCAGCGTGCCGGTGGTCACGCTGCCGTCCGGTTCGCGGAAGGTGCGGGGTTCGTCCAGGGCGCGGAAGGAGGTCTGGCGCAGCAGGACGTCGGGGCCGTCCCAGCGGGGCGGCCCCTGGATCTCGTCGATCATGGTGATGCCGCGGTCCGCCATCCGCCGGTAGAGCGCGTCGATGTCCAGGACGCGGGGGGTGAGGTGGTTGAGGTGGGTGCTGGTGACGCCGCCGATGTCGGCGGCGACGGCGGAGACCCGGGCGAGTTCGCGGTACCAGGCGCGGTCCACCGGCTCGCGGGACAGTTCGAAGGCGGCGACCGCCAGTGCGAGGAAGCGTTCTGCTTGCTCCGGTACGAGGCCGTGCTCGCGCTCGGCGCGGCCGGCGAGCGTGAGCAGTTCGGGCGGGAAGAGGGTGCGGCGGTCCAGGAAGGCCTCCAGCCGGGCCTGGAGTGCGGCGTCGAAGAACCGGCGGTCGGCGGTGGTGAGCATCGAGGTGAAGACGCGGAAGGGGTTGCGGTCGAGTTCGTCCGGTTCGACGGGCCGGAAGGCGGTGGAGACCACCGGTACCGCGCTGGTGGTGGCGTCCCGCAGGTCGTAGAAGCCCACCGGGTGCATCCCCAGCGCGGCGAACACCTGGGCGGCCTGGCGCAGTTCGCGGGGCGTGCCGACGCGGACGGCGCCGTGCCGTTCGACGGCGACCCGCTCGGTGCCGCCCAGCCGCCCGGCGCCCGGGTCGCGGCGCGCGGCCTCGTCGTTCACCTGCCCCGTCACCTCCAGGAGGGTGGTGTACGCGGGCACTTCGGCACCGTACATGGCGGACAGTCGGCGGGCGAAGGCGGCGCGCAGCCGCCAGGTGGGGATCATGTGTCCTCCCTACGTGACGGGTGTTCAGATGATGTGGGCCTCCGGGCGGGCACCGGTGTGCCCCGCGTTCCCCTCCCCCGCCGGGCCGTCGAACCGGCTCGCCGCCAGCGGGCCGATGTCGAGGAACGGCTCCCGGCCCAGGTAGAGGTCGCGGATCAGCTCCCCCACGGCGGGCGCCTGGAGGAAGCCGTGCCCGGAGAAGCCGGTGGCGTACAGGAAGCGGGGTACGTCCGCGGCCTCGCCGATGAGGGCGTTGTGGTCGGGGGTGGTCTCGTAGAGGCCCGCCCAGCCGTGGCTGACCGGCAGGGTGGCCAGGGCGGGCGCCCGGCGGCCGGCCGCCTCACGGAAGGGCGCCAGCCACTCCCGGCTGAACTCCCGGCCGAAACCCGGCTGCTGGCGCGGGTCCGACATGCCGAGCAGCAGCCCGCCCGCGCCGTCGTTGTGGAAGTAGGCCGTGGAGGCGAAGTCGAGGGTGAAGGGGATGCGGGGCGGCGGGGTGTCCAGCGGCCCGGTGAAGGCGATCTGCCGGCGCAGCGGGGTCACCGGCAGCCGTACGCCGGCCATCGCGCCCACCTCGGCGGACCAGGCGCCGGCGCAGCAGATGACGGTGGTGGTGCGTACGGTGCCGTGCGGTGTCCGTACCGCGTCGAGGGCGCCGTCGCGGATGTCGATCGCGGTGACCGGGCAGTGTGTACGGATGGCCGCGCCGTGCCGCGCCGCCGCGCGCAGATAGCCGGCCACCGCTTCCCGCGGGAGCGCGTACCCGTCGGTCGGGCAGTGTGCGGCGGCGACGATGCTGTCCGGGTCGAGGTACGGGCACAGCGCGGCGGCCTCGGCCGGGCCGATGATCCGGCTGGGCACCCCGAGCGCGTTCTGTGCCGCCACGCCCTCCTCGAACAGGGCGCGTTCGGTGGCGTCGCCGAGCAGGAAGAGGTAGCCCACCTGCGCGAACCCGATGTCGGCGCCGGGCCGTTCGCCGAACGCCCGCCACGCCTCCAGGCTGCGCCGGCCGATGCGGATGTTGAGCGGGTCGGAGAACTGGGCGCGTACGCCGCCGACGGGTTTGCCCGAGGAGCCGGCGGCGGGCGTGTCGCGCTCCAGCAGCAGTACGCCGCGTACGCCGGCCTCCGCCAGGTGGAACGCGACGCTCGCCCCGAGGACGCCCCCGCCCACGATCACGACGGCGGCGCGTCCGGGGAGGGGGGCCGCGGCGGTGTCGCCGTCCGTGCCGGTACCGCGGTCCTCGGCCGTACGTCGCTCCATGCGGACGCCTTCCGTCGGCTCGCTCGGTGCGCTGCGGGGCGCCGCCCACGCGGCGGCGGGTGTGCTGTTCCGTGCCGGTACGTGGGGTGCCGTCGGTTCCGATGGTGACGGCCGCGGTCCGCCCCGTCCATGCGGCGCGCGCCCGGCCGGTGCTTTCCGGTCGGGCCGGTCACCGGCTCAGGTCGTCCACGAGCGTCGGCGACGGGCGGAGGATCTCGCCGAAGTCCTCGTCGTCGCCCGCGACGGTGAGGCGGTTGATGACGTTCTCCAGGGCGGCGGGCAGGGTGGGCGCCAGACCGCTGTGCCACTGCACGAGCAGGGCGTGCCGGGCGGCGTCCGGCAGCAGGCGCCCGGCGTCGAAGGCGACGGACGGCGGCGCTTCCTCGTCCGGGTCGTGGGCGGCCTGGGTGCGCCAGTACGCCGCGTCGCGGAACTCGCCGTACCGGCGGTGCGAGAGGTACAGGCAGTAGGCCGCGGTACGGCTGCCGCCGCCGGCGCCGAACCGCCACCAGAAGTCGGCGGCCTCCGCGCGCCCGGTGATGTGCAGCAGGCAGGCGAAGACCAGGGCGCCTTCGGGGTCGATCCGGTGGTCGTCGACGAGCCGGGCCAGGCTGTCCGCCGCTGCCGCGGCGTTGACCACCAGGGCGCAGGCCAGGTCCAGTTCGTGGGCCGCCTCGTCGTGGGCGCTCGGGTAGACGGTGGGCGCCGGGGCGTCCGGGCGGGGCCCGGTGGGGTACGCGGCCCCGGTGTCCTCGTAGGTGTCGCCGGTGAGCCGGTCGCGGGCGGCCACGGTGTCGTAGGCGCCGTAGGACTCGGCGAGCACGTCGGCGGCGGCGGCGAGCAGGGACTCGATGGTGTCCCGGCCGGCCTGGTGGGTGTGCGGCATGGGTCACTTACCCTTCGTGGTGCCCGGTTCGATGCCCAGGGCGGCGGCGATCCGGCGCTTGCCCCGGCTCGCGTGCGAGCGGACGGTGGCCTCGTCGACGCCGAGCAGGGCGGCGATCTGGCGGTCGGAGTATCCGACGACATGGCGCAGGACGATCACGTCGCACTGCCGCTCGGGCAGCCGCGCGATCGCGTCGTACAGGCCCAGCTGGCTCTCCAGCAGGGCGAACTGCTGCTGGCACTCGCGCAGCAGCGCGCGGGTGACGACGGCGAAGGCGGCGCTCTGGGTCAGGGCCGTGGCGCGCCGGTGCCGGCAGAGCCAGTCGACCACGGACTCCTTGAGGACGGCCCAGGCGTAGGAGTCCACCGAGGACTGTTTGAGCGCGTACGGCCAGCACAGCCGTAATCGCTGGTAGGCGGTGCCGGTCACCTCCAGGGCGGCGTCCTCGCTGCCGGTGTGCAGATAGGCGTAGGCCAGCCATTTGCGGTAGTGCGTCTCGTGGAACGCCTCGAAGGCGAGGGCCAGCCGCCGGCCGGCCTGTCGCAGCGGTTCCCCGGCCGGGCACGGTGGCCGGTCGTGGGTCACGGCCGCTCCCGCCGGCCGTGGCGCCCGGCGCCGGGGCCGCGGCCCGGGGCGCTCGGCGGCAGGGGGCTGTCCCGGTACGTGCTCACGTGAAGTCCTCGTTCCGTTCGCCACTGTCCGGGAGGCCGGCAGGCCCCGGCGTCAGCGGGAGGGCGACGGCCCTCCCTTCCAATGAACCGGAAAACGTGCCCCGTTGTGGCACCGACCCCGAAGAAATATCCCCGGCGCGATGATGTGATGACTCGGTGCGGGGGCGCCCGGCCCCGGCACGCGCCGGTGCACGGCCGTGGGAGCGGGGTAGTGCTCCCGGGACGGCCCGGCAGCACTGCAGGGGAGGCGGAGAGTGCGATGAGTGAGCAGTACGGTGAACCGGTGGTGGACCTGCAACTCGACCGGGCCCACTCGGCGCGCATCTACGACTACTTCCTCGGCGGGCGGACCAACTTCCTCGCCGACCGTACGGCCGCCGCGAGCGTGCTCACCGTCTTCCCGTCGGCGGCGGTCGCCGCGCGGGTCAACCGCGAGTTCACGCACCGCGCGACCCGGGCCCTGACGCGGGCGGGGCTGCGCCAGTTCCTGGACATCGGTACCGGCATTCCCACCTCGCCCAACCTGCACGAGATCGCCCAGGGCATCGCGCCAGAGGCCCGTGTGGTCTACACGGACAACGACCCGATCGTGCTGGCCCACGCCGCCGCGCTGCTGCGCAGCACCCCGCAGGGGCGCACCGCCTACCTCCAGGCGGACGTCACCGACCCGGCCGGCATCGTCGCGGCGCCGCAGGTCCGGGAGACCCTGGACCTCCGCCGCCCGGTCGCGCTGAGCCTGAACGCCCTGATGCACTTCGTGCCGGACGACGGGCGGGAGCAGGCGCACGAGATCGTCGAGTGTCTCAAGGCCGCCCTGCCCAGCGGCAGCACGCTGACCATGACCCATGCCACCGCCGACTTCGCCCCCGAGGCGATGGCCCGGATCTCGGACATCTACGCGGCGGCGGGCACGTCCGTGACGTTCCGTACGGAGGCCGAGTTCGCCCGCTTCTTCGACGGCTGGGACCTGCTGGAGCCCGGCATCACCCTGGCGCACCACTGGCGGCCGGACGACCCGGGCGACGCGTCGCAGGTCCCGGACGCCGTGGCCGCTTCGTACGCCGCCGTGGCGCGCCGGCCCTGACGCGGGGCGGCCGGCGACGGCCGCGGGGGGGCGGCGGCTCCCGGGGGGCGGCCGTCCTACTTCAGGTTTCCCTGCTGGGCCGTGAACGCGGGCGGCGGCTCCACGTCGTGGACGTGCGGCAGCTGGGAGATCAGTTCCGTGGTCAGGGCGGCGGTGGCACCGATGGCCTCGGGGAGTTCCACGGCCTGGGCGGGGGGCTGGGCCGCGGCGGTGACCGAGCCCGCCAGCAGGGCCGCGGCGGCAATCTTCTTGATCATGCCGTGCACAACGAGCGCCCCGGCGCACGGGTCACCCCGCCGCCCGCACCGGTGTGCGGGCGGCGGGGTGCGGGCAGGCCCGGCGGTCCCTCACCCCGGCGGGGGTGCGGCCGCCGCGCCGGGGTCAGGTGCTGCCGCCGCCCTTGTTCCTGAGCGAGTCGCGCATCCCCTGGACGTTGCCCTTGGCGTCCTCCATCGCTCCCTTGGCCTTGCCCTTGGCCTGGTCGGTGCGGCCCTCGCCCTTCGTCCGCTCGTCTCCGGTGACCTTGCCCTTCATCTCCTTGGCCTTGCCCTTGGCCTTGTCCATGGCGCTCTCGCCCATGACCTGCTCCCTCGGTCCGGTTGGTGGGACAGCATCACGCTGCCGCAGCCGGGCACCGGCCGCATCCGGAGGCGCCTACCGGTAGGGGCCCGTTTCCGGCGCCCCCGTACGAGGACCGGCCGGTCCCGGCCTTCCCCCGGGCCTGCCGCCACCGTCTCCATTGACCTCTCCGGCAGCCGGGGCCAAGGTGTCCCCCGCAGTCCCGGATTCCCCCGACTCCAAGGACGCCCCATGCGAAGACGCAGCTTCGTCAGCGGCCTCGCGGGCACGGCCGCGGGCCTCGGCCTGGCCGGCACCGCGCTCCCCGCGACCGCCGCCCCTTCCCCCGCCCCTTCCGCCTCCGTTCCCTCCGCCGCGCCCGGCTGGTCGGCCGTCCCGGTGCCCGACGCGCGGCCGGGCGCCCGGCTGTACGGCGTGGCCGCGGCCGGGCCGGGGCTCGCCTGGGCCGTCGGCGTGGAGGGCCTGAGCAACACCGGTGAAGGCACCGCGGTCGCCCTGCGCTGGGACGGTGCCGCCTGGTCCCGTACGGAGCTGGGGCAGCTCGCCGCGGCCGGCGCCCTGACCGCGGTCACGTCCGCCGGTGCCCGTACCGCCTGGGCGGTGGGCGCGAACGGCCTGCTGCTGGCCTGGGACGGCAGGGCCTGGCAGCAGACGCCGTACCCGGGCCAGGGCGCGAGCGGCACCACCGTCACGGACGTCGCGGCCACTCCCGACGGCCGGGCGTGGGCCAGTGGCCGGCACGACGGCCGCGCCGGGCTGCTGCACTGGGACGGCCGCCGGTGGCGCTGGTGCGCCCCGCTGCCGGACGCGGCGGCGCCCACCCCCGGGCACGTCCATGTGGCGCCCGGCGGCGAGGTCTGGGTGTACGGCGACGTCATCGCGCGCTGGGACGGCGCGTGGACCGTGCTCCCGTACACCGCCGGCATCCGCGCCACCGTCTCCGGGCTGCTGCCGGTCGCCCACGACGACATCTGGCTCACCGGTTACGCCTACGGCATCGGCGGCCCGCCCGGGAAGCCGCCCGGCGTGCGGCTCGAACACTGGGACGGCACCCAGTGGACACAGGTCAAGGGGCCGTACGGCGTCGGCCTGCTCAGTTCCATAAGCGGTGACCGGCTGGGCCGTCCCGACCGGATCACCGGCTGGGACTTCTGGGACCAGAAGCGCTCCCACTACCTGCGGTGGGACGGCGCCACCTGGGTCAGCGAGCGCGGCCCCGAGATGCCCGAGACGGCCCTGATGACGGACCTGACCCGGATTCCCGGCACGGCCGGGTACTGGTCCGTGGGCACCACGTCCTTCTACCCGGGCAGCACCGCCCGGCTGCACGTCGAACGCTTCGGGTGAGAGGCGGTGGCCCCTGACCCGGGGCCACTCGCCTGCGACGAGGACGCCGCCGAGGGTGCGGCGCAGCGCCCGGCCGCGGGCGCGGCACGGGGCCGGGCCAGGTCCGCCGTTCACCCGTTCGCCCGTTCCGGATCGCCGCCCGCACGCCGGACTTCTAGCGTCCGTACGGCGGAGCGTCCCCGCCTGCGTGACCCGCGGCCGAAGGAGTTCGACATGCGCCGGCTCATCGCCGTACCGACCGTCCTGCTGGCCCTCACCGTCGCCGCGTGCGCCGGCGGCGGACCGGACGACACCGCGGCGTCGCCCGCCGCCTCCGGCTCCGCACCGGGCGCGAGCCCCACCAAGAGCCTGAAAGGCGGCCCGGAGGGCGGCGCGAGCCCGTCGGAGCCGGGCGGTTCCGGCTCCGCCGTCCCGGGCCAGCCGCTGGACTGCGGCGCGCTGCCCGACGCCATGGGCGAGGGCCTGTCCGCCCAGCTCTTCTCCGGGCCCGGTGCCGGGCCGACCGCGGGCTGTGCCGAGGCGCGCAGCGTGATGGCGGAGTTCTTCCGCAAGGCGGACGCGAACCGGCCGTCGCTGACGGTACGGGGCTGGGAGTGCCAGTACGAGAACGGGCCGACCGGCACCTGGCTGAGCAGTTGCCGCAAGGACGGCGGCCGGCAGCAGATGCACACCGAGGAGGCGGGCCGCTCCGCGGCGCCGGACGCCCCCGGGCAGTCGCCGGGCGACCCGGGCCAGTCCGAGCTGCCGGAAGGTCCTCAGCTGCCCGGCGGGGGCGAGGAGTCGCAGACCTCGATCCGTCTGCCCTGGTTCCGCGTGTGACGGCCGCGGCCCGGCCCGCCCCGGCCGCCTCTCCCGTCACCCCGCCCGCTCGATGCCCGCGAACCAGGCCGGCCCGTCGTCCATGGCCATCTTGATCCGCGCCACCGCGAACTCCTCCAGCTCCGGCAGGGCGTCCAGCGGGAACCAGCCCACCTCCAGCGACTCGTCGTCGTTGACGGCGGCCTCACCGCCGACGGCGCGGCAGCGCAGCGAGATGTCCATGAACTGGCACACGTCGCCGTTCGGGTAGCGCACCGGCTGCAGCGCCTCGACGAGGATCACCCGTTCGGGGACCACGTGCACCGCCGTCTCCTCGAAGACCTCGCGTACCGCGGTCTCGGCCGGCTGCTCCCCCGGCTCCGGGATGCCGCCGATGATCGACCACATGCCGTTGTCCGCTCTGCGGCCGAGCAGCACCCGGCCGCGGCTGTCGAAGACCACGGCGCTCACGCCGGGGAGCCACAGGAGCTGGTGGCCGATGTCGGCCCGGAGGTCACGGATGAAGTCGGGTGTCGCCATACCGCGCACCCTAACGAGAGCCGGGTGACAGGAGCGTCACCCCGACGCGCACCAAACACCCGCCGAACTCCCGTTCGAGGGGCGCGGTCAGGTTCCGGCCCGCTTCTTGTCGATGCCGCACCGGCCGCGGATGCAGCGCACCGCGTTCTCGGCGTCGTCGACCGTGACCGTGAAGCTGCGGCCGTCGCCGAGCCGGAGCACCACGGCCTCACCGCGCCGTACGACCACGGCCGTGCCCTGCTCGGGACGCCAGCGGTAGCCCCAGCCGCCCCAGTGGCGCGGGGTGACACGGGGCGCGAAGTCCGCGCCGACGACGTGGTCGAGGGGGATACGGCGCCGGGGCAGGCCCATGTGGCCGCACCGCACCTCCAGGCAGTCCTGGTCGACGCGTACGGCGACGTGCACGAAGGCGAGGGTGCCGAAGAGCACCAGCAGACCGGCCAGCACACAGCCGACCACCGACATCACCAGCGGCGCCAGGCCGGAGGTCCAGGCGCTGTCGACGGCCAGCTCGATGCCCAGGGCCAGGCAGGCCGCGCCGATGCCCGCCAGGAGCCACTGCGCGCGGTTGGTGGCACGTCCGTGCCACACCTCGGGGGCGGCCGCCGGATCCCGGTGACTGCCGGAACCCCCGCCGTCACCGGCCGGGCCGCCGTGCTCGTCGGGGGCTGCCGCCCCCTCGTGGGCGTGGTCCCTCATGAGACGCAGCGTACGCTTCTTCGCCCCTCCTGGCAGCGTGTCGCGCGTACTGCCGGGGCCTCAGGGGCGGGCGGGTCCACCGGTCCGGGCCGGGCCGGACAGCAGGCGCCCCTCGGCGTAGGCGAGCGCGGCCTCGGGGAGGCTGCCCGGCCGGCCGCTGAGCAGGACCGTGACGGTGCCGGTGGGCTCGGCCCCGGGGGCCGGGTCGGCGCCGGTGCGGCGCAGCGCCTGGGCGGCGACCGCCTCGGCGGAGCCGAGCAGGACGAGCGCGGGGGCGCCGGGCCGCTGGAGGGCGGCGCGGATGCGCTCGGCGACCAGTTCGTAGTGGGTGCAGCCGAGGACGACGGTGCGTACGCCGGGCGGTGTGTTCGCGGCGGCGGCCGCCACGGCGGCGTCGATCGCGGCCTCGTCGGCGGACTCGACCGCGTCGGCGAGTCCGGGGCAGGGCACGCCGGTGACCTCGACGCCGGCGGCGAACTGCTCGATCAGGCCGCGCTGGTACGGGCTGCCGGTGGTGGCCGGGGTGGCCCAGATGGCGACCGGGCCGCCGGTGGCCGCGGCGGGCTTGATGGCCGGGACGGTGCCGATGACCGGCAGTCCGGGCTCCAGCTCGGCCCGCAGGACGGGCAGGGCGTGCACGGAGGCGGTGTTGCAGGCGACGATCAGGGCGTCCGGGCGGTGCGCGGCGGCGGCCCGGGCCACGGCGAGCGCGTGCGCCGCGATGTCGTGCGGCGGGCGGGGGCCCCAGGGCATGCCGTCCGGGTCGCAGGAGAGCACCAGGTCGGCGTCGGGCCGCAGCCGCCGTACCGCGGCGGCCGCCGCGAGCAGGCCGGTTCCGGAGTCCATGAGCGCGATCTTCACCCGGACACTTTACGCCGGGCCGCCCGGTACTTGTCATACCGGTGATCGCCGTCCGCCGCGCCCGTGGGGCCGTCCGGCCAGTTCCGGCCACGGCGGGTGCCGGTGCGGCAGACTGCGGGCGTGGGAGCGATGGAGTGGATCGGTGCCGGGTCGCTGGCGGTCTGGGTGTGGCTGGCGCTGGGGCAGGGCTTCTTCTGGCGTACGGACGTGCGGCTGCCCGCGCGCAGCGATCCGGAACGCTGGCCTCCGGTCGCCGTCGTCGTCCCGGCGCGGGACGAGGCCGGAGTGCTGCCGGTGAGCCTGCCCTCCCTGCTGGCGCAGAAGTACCCGGGGCGGGCCGAGGTGATCCTCGTCGACGACGGCAGTACGGACGGGACGGGGCGGCTGGCCAGGGAACTGGCCGCCGGGCCGGGCGGGCTGCCCCTGACGGTCACCGCGCCCGGCGAGCCGGAGCCGGGCTGGACGGGCAAGCTGTGGGCGGTACGGCACGGCATGGCGCTCGTACGGGAGCGCGGCGACGCGGAGTACGTCCTGCTGACGGACGCGGACATCGCGCATGCCCCGGACAGCCTGCGCGAACTGGTGGCCGCGGCCCGCTCGGCCGGTCTGGACCTGGTGTCCCAGATGGCGCGGCTGCGGGTGGTGTCGCCCTGGGAGCGGCTGATCGTCCCGGCCTTCGTGTACTTCTTCGCCCAGCTGTATCCCTTCCGGTGGGTCAACCGGCCCGGGGCGCGTACCGCCGCGGCGGCCGGCGGCTGTGTGCTGCTGCGGCGCGCGGTGGCCGAGCGCGCGGGCGTGCCCGACAGCATCCGGCACGCGGTGATCGACGACGTGACGCTGGCCGGGGCCGTGCGGCGGGCCGGGGGCCGGATCTGGCTGGGGCTGGGCGACCGGGTGGAGAGCGTGCGCCCGTACGCGGGGCTGGGCCCGCTGTGGCGGATGGTCTCGCGCAGCGCGTACGCGCAGCTGCGGCACAGCCCGCTGCTGCTGGCGGGGACGGTGGCCGGGCTCGCGCTCGTCTACCTGGCGCCGCCCGCCGTGACGGCCGCCGGCCTGGCGTCCGGCGGTACGGCGGGCGCGGTGCTGGGCGGCGCCGCGTGGGCCGTCATGACCGGGACGTACCTTCCGATGCTGCGCTACTACCGGCAGCCGCTGTGGCTCGCACCGCTGCTGCCGTGCACCGCGCTGCTCTACCTGCTGATGACGGTCGACTCCGCCGTCCGGCACTACCGGGGGCGCGGGGCCGCCTGGAAGGGCCGGACGTACGGGGCGCCGGGGGCGTCCTGACGGGGGCTTCCCGAGAAGAGGCGTTCCGGGGCGTCACGAGGGGCTTCGTGACCGACGCTCACTTGCTCGCCGGGGACCAGTTCAGCCCCCAGCCGTACGCCTCGTCGACCGTGCGCTGCGGGCTGACGCCCGGCGCGGGCACCAGGTAGCGGGCCTCGCGCCGGACGACCAGTTCGCTGCCGGTGTTGGTGATCAGGGCGAGGGCGCAGACGTTGGACGGGACGGTGCACTCGTCGAGCGAGAAGTCGACGGGGGCGCTGTGCTGCGGCTGGAGGGTGACCGTCGCGTGCAGCCCGGCGAAGCTCCTGGCGCCCGCGTAGACGGTCACGAAGACCAGGATGCGCCGGATACTGGCCCGGTGGTCCAGATTGACCGTCAGGTTCTCGCCCGCCGCGGCGGCGCCGGTGCGGTCGTCCTGGTCGAGCTGGATGTACGGCGGCGTGTGCAGGGCGCCGAAGTTGCCGCCGATGGGGTGGACCACGCCCGCGCTGCCGTCGGTCAGTTCGTACAGCGCGCACAGGTCGAGGTCCAGGTCGCCGGACTGCGGCAGCAGCGCGCCGCGGGCACCGAGCGCCTCCATGGTCCTGCGGCCCAGCTTCTTGCCGAGGCGCGCGGCGGGCTTGCCGGCCTGCTGCCAGTTCAGGTTGACCCGCAGCGTGCCCGAGGTGCCGCCCTGTTTCGTCAGGGAGACGGCGGGCGCTTCCTTCGTGAGGGTGACCTTCGAGAGGCTGACGGGCGGGGCGGGGGCGGGCACCGGGGCGGCGCCGTACGGCTGCGCGGGCGGCGGGGCGGGGGCGAGCGAGGCGGCGGGGGCGGCGGCCGGGGCGGCCGGCGGCTCCTCCGCCACGCTGATGCCGAAGTCCGTGGCCAGCCCGGCCAGCCCGGTGTCGTACCCCTGCCCGACCGCCCGGAACTTCCAGGCGCCTTGCCGCCGGTACAGCTCCCCGAGGACGAAGGCGGTCTCCGCGGTCGCGTCCTGGCTGTCGAAGCGGGCCAGTTCCGCGCCGCTGCCCGCGTCGAGCACCCGGATGTGCAGCCCGGCCACCCGGCCGAAGGCGCCCCCGTCGGCCGAGGCGGCGAGCACCACCGTGTCCACGGCGGGCTCCAGCCGGGTCAGGTCGACGGCAAGACTGTCGGTCACCGTGTCCCCGGCGGGCCGCTTGCCCTCGTGGCGGACGGCGCCGGAGGCGTGCGCGGGCTGGTTGTAGAAGACGAAGTCGGCGTCGTCGCGGACCTTGCCGGCCGCGGTCAGCAGCAGTGCGGAGGCGTCCACGTCCGGAGTGCCGGGTCCGGTACGCCACCCCAGTTCCAGCCGTACCGACGTGGCCGGTACCGCGACGTTGCTCCCCTTGGGCATCGGCATGGTGGCGCCTTCCTCTCGCTTCGCTCGCCGGGCTCCGGTGCGGTGCCCCTTCTGCACGGTGGCAGGTTCCAACCTACTTGCCGAAAAATGTCCGCCGTTCATCTGATGTGGACACGGCCTTTACACGATCCCTACGGGCGATCGCGACCGATTTTGCCAAGTTCGCTCACATTATGGATCGGAGACTGCACACGACACGTGAAACAACCCTCTTTTCAGGCTCCCCAACCGGCACATCGTGGGCTTAACTTAAGAGGTATGACCTCCCCCCGCTCTACCTACGGCGGCGGCTACTACGCTTCGCCGTCCTTCCCGGACACCCCGATCTACGACTCCCTCGTCGCCGAGCGCGGCACTCCGCAGATCGCCCCGATCCGGGTCGAGTTGCCCTACGACTCGGGCTCGTCCTACATGCCGGCCCTGCCGTCGGCGCTGCCCGCACTCCCCGCCGCGCCTTCCCAGCCGTATTCCGGCCAGGGATATCAGGGCGCCGCGGCCCAGCCGGTCGCCCCGCTGCAGAGCACCCCGGCGCCGTACATCCCCCAGCAGGCGGCGGGCCCCCGCGGCTACCCCGCCCAGCACCAACAGCCCCAGCGCCCCGCCGGGAACGGGGGCACGGGGTACGACGCGATGCGCCCGGCCGGTCCGGTCGCCCCGCGCCCCGCGCCGTCCCCGTACGACGATCAGTACGGCCGCCAGCAGTACCCCCGCGGGTACTGACGGAGCGCCGACGGAGTACCGACGGTGCTCCGTACGCGGGCGGAGAGCCGGTCCCGCACGACCGGGCGGCACCGGTGACCGGGCCGCCGCGGGGGCCTGGCAGGATGAGGGTGTGCTGAACCCTTTCCTCCAGGCCATCCACCGGTATCCGGTCAAATCCGTGGCGGGGTCAGGCCCCGGCGAGGCGGTCGTGGAACCGTGGGGGCTCGCCGGGGACCGCCGCTGGATGCTCGTCGACGGCGGGCACCGGTTCGTCACCCAGCGCGCCCGGCCCCGGCTGGCCACGGTGACCGCGACGGAACTCCCGGGCGGCGCCCTGCGGCTGACGGCGCCGGACCTGCCGCCGCTGACCGTCGAGGTGCCGGTGCCCGGGGCGACGGTCCCGGTCGAGGTGTGGGGGGACAAGGTCGAGGCGGTGCCCGCGTCCGGCGCCGCCGCCGAGTGGTTCAGCACCTGCCTGGGCGTGCCCGTGACCCTGGTGCACCTGGACGAGCCGGCCCGCCGGCGGCCCGTCGACCCGGCCTACGCGCGGCCGGGCGAGACCGTCAGCTTCGCCGACGGCTTCCCCCTCCTCCTCACCACCACCGGCTCGCTCGCCGCCCTCAACGCCCTCGTCGCCCAGGGGGACCACGCCCACGAGGGCCCGCTGCCGATGGACCGCTTCCGGCCGAACGTCGTGGTGGACGGGACCGCGCCCTGGGACGAGGACACATGGCAGCGGATACGTATCGGCGAGGTCACCTTCCGTGTGGTGAAACCGTGCGGCCGGTGCGTGATGACCACCACCGACCAGCGCACCGGGCAGCGCGGCAAGGAGCCGCTGCGCATCCTGGCCCGCCACCGCCGCGTCGGTGACCAGCTCCTCTTCGGCCAGAACCTGATCCCGGAGGGCACCGGCACCCTCCGCGTCGGCGACCCCTTCGAGGTGCTCGACCGCCGTCCGCCCGCCTGAGCCCCGGCAGCCCCGCGCCCCGGACGCGTACGACGGGCGCCCGGCCCCCTGTACGGCGGGCGCCTGACGCCCCGTCCGCACCGGCGCGCACCTCCGGCCGCGGAGCGCCCGGCCGCATTGCGGGCGCGTGTCCGGCTGCCTACAGTGAGCGCACGGCGTTACCGACTGCGGGAGCCGTGGGGAGTGTCCAGTTGCCGATGCCTGCCTGGGAACCGCCCGGAGACCACCTCATTCCGGTGCAGCACATGCGTCCCGGGGACCACGCCTTCGTGAGCTACGCGGACGACGAGGTGCGCTGGGAGGTCATGACCGCCTTCGTACGGCTCGGACTCGCCCGGGGCGAGAAGGTCATGCTCTTCCCCGACCCGTGGCTACCGGAGGCCGAGGTGCTGGCCCGGCTCGACTTCACCGGCCGCAGCACCGTGACGGCCCGCGAACGGGGGCAGTTGGTGCTGACCAGCATGCGTGGGCTGATCCGCCCGGACCTGCGGTTCACCCCCGAGCGGCAGCTCGGGCGGCTGCACGCGGAGACGGCCCGGGCCGCCGCCGAGGGCTTCGCCGGACTGCGGGCCTTCATCGACATGCGGTGGGTGCCCGACCTGAACGCCGACGTACGGGTGATGATGCACCGCGAGACGCACGCGGACGCGCTGTTCGACGACCGTCCGTACAGCGAGATCTGTGCCTACGACCGCCGCTGGTTCAGCCGCGAGGTGCTGCACGCGATGGACCGGGCGCACCCGCGCAGCCTCCTGGAGCGGCTCGGCAGCCTGCGGTCGGTACGCGGCGGGGACGGCAGCGTGCGCTTCATCGGCGACGCGGACGCCCCCGCGCGCCGCTCCTTCGCCACCGCGCTGGAGCTGGCACTGTCCGGCAGCGCGGGCGCGCGCCGGCTCACCGTCGACCTGACGCGGCTGCACCTGCTGTCGGTGGGCTGCGCCACCGCGCTGATCGCGCTGGCCGACCGGGCCACCGGACACGACCTGGTCGAGGTCCGCTGCGACCGCGTACACGCCCGCACGCTGCACCGGCTCGGCGCGGGCACGGTGGCCCGGCTGGCCATGACGGAGGTGATACGGCCGTGCTGACCCCGGACCCGGCCACGTCCGAGGACGGGCCGGTCGACATGCGGGCCGTCACCTGCCTGCTGCGGCGCCGCTTCACCGCGCGGCTGCTGCCGCAGCTGCGGCTGCTGGTGGAGGAGTGTGCCCTGCGCGAGGGCCTGGCGGAACCGCGGCGCGGTGAGTTCGTCCTGGCCGTGGACGAGATCGCGGGCAATGCCGTGGAGCACGCGGGCGGCTCGGGACGGCTGGTGCTGCGCCGCATCGGTGACGAACTGGAGTGCCGTATCACCGACTCGGGCCCCGGCTTCAGCGAAACGGTGATCCCGGAACTGCTGCCGGGGCTCGACGGAGCACACCACGGGCGCGGGCTGTGGCTCGCGCGCCTGGTGGCGGACCGGTTCGCGGTGCGGCCGGGCGACGCGGGGGCGCCAGGAAGCCGGGGGGCCGAGGTCACGCTGGCGGTACGGGTGCAGTGACGCGCGCCCGGATGTGCCGGCGGCAGCGGTCCGCGCCCCGCCGCCTCAGTGCGGCCGGCCCTCCGGGCCCCGCAGCCACTCCTGCGCTCGGTCGCGCACGGTCTGCTCGCCGTGCTGTTCCGCGGCGTCGTCGTGCTCGTACTCCAGCTGGTCGACCACCGCGACCACCCCGTCGATACGCCCCGCCAGCCGCAGCGCCACCGGTACCTCGCTGCTGCGCCCCAGCCGTCCCGACAGCGTGACCACACCCGCCCGTACGGACACCCCCAGCGCGCCGGGCTTGAGGCCGAGGGTGCGCACGAGGACCTCGGTGATCAGCTCCTCGCGGATCTCCTCGTCCGGGCGCAGGAAGACCTTCAGCAGGTCGCTGCGGGTCACCAGCCCGCACAGCCGGCCCTCCGCGTCGACGACCGGCAGCCGGTCCAGCTTCCCGGTCACCATCAGCCGGGCCGCCTCGGTGACGGTCTGGTGCGGGCCGATCGTCACCGGCGGCGAGGTCATCAGCCGGCCCGCCCGCAGGTTGCGCTTCCTGGCCCGGGCCGCACGGGCTCTGCCGGTCAGCCGGCGGCGGTTGTACCAGCGGTTCTGCAGGATGTCCTGCGCCGCCTGGCGGAACATCAGGTCGGTCTCGGAGATGACGCCCACGACCTTGTCGTCGCCGTCGACGACGGGCAGCCCCGTCTTGCGGTGCCGGCTCAGCAGACTGACCACTTCCCTGAACGGCGTCGTCTGCCGGGCCTTGACGACCTCGGTGTTCATGAGCCGGCCGACCTGTCGGTGCTCCATCGCGGGCCTCCCTGGCGCAGGGATACAGTGTCGGCCGCCGCCGGGACCGGCTGAAGGGGCGCACGCGGCGATACGGCGCGCGCCCCGCAGGTGAGGGAGCGCCGTGCGGGCTCAGCGCCGTACGCGGCCCGGCTCCCCCGTCCACCCGGCCGCGCGCGGCGCCGCCGAAGAATTCGCCTCCGTTTCGCCCGGGGCGTGCATGACGCGCGCCGGACGAGGTACCTGCGGACGCGGAGAGGGGGCACGACGTGGGACAGGTCATCGCGGGACTGTGGCGCTGGCGGCGCAACCCGCTGCGCCGGACGACCGACCTTCTGGAGGCGTGGCTGGCGCTGGCCACCGCCCTGCTGATCGTGCTGGGCGGCGGCTTCGCGGGCCTGGCCGCGGGCCGCGCCGCCCACGACGCGCTGCAGCGGTCCGTGCGGATCCAGACGCAGCAGCGGCACCAGGTCTGGGCGACGCCGGAGCGGACCGCTTCGCGCCCTTCCCCGGACTCCGCCCCCGAGGCGGCCGCCGGCCGTGAGATGCACCGCCGGGTGGACGCCCGCTGGACCGCGCCGGACGGCAGCGAGCACAGCGGCCCGGTCGCCGCGCCGGGTGCCGTGCGGCCGGGCGAGCGGTTCCGGATCTGGACCGACGCGCAGGGCCGGCTGGTGGCGCGGCCGATGGACGCGAGTACGGCCAGGGCGCACGCGGTGCTCGCGGGGCTCGGCGTGGGGGGCGTCGCGGCGACGGTGGCCATGGGCGGCCGGCAGCTGGTGACACGCCGGATGCTGAACCGCCGTTACCGGCACTGGGAGCAGGAGTGGGAGCGCGCGGGCCAGGACTGGGGGCGGGCCGGGGCGGGGAGCTGAACGGCTGCCGCGGGCCGCGCGACGTCCCTCGGCACGGCCCCGGCGCAGGTGCCCTGACCCCCGTGCGGCGCCCTCCGTGAACTCCCGCGCATACAGGCTGACCATGTCATCCGGCGCCCGCCGGGCGCGCTACGGTGGAGCGGCCAGCCTCCCGGCTGGGGTCGCGGGCACACGTACGCGGACATACGCGGACGTACAACTGCCGGGCCGGTAACAGCCGCACGAGGTGGGGACACGACAGCGCCATGGCACAGGGCTCGGTCCAGGTGACGCACACGGGCACATCGCGGTGGCGGCGCCGCACGGGCGAGTACAGCTCGCTGGCCGCGGCCCTCGAAGCCGCCGGGGACGGCGACGTCCTGACCGTGGGCGCCGGTACGTACCGCGAGAACCTGGTGCTGCTGCGCGCGGTGACGCTGCGCGGGCCCGAAGGCGCCCGCGGGTCGGTGCGGATCGCGCCCGCCGACGGTGTCGCGCTGACCGTGCGGGCCTCGGCGTCGGTCCAGGACCTCCAGGTGGAGGGGCAGGACTCCACGGCGCCCGCGGTGCTGGTGGAGGACGGGGCCCCGGAGCTGGACGGGCTGCGGGTGGTGACCCGTTCGGCGTCCGGCATCGAGGTGCGCGGCGGCGCGCGCCCGACCGTACGCCGCTGCACGGTCGACAATCCGGGCGGTGTGGGCATCAGCGTGCTGGACGGCGCGGGCGGCATCTTCGAGGAGTGCGAGGTGGTGGCCGCCGGGCAGTCCGGGATCGCGGTGCGCGGCGGCGCGCATCCGCGGCTGGAGAACTGTCGGGTGCGGCATGCCTCCGGGGCGGGCCTCTCGGTCGACGGCGAGGGCAGCGGCGTGGAGGCGGTCGGCTGCGAGCTGTACGAGATCAAGGGCGCGGGGGTGCAGGTGGCCGCGCGGGCGAGCGGCCAGCTGACCGACTGCTCGGTGCACCGGACCTCCGCCGACGGCATCACCCTGGACACCGACGCGGTGCTCACCCTCGCCGACTGCGACATCCACGACATCCCGGAGAACGCGGTCGACCTGCGGTCCCGTTCGGTGCTGACGCTGACCCGCAGCACGGTGCGGCGCTTCGGCCGCAACGGGCTGTCCGTGTGGGATCCGGGCACCCGGGTGGACGCCAACCAGTGCGAGATCCACGACAGTACGGGCGACTATCCGGCGGTGTGGGTCAGCGACGGCGCCACGGCCGTGCTGGACTCGACGCGGGTGCACGACGTGCCGGACGCGCTGTTCGTGCTGGACCGGGGCTCGCGCGCGGACGTGGTGGACTCCGACCTGTCCCAGGTGCGCAACACGGCGGTGTCGGTGAGCGACGGGGCGACCGTGCAGCTCGACGACTGCCGGATCCGGGAGGCGGCGACCGGCGCCTGGTTCCGTGACCACGGCAGCGGCGGCACGCTCGCCAACTGCACCATCGACGGCGTGCAGACCGGTGTGATCGTGACCAAGGGCGCCGATCCCACGGTGGAGGGCTGTGTGGTCGCCGCCCCGGCCGAGGCGGGGTTCTACGTCTCGGCGGAGGGGCGCGGCACGTTCACCGGCTGCCGGGTCACCGGCAGTTCGGGGTACGGCTTCCACATCATCGACGGCTGCCGTACGACGCTGACGCGGTGCCGCACCGAGCGGTGCGCGCGCGGCGGGTACGAGTTCGCGGACAGCGCCGCGGCGCAGGGCGAGGGGTACACGGGCGGGCCGAGCGTGCACGACTGCACCAGCGACGAGAGCCGGGCAGCCGGGGAACCGGCGGTACCGGCGCCCGCGGTGCGGACTCCGGCGGCCGTACCGGCGACGCAGACGGCCGGGCTGCTCGGCGGCGTACCGGCACAGGCCGCGCAGCCCGCGCAGCCCGCGGCGGCTCCCGCGCAGACCGCCGCGGCGCGCCGGCCCTCCGAGGAGGTGCTCGGCGAACTGGACCGGCTGGTCGGCCTGGAGAGCGTCAAGCGCGAGGTCCGCAGCCTGATCAACATGATCGAGGTGGGGCGCCGGCGGCAGGAGGCCGGCCTCAAGGCCGCCTCGGTCCGCCGCCACCTGGTCTTCACCGGCTCCCCCGGCACCGGCAAGACCACGGTCGCGCGGCTCTACGGCGAGATCCTGGCCGCGCTGGACGTGCTGGAGCGCGGGCACCTGGTGGAGGTGTCCCGGGTGGACCTGGTCGGCGAGCACATCGGGTCCACGGCGATCCGTACGCAGGAGGCGTTCGACCGGGCGCGCGGCGGGGTGCTGTTCATCGACGAGGCGTACGCGCTGTCGCCGGAGGACTCCGGGCGGGACTTCGGGCGCGAGGCGATCGACACGCTGGTGAAGCTGATGGAGGATCACCGCGAGGCGGTGGTGGTGATCGTGGCCGGGTACACGGCCGAGATGGAGCGCTTCCTCGCCGTCAACCCGGGCGTGGCGTCCCGTTTCTCCCGCACCATCACCTTCGGTGACTACGCGCCGGAGGACTTGCTGCGCATCGTCGAACAGCAGGGCGAGGAGCATGAGTACCGGCTGGCCGAGGGCGCGGGCGAGGCGCTGCTGAAGTACTTCACCGCGCTGCCCAAGGGCCCGTCGTTCGGCAACGGGCGGACCGCCCGGCAGACGTTCGAGTCGATGGTCGAGCGGCACGCGGGCCGGGTCGCCCTGCTGACCGACCCGGACACCGACGACCTCACCCTGCTGTACGCCGAGGACCTGCCCGACCTGCCCTGACCGCCCCTCAGCAGCCGCCGCCGGTCCCGGTGGTGTCGCGCGGACGCGGTACGCCCGCACCGAGCCGGGCGATCAGTACGGCCCGGGTCTCCTCGAACACCGGGTCGGACTGGTAGTCCCCGTGGCCGAGGATCTGCGCGGGCAGCGGGTGGCGCAGGGTGCGCCCGAAGGCGAGCGGATCCCGCAGCGGGCCGAGGTCGATGTCGGGGCCGTCCTCGCAGGTGAGCCGCACGGGCCCGCCGATAGGGTCGGTCAGCCGCCACAGGTTGCGCCAGTCGTCCATCTCCCGGTGCAGTCCGGTCAGCGCCTCGGGGCCGAAGCAGGCGGGGAACCACCGCCCGTACAGGCGCTCCAGCGGCGACCCGTAGGTGAGCAGCGCGACCCGGCTGCGGGTGACCAGGTCCAGCTGCCAGACGGCGGCCGCCGCCAGCACACTGCCCTGGGAGTGGCCGGAGATGACCAGGCGGCCGTCGTTGTTCTCGGTCCAGGTCGCCATCCGCCACGTCAGGTCGGGGACGGCGCGCTCGGCGTAACAGGGCGGCGCGAACGGGTGCGCGGCGCGCGGCCAGAACGTGCCGACGTCCCACAGGATGCCGACGGTACGGCGGGTGGAGCGGTCCCGGTAGGCGCGCCAGCCCATGAAGCCGAGCAGCAGCACACCGGCGCCCATCAGCCAGGACCCGAGCGACTCCGCCGTCGCGGCGGCCGTGTGCACCAGCAGCGGAGCCTGCTCCGTGGCGCGGCCGGGGGCGCGGTCGGTGAGCCAGGCGCCGGCCACGGCACCCGCTCCCAGCACCAGGGTGACCAGGCAGACGGCGCCGACCAGGACCGGGGCGGAATCCGTGAGTCCGGCCCGCGCGATGGTGCCGGCGATCCGGCGCGCCCGCTGCTCGTCGGGCCGCTCCTGTTTGTCGTACAGGCCGGGGATGTCCGGTTCCACCTTGCGGCGCACCAGCAGCATCTGGACGCCGGCCAGGACGGCGAAGGCCGCGACCACCACCAGGAGCACCGGGAGCACCGACGCCTGCCAGGACAGCAGGACGGGCGGCCCGGCGATCGGGGCGCCCGGCCGGCCGGGCGCCGAACCGCCGTCCAGCCAGTCCCCCAGCCGCTGGGCCGCTCCCCCGGTCAGCACGCCGCCCAGCGCGCACCCCAGCAGGGCGACGGCCGCGCCGTGGAACCCTTTCAGCGCGGCGCGCCCGTCGCCGTGCCCGTGGCGGCGCGCGGCGTTCTGGAGGAAGCCGGCGGTGACGACGAGGCCGAGGACCACCAGGCCCTGGAAGACGGCGATGCCGCCGAAGGCGCCGCTGCCGGGCAGCCGGTCGCCGCTGACCCAGCCGGGCCGGGCCCAGGCCGTGTGGACGGCCGTCAGGACCAGCGCGGCGAGCGCGCCCGACGGCAGCGCCCTGACCAGGAACCGGTCGCGGTGTTCGTCCGGCTCGGCCTCGCAGCGCGCGGTGCGGCAGACGACCCATACGGTGAGCACCGCCAGCAGCAGGACCAGCGCGAGCAGGGCCCGGCCGAGGACGGACAGCACGCCGCCGTTCTCCGTACGGCGGTCGAAGTCCAGCCCGGCCAGGAGCAGCGCGGCGGTGACGGTCAGCAGTCCGGCCGCGGTGTGCGCGGCGCGCAGCCGGGCCACCACCCGGCGGCCGTACCAGAAGCCGCGGCGGGTCAGCGCGGGGCGCTGGGCGGGCGGCACGTCACGGGAGGTGCCGGGGCGCCGCGGCGGCGGCGAGGCGGACTCGTACGCGCTCCACGTACGGCGGGAGAGCCACCACAGGAAGCCGACCAGCAGCAGCGGGAGGACGGCGCACAGCACGACGCGGCGGCCGGGTCCGCTCCAGGTGCCGCCCTGCCCGGGGCTCATGAAGCCCATCCAGGACTTGCCCGCCGCGCAGGCGGCGCTGCCCGCGCACTGCCAGGCCGTCAGGTCCAGGGCCACTTCGCAGGCCGCGGCGACCAGCAGGACGGTGAGGCTGAGGGCGAGGAGGCGGACGAGGATGTCGTAGACGCGGTGGCCCCTGTGGTGGGAGGGGGCGGCGGGGCGCATCCAGTGGGCGAGGTTGGCGACCATGAACGGGAGCAGGATCAGCCACAGGGCGCGGGCGCCGTTGCCGGAGGTGAGGTTGCACCAGCAGTACGCCTCGCGGATCGGCTCGGTGCGGTAGTCGCCGGGGCGCTGCTCGGCGTCGGCGTCGACGGCCCTGCGGTACACGGCGGCGGTGTCGTCGCCGGTGATCAGGACGGTGCGCGGGTCGCCGAGCATCCGCTCGGGGGTCGTACCGCCGACGCCGTGGACGAGGAGTTCCAGGGCGAGTTGCGGCTCGTCGGCGGGTGGGGTGTCGGGGTCCGTGTCCGTCCCGTCCCCGTCCGGGGCGGTGCCCGGCCCTTCCGGTGCCGCTCGGTGCGTGCTGCTTCCGCTGTTCACTGCTCGTTCCCCCGATGCCGTACGTGCCGGTCGGCGCCGCACGGTACCCGGCGACGCCCACCACTGTCATGTCATGCTCAACCAGCGCCCGCGGCCCCGGGCACCCGGCTCGCGCCTGCCTTCTTCCCGCTTCCACGGGCGCACACCCCACCCGGGCGGGGCGGATGCGCCCGCTGCCGCGTGCGAGGATGTGGGCGCAACGGCAGCCGGGCGGAAGGGACAGGCCGGGGTGAGCGACAACCAGAACCTGCTCGCGGAGCAGCGGCGCGCTCTGATCCTCGACGAGGTCAGACGGCGCGGCGGCGTCCGCGTGAACGAGCTGACCCGCAGGCTCAACGTCTCCGACATGACGGTCCGGCGCGACCTGGACGCCCTGGCCAGGCAGGGCATGGTGGAGAAGGTGCACGGCGGCGCGGTGCCGGTCAGCGAGCCGAGCAGCCACGAACCGGGCTTCGAGGCCAAGTCGGGGCTGGAGCTGAGCGCCAAGGAGGACATCGCCAAGGCGGCGGCCCGGATGGCGGCACCGGGCGGCGCGATCGCCCTGGCGGGCGGCACCACCGCGTTCGCGCTGGCCCAGCAGCTGCTGGAGGTGCCGGACCTGACGGTCGTCACCAACTCGGTACGGGTCGCCGACGTGTTCTACAACGCGCAGCGCGCGGCGGCCGGCGGCAGCCAGGCGCCCCGCGCGGGCGCGGCGACGGTGGTCCTGACCGGCGGCGTCCGTACGCCCTCGGACACCCTGGTGGGGCCGGTGGCGGACGCGGCGATCCGCTCCCTCCACTTCGACGTGCTCTTCCTCGGCGTGCACGGCATATCGGTGGAGGCCGGGCTGTCCACGCCCAACCTCGCCGAGGCGGAGACCAACCGGCACTTCGTCCGCTCCGCCCGCCGCGTCGTGGTGGTGGCCGACCACACCAAGTGGGGCACGGTGGGACTCAGTTCCTTCGCCTCCCTGGAGGACGTGGACGTCCTGGTGACCGACCGCGGCCTGCCGGCCCAGGCCCGCGAGGAGATCGCGGAACTGCCGCCGGAGCTGGTCGTCGCGGGCGAACCGGGCGACGGCGCAGACATCTGAGGCGCCGGAGGCTAGGGTGACGCCCAACCGCAGGGGGTGACCCTGGGAGCCCGATCCGACCGGGGGTGCCACCTTGCCTCGCCGTGTACGCCGGCTGCGCCGGCTCCGTCCCGTCGGCCTCGCCTACGCCGACCACGCCCCGGTGCGCCTGGTGTTCGCCGCCGAGATCGCGTCCCCGCCCGCTGCCGTGTACGCGGCGCTGGCCGAGGACGTCGAAGGGGCGAGCCGGTGGGTCACCGGCGTCTCGCGCGCCAGGTCCACCGCGGGCGGCAAGGGCCGCGAGGTGACGCTGTCCGGCGGCTTCCGCCTGGTGGAGACGGTGCTGGCCGCCGAGCCGGACGAGCAGTACGCGTACCGGGTCGACGGCACGAACCTGCCGGGGCCGCGCACCCTCCTGGAGGACTGGCGGCTGACCCCGGCCGGCGGCGGCACCCGCATCCGGTGGACGTTCGCCACGGACGGCCCGGTGGCGTACCGCTTCCTGATGCTGCTGGCCCGCCCCGGGATGGGCCGGGCCTTCCGGGCGTCGGTACGGGCACTGGACCGCCGGCTGGCCGGGCGGTAGCGGGCGGTCGAGCAGCGGTGACGGGCCCGGCTCCGGCAGGTCCGTCACCGGTCTCCGAGCATCAGGCAGACCGGCTGCCGACCTCCAGCGGTCAGGCAGACCAGTGGCCGGTCGCCAGGAAGCTGTCGATCGTCGCCGCGTACGGCGCGATGTCCAGGCCCTGCTCCGCCAGCCAGCGGTCCGAGTAGTACTTGTCCAGGTACCGGTCGCCCGGATCGCACAGCAGCGTCACGACGGAGCCGGTGCGCCCGTCCGCGACCATCTCCCCGACGATCTTCAGCGCGCTCCACAGGCCGGTGCCCGTCGAGCCGCCCGCCTTGCGCCCGATGGCCCGCTCCAGGGCCCGTACGGCCGCCACGCTCGCCGCGTCCGGGACCTTCATCATCCGGTCGACGGCGCCGGGCACGAAGCTGGGCTCCATGCGCGGCCGCCCGATGCCCTCGATGCGGGAGGCGGTGGCGCAGTCCGTCTTCGCGTCGCCGGTGCGCCAGCCGTCGAAGAAGCAGGAGTTCTCCGGGTCGGGTACGCAGATGCGGGTGTCGTACTGCATGTAGTGCACATAGCGGGCGATGGTCGCCGAGGTGCCGCCGGTGCCGGCCGTGGCGACGATCCAGGCGGGTTCCGGGTACCGCTCCAGCCGCAGCTGCTGGAAGATCGACTCGGCGATGTTGTTGTTGCCCCGCCAGTCCGTCGCCCGTTCGGCGTAAGTGAACTGGTCCATGTAGTGCCCGCCGGACTCGGCGGCGAGCCGGGCGGAGACCGCGTAGACGGTCCGCGGATCGTCCACGAGGTGGCAGGTGCCGCCGTGGAACTCGATCAGCCGGGTCTTCTCCCGGCTGGTGGTGGCGGGCATCACGGCGATGAACGGCACGCCGATCAGGCTCGCGAAGTACGCCTCGGAGACCGCGGTCGAGCCGCTGGAGGACTCGATGACGGGCTTGCCCGGCCGGATCCAGCCGTTGCACAGCCCGTAGAGGAACAGCGAACGGGCCAGCCGGTGCTTGAGGCTGCCGGTGGGGTGGGTCGACTCGTCCTTCAGGTACAGGTCGATGCCCCACTCCTCCGGCAGCGGGAACCGCAGCACATGGGTGTCCGCCGTCCGGTTGGCGTCCGCCTGGACCTTGCGGACGGCTTCTTTCAGCCAGCCGCGGTAGTCCGGATCGCTGCGGTCGACGTCCACGGTCGGCATCGGGCAGCCGCTGCTGGGCACCCGGTCGGCGGGGTCGAGTGGTGACTGTGCGGTGCTCATCGGCGCGCTCCCCGACGTCGTTCCAGGCCCGCGCGGAACGCCGGGCCGGTTCCGACTATAACCATCCGCCACACCCTTCTCACCTGCATAAACAACCCTTTGAGCACCTCCAAGCACCACTGGGGCAGAACCAGGGGCGAGCTTTGGCCAAGGGGTACTGGTGCCCGCGGCACGACGCAGGCAGACTGCGCACCAAGGGGGCGGGTGGAGAGCGCACGCCCGACGTGCTGAGGAGGTGATCGCCATGGCGGAGCCGGAGTTCAACGCCACCGGGGTACGCATAGAAAGATGGCTGCTCCGGTCGCTCACCCGGGCGGGCCAGGTCGTGATCAAGGACGGCAGGCTGGCGCTGCTGACGAGTTACGGCACCGAGATAGACAGTGCGCCGGTGCAGGCCGTACAGGCGCACAAACCACTGTTCGCGGCCCGTGACCGGGCGCTCGCGACCCTGAACGGACACCGTTACTCGCTGACGCTGGGCACTCCGGACCGGTTCCTGGATGCCGTACGCGCGGCGCGCTCCGCTCGCGCTTGACAGGGTCCTTTCGGGGGACGGTGCGGTTGCGGGAGCGCACTGGTGGGACGACCCTGGACTCGTATCACTGAGGGTTCACCAGCGGTGACACTGTGGTGGAAGGCGGCATCGCTGGATCCGATCTTCGCCCCCGACGTACGAGGGCGCCCGACCTCATCAGGGAGTCGCGGTCGTGATCAGGCAGCCCAGCAGACACTGCACGGTGGAGCTCCAGGCCCTTCCGGCCCGGATCGGCCAGGTGCGCAGAATCGTATCGGCACAGCTCCGGTACTGGCGTCTCGACGCCTTGATAGACCCGGCGGCGCTCGGCGTGACCGAGCTGCTGGCCAACGTGCACCAGCACGCGGTGCCCAGCAAGCAGTGCACCGTGGAACTGCTCGTCCTCCTGGACCAGCTGACGGTCTCGGTGCGCGACCTGGACCCACGACTGCCCCGGGTACGGACCGCCGGCACCCTCGACACCGAAGGCCGCGGCCTGTCGCTGATCGCAGCCCTGAGCGAGAGCTGGGGCGTGCGGCCCGACGGCGGCGGCAAGGTCGTCTGGTTCACGCTCCCCGCGCTCTCGGCGGCCCCGGAGGAAGCGGTCCGCCGTACGTCCGTGGGGCGCTCGTCGTGCGCCCGCGGCAAGGCGGCGCGCGAACCGGCGCTCACACCGGCCGAACCGCCCCTGCGGGCACCGGTGGACACGCGGCCGCGGGTACGGGGGGCCGGGGTCGGTTGAAGGGAGCGGTACGGGTCGCCGTGCGCCGAGGAGGGTGCGGCGGGTGAGGCCTGGCGTGCGGACGTGAGCCTTCACCCGGTGGCGGCGCGTGGTGTGTGCGGGCGCGCGGTCATGCATGTCCGCGCGCCCTCGTTCACGCCGTGCCGCCCTTGGTGCCGAAGCGCTCGTCCAGGACGGAGAGCCGGCGCCAGTACTCCTCCTCGTCGATCTCCCCGGCCGCGAAGCGCCGGGCGAGCAGGGAGATGGGCGACGGGTCGGCACCGTCCGCCGGTACGGGACCGGGGCCCCGGAGGCCGCCGAACGGCCGGCGGCGGCCCCGCCACACGGTGCGCCGCAGCAGGGTGACCACCGCGAACGCGACGGCCGCCCAGATCAGCGGGACGAGGAGGAACCAGGGGCCGGGGCCGCCGCCGGTCCACGGGTGCGCGAGCGCGTGCACGGCGGGTTCGTAAGCGGAAGGCTCGTACGCGGACGACGCGGACGACGCGGACGACACGGACGTGGCAGGTGCGTACATGACGGATCAGCTCCTTGTCGGCGGCGCCGCGCGAGCCCGGTGAGGAGCACCGGCCCGGCGCGGCTGCGGGAGTTCGTTCTTCCGAGCCTGGCCCACCGGGGGCCGCCGGTCGTCGTACGGCCGAGGGCAACGCGGGTACCGCCGAGGGAGTAGACGGTCCCCGGTGCGGCGGATCGCCGTCGCCTGCCGAGCGCCCGGCCGCCTCGGCGCCTGCCCGCCGACCCGATGTTGATCTCTGTAACTACCAGTATGTACAGTCTCCTCATGACCACTTCCGAACGGCTCATCGAGAGCACCCGGGAACTCCTCTGGGAGCGCGGGTTCACCGGCACCAGCCCGAAGGCGATCCTGCAGCGCGCCGGTGTCGGACAGGGCAGCATGTACCACCACTTCACCGGCAAGTCCGACCTCGCGCTCGCCGCCATCCGCCGTACCGCCGAGGCCATGCGGGCCACCGCGGACACCGCCCTCTCCGGGGACGGCAGCGCGTACGACCGGGTGCGGGCCTACCTCCTGCGCGAGCGTGACGTGCTGCGCGGCTGCCCGGTGGGCCGGCTGACCATGGATCCGGACGTCATCGCCGACCCGGCGCTGCGGCAGCCGGTCTTCGAGACGCTCGACTGGCTGCGCGGGCGGATCGCCGCGATCCTCCGCGAGGGGCGTGAGCGCGGCGAGTTCGACGCGCGGCTGGACCCGGAAGGGACCGCGGCCGCCGTCGTCGCCACCGTGCAGGGCGGTTACGTACTGGCCCGCGCCGCCGAGTCGCCCGCCCCCTTCGACACCGCCGTACACGGCGTGCTGTCCCTGCTCGCGGCCCGCGCCACCGGCCCGGTCACCGCCGGCTGACCGGCCCTCGGCCCCCGCACCGGAAAGGCGTCACCACCATGGAGATCACCCGTAACCGTCCCGGCACCCAGGCCGGCCCCGCCGAGCACTTCACCGGCACCGTATGGCTCGACGAGCTCGCGGCGCCGCCCGCGCCGTCCCGCCTGCGCCTGTTCAGCGTCCACTTCGCGCCCGGCGCCCGTACCGCCTGGCACCGCCACCCGCACGGCCAGGTCCTGCTCGTCACCGAGGGCGTCGGCCTGGTGCAGCGCGACGGCGGTCCGGTCGAGGAGATCAGGGCCGGGGACACGGTGTGGACCGGCCCGGGCGAGTGGCACTGGCACGGCGCCGCGCCCGGCACGTTCATGACCCACCTCGCCCTGGTCGAGGCGGCGGACGACGGCACGACCACCCACTGGGGCCACCTGGTCGACGAGACCCTCCGGCCCGCCTGAAACGCCCCGCCCACTCCCCCACTTGGAGCATCTGTGCACGCCCTGCAGTACGCGGTCACCCTGCCCGCCGATTACGACATGGAGATCATCCGCGACCGGGTACGGACCCGGGGCCACCTCCTGGATGCCTACGAAGGGCTCGGCTTGAAGGCCTACGGCATACGGGAACGCGGGGTCGACGGTTCGCCCGTCAATCAATACGCGCCGTTCTACCTCTGGGCCGACGCCCCGGCGATGCACCGATTCCTGCTCGGAGACGGCTTCCGCGGCGTGATCCGCGACTTCGGCCGCCCGGTGGTGCGGCACTGGATGGGCGTCCACCACGAGCGCGGACCGTCCGCCCGAGCGGTGCCCGGCTCCTTCGTCCGCCGCGTCCAGGCACTCGACGAGGGGACGGATCCGGCCACCGCGGTCGAAGAGGCGATGGCCGGCCAGCGGCGGCTGGCCCGTACGGACGGAGTCCACACCACCGCGCTCGCGCTCGACCCCCGGCACTGGGAACTGGTGCACTTCACCCTCTGGGAGGGCACCGCGCCCGAGTCCGACGGGGAGCGCTTCCAGGTGCTGCACCTGTCCGCGCCGGGCGCCGCAACGCTGCCGACCGGAGCGTCGTGGTGAACGAGGGCGCGCGACCGGCCGTCCCTACGGTCTCTGCCGTCCCCACGGTCTCTGCCGTCCGTACGGTCCCGGCCGTCCGTACGGTCTCGGGGGACGTCTCCCCCGCCACGCTGGGCCGCTGCGACGCCCACGACCACCTGTTCCTGCGCAGCCCGCAACTGCCCGGCCAGGAACTCGCCGACGCCGGCGCGGCGGCGGCCGAACTGCGGGCCTTCCGGGAGGCGGGCGGCGGCACGGTGGTCCAGTGGACGCCGTACGGGATGGGGCGGCGCGCCGGGGAACTGCCCCGGCTCGCCGAGGAGTCGGGAGTACGCATCGTCGCGGCGACGGGTCTGCACCAGGCGGTTCATTACGCGCCCGAGGTGCTGGAGCGGGTGCGGGGGAAGAGGGGTGCCGCGGGCCGGGACGGTCTGGCGGGGCTGTTCGTGGCGGAGTTGACGACGGGGATCGGGAGCTGGGCGGGAGACCGGGGTGCCGACGGTACGGGTGCGGCCGACGGTACGGACGCGTCCGACGGCGGTGCCGCGCGTCCCCGTGCCGGGATGATCAAAGTGGCCGGCGGCTTCCACGGACTGGACGCGCACGCCCGGTACACCATGGCCGCCGCGGCCGAGGCGCACCACGCCACGGGCGCTCCCATCGGCGTCCACCTGGAGCTGGGCACCGGGGCGCCGGACGTACTCGACCTGCTGTGCGGGACGTTGGAGGTGCCGCCGGGGCGCGTCCTCCTGGGGCACCTCAACCGCTTCCCCGACCTGGCCGTCCACCGGTCGGCCGCCGCTGCCGGAGCCTGGCTGGTCTTCGACGGCCCGTCACGTGCCCACCACGCCACGGACTGGCGGCTGCCGGACGCGCTGGCCGCGCTCGCCGACGCCGGGTACGGGGACCGGCTGCTGCTCGGCGGGGACACGACGACCGCGGCGGCCCGGTCGGTCGACGGCGGGCCCGGCATGCCCTATCTGCTGCGCACCCTGGGCCCGCGGCTCGAAGCCACCCTGGGCGCGGGGCTGGTGCGGGACATCTTCACGGTGAACCCGGCCCGCGCGTTCGCGGTCGCGTGGGCGTAGGAGGCGTGGAGGCGGAGCGGGCGGGCGTTGTCAGTGGTCCGGGTGACAATGGCGGCAGTGTGTCCGTCAGCCGCTGGAGGCACCGTGGAACACCTGGGCATCCTCGCGCACAGCGCCGAAGGGGCGGCGCTGTGCTTCCGTACCTTCTGCCAGGAGGCGTCCGCCGAACTGGGGGCGTACGACCACCCGGACGTGACGCTCGACTGCATCAGCATGGCGCGGAGCATGCCCGCCTGGGACGCCGGTGACCACCTCGCGATACGGGCGACGCTCGCGCGGAGCGTGGCCCGGCTCGCCCGCGCCGGGGCGGACTTCTTCGTCTGTCCGGACAACACCGCCCACCTGGCGCTCGGGCTGCCCGGCGCGGAGCTGCCGCTGCCCGGCCTGCACATCGCCGAGACGGTCGCCGAACGCGCCGCCCGCGACGGGTACCGCCGCGTCGGCGTCCTGGGGACGGCGTACACGATGGACGGCCCGCTCTACAGGACCGCGCTGGGCTCCCGGGGCATCGCGTGCGACGTGCCGGACGCGGACGACCGCCGTACCGTCCACCGGATCATCTTCGACGAGCTGGTGAACGATGTCCTCACCGAGCCCTCGCGCCGGGAGTACGTCCGCGTCATCGAGCGGCTGGCGGCCCGCGGCTGCGACGCGGTCGCCCTCGTGTGCACGGAGATACCGCTCCTGGTGTCACCGGAGGTCTCGCCGCTGCCGACGCTGGACTCGACGCGGCTGCTGGCCCGCGCGGCGTTCGAGACCGCCGTCGGCCGTCGGGCCGCGCCGCGGTGGCGCGGGGGCCCGGCCGGGGGCTGAGGTGCCGCGGCGGCCGTCCGACCGTCCGGCCCCTGCCCCGCCCGGCTCCCCCCCTACCCCTCCGCCTCCAGGACCACCAGCGGGTCGTCCAGCACCGGCTGCCATGCCAGTTCGGCCGCGCCGACCAGGCTGTTGTGGTCGAGCGTGCAGGGCAGGATCGGTACGCCGCCGCTGCGTCCCCACAGGCTGCGCTCGGCGACCACGGCCCGCAGCCGTTCCGGGTCGGCGCCCAGGAGTTCGCGGTGCAGACCGCCGAGGATGATGCGGTCGGGGTTGAGGATGTTGACGAGTCCGGCGATCCCGAGGCCGAGGCGGTCGATCAGCAGGTCCGCGGCGGCCCGTACGGCCGGGTCCTGGTACTCCTCGCGCAGCAGGTCGGTGGCCTGCCGGAGCAGCGAGCCCTCGGGGCCCGGTGCGCGGCCCGCGGCGCCGAGGAAGGCGAGCGGGTCCGCCTCGACGTCCAGGCAGCCGCGGCTGCCGCAGTGGCAGGGCGCGCCCTCCGGGTTGACGGTGAGGTGACCGACCTCCAGGGCCAGGCCCGAACTGCCGCTGTGCAGCCGCCCGTCCAGGACCAGCGCGCCGCCGACACCCCGGTGCCCGGAGGCGACGCACAGCAGGTCGCGGGCGCCGCGGCCGGCGCCGTGCCGGTGTTCGGCCAGGGCGACGAGGTTGACGTCGTTGCCCGTGAAGCCGACCGCCGGGGTGACCCCGGGGATGCCGGCCTCGGCGAGGGCGCGCCGGAAGAGACGGCGTACGGGGGCGCCCGTGGGCCAGGCCAGGTGCAGCGGGTTGAGCGCTTCGCCGTCGGGTTCGGCGACGGCGGACGGGATGGCGAGCGCCGCGCCGAGGCAGCGCCGGCCGGTCCGTTCGAGCATCCCGGCGCCGGACGCCACGACTTCGGCAAGTACGTGGGCCGGGTCGGCGGGGATGGTGTCGCAGCCGCTCTCGGTGGCCACGATCCGCCCGCCGAGGCCGACCAGCGCGGTGCGGAAGCCGTCGGCGTGGATCTGCGCGGCGAGGACGACCGGGCCGTTCTCGTCGAGGAACAGCCGGTGGGACGGGCGGCCTTGGGAGCCCGCCGAGGAGGTCGGGCGGGAGTCGACGGTGATCAGCCCGAGCGCTTCCAGCTCCGCCGCCACCGCGCCCGCGGTCGCCCGGGTCACGCCGAGTTCCGAGGTCAGGACGGCACGGGTGGGCGCGCGCCCGGTGTGTACGAGCTCCAGTGCGGGTCCGAGAGCGCTGCGGCCCCGCTCCAGCCTGGTTGTCCGAGTGTGGGTCACGGGCCCATTCTTGCTTTGTACCCACGGTAAACAAAATACGGGCCACCCTTCCGGAGGACGGGGGACGTGGCGCCGGGCAGCACGCGCTCGCGGCGGACGCGGTGCGCATCCCGTACGCCCGTGAGCGGGGCGGGGCGTCCCGGACGCGTCCCGGTGCGGCTACCGCACGGTGCGTACCGGCGTGTACGCGGGAGTCGATACGCGGCCGCCGGGTACCCGACCTGTCGGAAGGGACCGTATGCGGACCATAATTGGCTACTTGGTCACGGATTCGGCCAGGGCATCCGGCCGGAGAGCGCCGACGCGCGGGACGCGCACGCCGGCACCGTCCGGCCACCCCGACACCTGGGGGCTGCATGAGCATCACACCTCGGCTGCGTGGACCCGCGCGGCTGATGTTCGGCAATCCGGTCTCGCTGGTCTACCTGGCGCTGGTGGTCGCGGCGGTGCTCTTCGCCGTGGTGGACCTGGCTTTCGTGCAGCACGAGGACGCCTCGTTCGCCGGCATCTGGGCAGCGCTGCTCACCGCCCCCACGGTCTTCCCGCTGTGGCTCGCCGGTGACGCGCTGTGGGGCGGGAGCGGGTCGCCGCAGTGGTACCTGGTCCTGACACTGGCCGTCGCCGCGCTGGTCAACGCGCTGCTGCTCGGGCTGGTGCACCGCGCACTGCGCGGCCGGCCGGGCACGGGCCGGGCCGTTGTCAGTGGTGGCTGGCACACTCAGCGGCATGGAGATCACTGACTTCACCGCGTCCTTGGAACGGGACGGGCACCTCCTCGCGGACGCCGCCGAGCGGGCCGGAGCCGACGCCCCGGTCCCCACCTGCCCGGAGTGGCGGGTGCGGGACCTGCTCTCGCACACCGGCCTGGTGCACCGCTGGGCGACGGACTTCGTGGCCCGGGGACTTCAGCAGCCGTCCCGGCCGCCGGAGGCCCCGGACCTGCCCGACGAGCAGCTCGCCGACTGGCTGCGCGACGGCTGCCGGACGCTGGTGCGGGCGCTGCGCTCGGCCCCGGCGGACCTGTCGTGCTGGACCTTCCTGCCCGCACCGTCCCCGCTGGCCTTCTGGGCGCGCCGCCAGGCCCACGAGACGGCGGTGCACCGCGCCGACGCCGAGGCGGCGCTCGGCGTCGGCATCACGGCCGCCGCGCCCGCCTTCGCCGTCGACGGCATCGACGAGCTGCTGGTCGGCATGCAGGCGCGCGAGCGCAGCACGATGCGTACGGAGTCGCCCAAGACGCTTCTGATACGGGCCACCGGGGCGCCCGGGGTGCCCGACGCGGCCTGGTCGGTCCGGTTGTCGGACGCGCCGCCGCGCGCCGAGCGCATACCGAGCGCGCCGGCGCCGGACGACACAGCCGCCTCCGGGGCCGCCGCGGCGGACTGTGTGATCGAGGGCCCGGCGCCCGACCTGTACCTCGCCCTGTGGAACCGGCGATCGCTGGACGGCATCACCCTCACGGGCGACACCGGGCTGGCCCGGCTGTGGCAGGAGCGCTCGGGCATCTGACGCACGCGGTGCGGCGGGGCGGACACGGGGTCCGGGAGTCAACGGCGAGGGCGCCGCATGACAGGGCGTCACCATGCCCACCGACCCGCTCCCAGGCCGATCGCGACGCGATGACCGTCGAGATCGGGTCCGCCCTGCTGACCGGCGCGTTCGTGGCCGCCCTCGTCTTCGGCGCGGTCGTGAGCCCCTTGCTCTTCACGCATCCGGACCGGACGGGGACGGGCGGGATCCTGGCGGCGGCCGGGAGCGCGGCGGGGACCGCGTTCGTGTGGCGGGTGGTGCGGGTCCTGCGCCGCTTCGCCGGCCGACGCTCCGGGTGGCGTCCCGGCCCTCGGACTCCGGCCCCGGGTCTCAGGTCAGGTCAGGTCTCTGCCCGCAACCCGCGGTGGGCGGTCACCCGAGCCACCCGGGACGCACGAGCCCCGACTCGTACGCCAGGACCACCAGTTGGGCCCGGTCGCGGGCGCCCAGTTTGACCATCGTACGGCTGACGTGGGTCTTGGCGGTCAACGGGCTGACGACCAGGCGGCGGGCGATCTCCTCGTTCGACAGCCCGATGCCGACGAGCGCCATCACCTCCCGCTCGCGCTCGGTGAGGGCGGCCAGGGTGCCGTCCGCGGCCGGTTCCTTGGAGCGGGCGGCGAACTCGGCGATCAGCCGGCGGGTGACCCCCGGCGAGAGCAGCGCGTCGCCCTCGACCACGGCGCGTACGGCGCGCACCAGTTCCTCCGGTTCGGTGTCCTTGACCAGGAAGCCGGACGCGCCGCAGCGGATCGCCTCGAAGACGTACTCGTCCAGCTCGAAGGTGGTGAGCATGACGACCTTCACGGCGGACAGGCGGGGGTCCTCGGAGATCTGGCGGGTGGCGGCGAGCCCGTCCAGCACCGGCATCCGGATGTCCATCAGGACGACGTCGGGACGCAGGTCGCGGAGGGCGAGCAGCGCTTCCTCGCCGTCCGCCGCCTCCCCGACGACCTCGATGCCGGGCTGGGCGTCCAGCAGGGCCCGGAAGCCGGCGCGGACCAGCAGCTGGTCGTCGGCGAGCAGTACCCGGATCACGACTCCTCCTCGGTGGCCTGGGGCCTCACCGTATCCGGAGCGTGCCCGGGGCCGGGCCGCCGCGGCTCCGGCGGTTCGGCGGGTGTCGCGGCGCGCAGCGGGATGCGGGCGTGCACCCGGAAGCCACCGTCCGGGCGTGGCCCCGCCTCGACGGTGCCGCCGAGCGCGGCAGCGCGTTCCCGCATACCGAGCAGGCCGTTGCCGCCACCGGTGCGGCCGCCGCCGGTGTCACCGCCCCCGGTGATGTCCGCGGCGCGCCCGGCGGCGGTGGCCGGGCCGTCGTCGTCCACGGTGATCTCCAGCGCGTCGGGGAGGTGGGCGAGCCGGACCCGCGCGGTACGGGAACCGGAGTGCCGTACGACATTGGTCAGCGCCTCCTGGACGATCCGGAAGGCGGCCAGACCGGTCCCCGGGGCGAGGCCGGTGCGCGTGCCGCTCACGGAGACCTCGACCGTCAGGCCGGCGGCTTCGGCCTGCTCGCACAGTTCGGGCAGCCGGTCCAGGCCGGGTGCCGGGGCGCGCGGCGCGTCGCCCGGCGTCCGCAGCGTGTCCAGGACCTGCCGGACCTCGCCCAGCGCCTCCTTGCTGGCGGCCTTGATGGTGGTCAGGGCGGTGCGGGCCTGCTCGGGGTCGTCGTCCAGGAGGGCCAGGCCGACGCCTGCCTGGACGTTGATCACGGAGATGCTGTGCGCCAGCACGTCGTGCAGTTCCCGGGCGATCCGCAGCCGTTCCTCGGCGGCCCGCCGCCGCTCGGCGGCCAGCCGCTCGGCGCGGGCCCGGGCGAACTGCTCCCGGCGTACGCGCGCCAGCTCGGAGAGCGCCACGACCGCCACCACGAGGACCGTGACGAACAGCTGCTCGCCCCAGGGCGCGGGGCCGTCGCCGGGCGGCGGCAGCCACCGGTAGAGCCAGTGGCCGGTCAGGAGGTGGCTCGCCCAGATCAGGCCGACGCCGGTCCAGGCGGTCGCGCGGTGCCCGGCGGCGACGGCCGCGAAGCAGCCGAAGGCGCTGACGAGCAGGACCGGGCCGTACGGGTAACCGGCGGCGAGGTAACCGGCGGACAGCAGCGCGGTGCCGAGGGCCACGGTGCGCGGGTGACGGTGGCGCAGGAGCAGCAGGGCGGCGCCCGCGATCACCAGCGCGTACGCGAGCGGGTCGAGGTCGGCGCGGTCGGACTGCCCTTTCGCCGCGAAGCGGGTGCCGACGAGCACGAACAGGGTCAATCCGACCGTCGAGCCCCAGGGCAGCCGCCCGCCGGCCCGCTCGGCGAAGCCCCCGTCGCCCGCCGCCCGCCACCCTTCCAGGCGCGGTCCGTCCGGACGCGGGCCGCCCTCGCGCAGCTCACCCGGGCGCGAGCCGCTCCCCCGCGGACCACCCGGACGCAGACCGTGGCAGCGCCGCGCCCACCGCGGCCGTCCGTTGTCCATGCCGCCACGCTAGACCGGCGCGCCGTACGGGGCGTCAGCCCGGCGTGGTGATCCGACGTACTCCCCCGGGAGTAGCCGCCGGACGCGCCCCGCCGCACTCCCCCGCTCCGGGCCTCGCCCGGCCCCTACTCCCGGTCCAACGCCCCCATGGCCCGCCGCGCCACCGGATGCGTACGGACGATCTCGGCCAGTGTGGTCGTGCCGCGGACGATCTTCGCGAAGGCGTGCCAGGCAGGGCGGAAGCCGGTCAGGGCGGCGTGGATCAGGCCGGGGCGGCGGGAGAAGAGGGTGAGCATACGGCGGCCGACGCCCATCTCGACGCCCAGCCCGGCCTTGATCGCGAAGGCGTAGTTCAGGGCCTGGCGGCGGGCGTCCACCGCGTCGTGCGCCTCCGAGACGCGGGCCGCCCACTCCCCCGCGAGCCGCCCCGAGCGCAGCGCGAAGGAGATGCCCTCGCGGGTCCACGGCTCCAGCAGTCCGGCGGCGTCGCCGCACACCAGGACCCGGCCGCGGGAGAGCGGCGAGTCGTCGGCGCGGCAGCGGGTCAGGTGGCCGGAGGAGATGCTCGGCTCGAAGCCCGCGAGGCCGAGGCGGCCGATGAAGTCGTCCAGGTAGCGCTTGGTCGCGGCGCCCTCGCCGCGGGCCGAGATCACGCCGACGGTGAGGGTGTCGCCCTTGGGGAAGACCCAGCCGTAGCTGCCCGGGATGGGGCCCCAGTCCACCAGCACCCGGCCGGCCCAGTCCTCGGCGACCGTCGGCGGCACCGGGATCTCGGCCTCCAGGCCCAGGTCGACCTGGTCCATCTTCACGCCGACGTGGGCGCCTATCCGGCTGGCGCTGCCGTCCGCACCGACCACCGCGCGGGCCAGCACCACCTCGCCGTCGGCCAGCACCACGGCGACGGTCCGCCGGTCCGGCACCGCGGAGCCGTGCTGTTCGACCCGGGAGACCGTGACGCCCGTACGCAGCTCGGCGCCGGCGTCCTGGGCCGTCTTGACCAGCTGGGCGTCGAACTCGGGGCGGTTGATGAGCCCGAACAGCATGTTCTTGGAGCGGCGGGTGCGGGTGAGCTTCCCGTTGAGCGTGAAGGTCACCGCGTGGACGCGGTCGCGCAGCGGCAGGTCGAAGCCGGGCGGCAGCGCGTCGCGGGACGGTCCGATGATGCCGCCGCCGCAGGTCTTGTAGCGGGGCAGTTCGGCTTTCTCCAGGAGCAGCACCCGGCGTCCCGTACACGCCGCGGCGTAGGCGGCCGAGGCTCCGGCGGGCCCCGCGCCCACCACCACGACGTCCCACACCTGCTGGTTCTCCTCGGCTGCGCTGTCGCTGCTCACCTGTGCTTCTGCTCCCGTTCGATGCCTTGCCGCGTACCGCCCGCATCCTACGGGCCGCCCTTCGGCGAGCGTCCTGTGGGAAGATCGGCCCCACAATCGCCCGTACGTACGGTTGGTCCGGTGCGGCGCGCCGGACGGACCCGCACGTGACCCACGTGTACAACGCCGCGCCCACAAGGAGCGTTCCATGCCTGACAGCCCGCTCGCGCACACCGTCGCCTCGCTGCAGCCCCGGGCCAGGACCGAACTGGCCGAGCTGGTGGCCTTCAAGTCGGTCGCCGACCCGGCGCAGTTCCCCCGCAGTGAGTGCGAGGCCGCCGCCGAGTGGGTGGCGGGCGCGCTGCGGTCCGAGGGCTTCACGGACGTGGCGCTGCTGGACACCCCGGACGGCACCCAGTCCGTCTACGGCTTCCTGCCGGGGCCGGCCGGCGCGCCGACCGTGCTGCTGTACGCGCACTACGACGTGCAGCCGCCGCTGGACGAGGCCGCCTGGATATCGCCGCCGTTCGAGCTGACCGAGCGGGACGGCCGCTGGTACGGGCGCGGTGCCGCCGACTGCAAGGGCGGTCTGATCATGCACCTGACGGCGCTGCGGGCGCTGAAGGAGCACGGCGGCGTCCCGGTCAGCGTCAAGGTGATCGCGGAGGGCTCCGAGGAGCAGGGCACCGGCGGTCTGGAGCAGTACGCCGAGGCCCACCCCGAGCTGCTGGCGGCCGACGCCATCGTCATCGGTGACACCGGCAACTTCCGCGTCGGCCTGCCGACGGTGACGGCGACGCTGCGTGGTATGACGCTGGTGCGCGTCCAGGTGGACACCCTGGAGGGCAATCTGCACTCCGGCCAGTTCGGCGGGGCGGCGCCGGACGCGCTGGCGGCGCTGATCCGCATCCTGGACTCGCTGCGCGCGGAGGACGGCTCGACGGTCATCGACGGCCTGGAGGCGGACGCGCGCTGGGACGGTCTGCAGTACCCGGAGGAGGAGTTCCGCAAGGACGCCAAGGTGCTGGACGGCGTCGGGCTGACCGGCGGCGGCACGGTCGCCGACCGGATCTGGGCCCGCCCGGCCGTCACCGTCCTCGGCATCGACTGCCCGCCGGTGGTCGGCGCCACGCCGTCCGTGCAGGCGGGCGCGCGGGCGCTGGTGAGTCTGCGGGTGCCGCCGGGCACGGACGCCGCCAAGGCGTCGGAGCTGCTCACCGCGCATCTGGAGAAGGCCGCGCCGTGGGGCGCGCGGGTCACCGTCGAGCAGGTCGGGCAGGGCCAGCCGTTCCGCGCGGACACCGGCAGCCCGGCGTACGCGTCGATGGCGGAGGCGATGCGCGAGGCGTACGACGGTACCGAGATGCAGACGTCCGGCATGGGCGGATCGATCCCGCTGTGCAACACCCTGGCCGCGCTCTACCCGCAGGCCGAGATCCTGCTCATCGGCCTCAGCGAGCCCGAGGCGCAGATCCACGCGGTCAACGAGAGCGTCTCGCCGGAGGAGCTGGAGCGCCTGTCGCTGGCCGAGGCGCTGTTCCTCCAGCGGTACGCGCAGCAGTCCGCGGCTGCCGGCGCCTGAGCCGCCCGTACGGTGTCCGCTGACGGCCGGCCCGGGGCTCTCCCGCCGCCCCGGACCGGCTGTCACCGGACCGCCGCCCCGGACCGCCGGCACCGCCCGCTCATCCCACAGGGACGCCCGCCTCAAGATTGAGCGGGCGTCCCTGTTCGCGTGCGCGCAAGGCCCAGCGCAGCCGGTTCCAGCGCACCGGGGGCAGCATGTCCGCCGCCTCCTCCTCGGTGGCGAACCGCCAGTCCCGCAGTTCGGGCCCGGGCAGCAGCAGGTCGCGGATCTGCTCGCCCGCCAGCCGTCCGCCGTCGAAGAGCATCCGCAGCCCGCCGAAGCCGGGCGGCTTCGGCGGTTCCCAGTCCAGCACCAGCAGGCGCGGGGCGCTGTGCAGCCGGATGCCCAGTTCCTCGGTGACCTCGCGCAGCCCCGCGCGGGCCGGCGGCTCGCCCGGCTCCACGACACCGCCCGGGAACTCCCAGCCCGGCTTGTACGTCGGGTCCACCAGGAGCACCCGGTCGGCGTCGTCGAAGAGCAGCACCCCGGCCGCCAGGGTCTCCGCCGTGGGCTCCGGTGTCTGCACGATGTCGCAGGCCCCGGCGCCGGTGCGGACCGCTTCGGCGACCCGCTCGGCGGTCTCCCGGGGCGTCAGCCGTGCCGTGTCGATGACGTGCGCGTCCTGCTTGAGCCAGCCGAGCGCGTCCTCGTACGACTCCAGGTGGGCCCGGCCCCACTGCTGTGCGGCCGCGTCACCGGCCGGGTTCCCGGTCCGGTCCGTGAGGCCCGCGCGCTCGCGGAGGATCGTTTCCTCCGCGTGCAGCAGGACATGCCGTACGGACACCCGGCGCGAGGCGAGGCCGCCGAATATCTCGTCGCGGTACTCCTGGCGCAGCAGCGGCATGGGGGTGATGAGCGGCCCCGGCACCTCGTTGAGCAGCGCGGCGGCGGTGTCCACGACGAGCCGGCGCCAGGACGGCAGGCCCTGGTAGCCGCCGGCCTGCTCCAGCCGCGCGGCGGGCAGCATCTGCCGCAGCTCGCTGCCGACCAGTCCGGGGTCGTAGAGCGTGCTTCCGGGAAGCAGATCCAGCAGGTGCCGGGCCGCGGTGGACTTTCCCGCACCGGACGCGCCGTTCAGCCAGACGATCACATTGCCCCCTTGTCCCTAGACCCCTGTGAGTTGCCCGTAACACCCTGCCACGGAAACTTTTGCGGGGCCGGGGCTATCCGCGTGCTGCCACGGACGTGGCCTTTTCCACCTTCGGCGCGATACCGGAAGGTTTGAAGACCCCCTTGTACGCGCTGATCGCGGCCACC
The DNA here is from genome assembly GCF_040679095.1 of Streptomyces sp. NPDC052496. Classification (NCBI taxonomy): domain Bacteria; kingdom Bacillati; phylum Actinomycetota; class Actinomycetes; order Kitasatosporales; family Streptomycetaceae; genus Streptomyces; species Streptomyces sp. NPDC052496. The sequence continues at coordinate 125,793 of NZ_JBFAUH010000024.1, forward strand.
GCGGCGACGAGGATGCTGGTCACCACGTCCTTTCCGGCGAAGTCCCCGGCGAAGAGCGCGCTCCCCAGTCCCACCAGCACCGATACCACCACCTGCACCAGGGTCCTCGTGGCGTGCGACCATTGCGGCTGATTGACGACGGAGATGAACACCGGTGACGCGAAACCGATGATCAGCGCCCACATCTGGGCATTCGTCATGGCGCTTCCCCTTTCCCGCTCAGGATGCGGAGCACGCCGTCCGGCTGATCCGAAAGGCGTGCCTCAGCCGGAGCGTCGCCGCCTCCGCCGCACCCGGCAAGGGGCCGCGCACCGGATTTCCCGCGCCCGGGCGTACGAGGCGCGCGGCCCGTCATCCCTTGTTCGCGCCCAGGGTCAGACCCGCGATGAAGTGCCGTTGCAGGAGCAGGAAGACGACGATCGTGGGCAGGGCGACGACGACCGAACCCGCGGCGAGCAGGTTGTAGTCCGTGAAGAACTGACCCCGCAGATTGTTCAGGGCCGAGGTGACCGGGAGTTTGTCGCCGTCGGAGAGGAAGACCAGGCCCCACAGGAAGTCGTTGTACATCCAGGTGAATTGCAGGGTGCCGAGCGCGGCGAGCGCGGGCCGGCACAGCGGCAGGGTCACCTGGCGGTAGCGCGTCCACACCCCGGCGCCGTCCACGACCGCGGCCTCCAGGATTTCCCGTGGCAGGGTCCGCATGAAATTCGCCAGGACGAAGACGCAGAAGCCGAGCTGGAAGGCGACCTGTACGGCGAGCACGGCCCACAGCGAGTCGTAGAGCGTCAGCGAGTCGGACAGCCAGTACGGTAGCGGCACCTTGGTGAAGAGCACGTACAGCGGTGTGACGATGACCTGTTGCGGCAGCAGATTGCCGGCCGTGAAGAACATCAGCAGGAGCAGCGAACCGCGCAGCCGCAGCCGGGCCACGGCGAAGGCGGTGAAGGACGCGAGGAAAAGGGTGATCAGGACACCCGGCACCGCGATCAGCAGCGTGTTCAGGAAATACCGGCCCATGCCGGAATCGGTGAACGCCTGCCGGTAATAGTCGAAGGAGAGCCGGCTCGGCAGGGAGAAGTACCCGTCCCGGGCGGTCTCCTCGTACGGGCGCAGCGACGCGTAGACGGCCAGCAGCAGCGGCGCGAGGAAGGCGAGCGAGACGGCGAGCAGGAAGAGGTGCACGCCCCAGCGGCCACGGCGGCGGGGCACGCCGCCCGCCGGCCCGGCAGGGCGCGCCGGGCGCGCGGTCCGTACGGCGGGCAGGGTCATCGGCGCTGTTCCCCTCTCAGCTCCTGGACGAGATAGGTGATGATGAACCCGAGGGAGACCAGCAGCAGCACGACGGCGATGGCCGAGCCGAAGCCGATCCGGCTCGCCTCGCCGACGATGTTGTCGGTCACCAGGACGGACAGCAGTTCGAGCCCGTTGCGGCCCTTGTTGACGGCGTAGACGATGTCGAAGGCGCGCAGGGCCTCGATGACGGTGATGACGCCGACGATGACGTTCACCGGGCGCAGGGCAGGCAGCACGACGCGGAAGAACGCCTGCCGCTCGGTGGCCCCGTCGATGGCCGCGGCCTCCTTCAGTTCCGGGTCCACGGACTTCAGCCCGGCGAGGTAGAGGATCATCACGTAGCCGGTGTGCCGCCAGCAGGCGGCCAGCAGGATCATCCAGATGTTGAGGTCCGGGTCGCCGAGCCAGTCGACCGGGTTCTCCTCGGCGCCCAGCAGGGCGTTCAGCGCGCCCTGGTCGCGGGAGAGGATCAGCTGGGCGATGAAGCCGACGACGGCGAGCGAGAGCACCACCGGCATGTACAGCGTGGACTGGTAGAAGCGGCTGAAGCGCACGCCGCGGTCGATGAGCGCGGCGAGCAGCAGGCCGAACGGGGTGGCGAGCAGGCCGAGCGCGGCCAGCCACAGCAGATTGTTGCGGACCGCCGGCCAGAATTGCGGATAATCGGCGAAGAGGTGCTCGTAATTGCCGAGGCCGGCCCATTCGACGGCGCCGACGCCGTCCCAGTCGGTGAAGGACAGGCCGACGGAGGCCAGTGCCGGCCCCCACACCAGGACGAGGTCGAGCAGGACCGGCAGGCCCAGCAGGACGCACAGGACGGCGAGGTCGCGGCGGGTGTGGCGCCGCGGGCCCCGGCGCCCGGGGCGGCGCGCGGAGGGCTTCGGCACGGTTCCCGGCGCCCGGCCGGTCGTACGGTCGACGGTGGTCATGGCGTCAGTCCGCGGCGAACATCTGCTTCTTCTGCCGTTCGATGCTGTTCACCAGGCCGTCGATGTCGTCGGGGTCGCCGATGAACTGCTGGATCGCCTGGATCAGTACCGTCGAGGCGAAATCGGGGCGGGTGTCGCGGTCCATGAACTGTGATAGCTGCCGGGCGCCGGCCACCAGCCGGACGGCTTTCTTCTGGAGGGCGTCGTACGTCCCGGTGCCGGCCCTGCTGTTGACCGCGACATTGTTCGGATCCCGTTTCAGATAGCTCAGCTCGGCCTCCGGTGTGGCGAGGAAGGTGAGCAGATCGCGAGCGGCTTCGCGGTGCCGGGCCTTCTTCGCCATCAGGAACCCGTCGACCGGCGCCTCGACCGCTTGCCTGCCGTAGGCCGGATCGATCTCGGGGAACGGGAAGAAGTCCAGGTCCGCGCGGTTCTGGGCGGTGAACTGCTGGCCGGGGTGCGGCAGTCCGAGCACCGTCATACCGGTCTCCTTGCGCTGGAGGGACTGCGCCGCCTCCTGCCACGTCCGGCCGTTCGCGCCTTTCTGGTGGTACGGCAGCAGGCTCCGCCACAGGTCGAAGACCTGCCGCACCTGAGGGCTGGTCCAGGATTTCTCGCCGCGCATCAGGGCGATGTGGAAGTCGTAACCGTTGGCCCGCATGTCGAGGTAGTCGAAGGTGCCCATGGCGGGCCAGCCCTCCTTGTCGCCGAAGGCGAATGGGGTGAGGCCGTCCTTCTGCATCTGCCGGGCCAGCGCGCGGTATTGGTCGAAGGTCTCGGGGATCTCGTAACCCCGCGTCCGGAAAACGCTCTTCCGGTGGAAGACCGCCCACGGGTAGTAGTAGTACGGCACGAAGTACTGCTTGCCGTCCTCACCCGTGGACTGTTTCTTCACCGCGTCGGAGAACCCGTCGAACTTCCTCCAGAGATCACTGATGTCGGCGAGCAGCCCCTTGCGCGCGAAGTACTGCATCCGGTATCCGGCGAACCACGTGAAGACGTCGTCGGGCGTGCCCTGGAGGTAACGGTTGATGTTCTCCTGGAAGTTCTCGTGATTGACGGTGTTGACCTTCACCGTCTTCTTCGACTTCTTCTCGTACGCGGCGAAGGCGTCGGCGTACGCGCGCTTCGGCACCGCGTCCGAGGCATTGGACCCCAGGGTGACGCCGTCACCGGGACCGCCACCGCAGGCGGTGAGCAGCGACGGCAGGGCGACCGCCCCCGCACCGGCCGCCAGGCCGCGCACCACGGACCGCCGGGACATCCCGCGTACCGCCCGGCGCGTACGCCCGTCCGGACCGTCCTCCCACATCTGGACCATGTCTTTTCCCCCTCCTCGGCGATGGAACCGAACAGAACCGAACGCGAGTGCTGGGATCTCACTCCCGACAAGGGCCGCAGTCAAGGCTTCCGGCGGGCCGTTCCGGAGTATTCGCCCTTTGCCTTCCAACACAGTCCAACAAGCCTTACCGTAAACACCCGCAATTGACTGGTACATGACTCACTGCACTCTCCGAGAACGGAGGACGCGATTCATGCGCCCGCACACCTCCCGCACCACCCGGCGTGCCCGGCGAAGAGTCGTCGCGGCCCTGTCCGCGGCGCTGCTGTGCTCGGCGGGGGTCACCGCCCTGCCCGCCGCGGCCCGTACGGCCGGCACGCCACCCGGCACCCCGACGACCACGGCCGGCTCCGCCGGAACAGCCGCGTCCGCCGCCCCGCGGCTGCCCGACGGCCTGGCCAAGACGCCCCCCATGGGCTTCAACAACTGGAACTCCACCCACTGCGGAGCCGACTTCAACGAGGCGATGATCAAGGGAATCGCCGACCTCTTCGTCGAGAAGGGCCTCAAGGCCGCCGGCTACGAGTACGTCAACCTCGACGACTGCTGGGCCCAGAAGGAGCGCGACGCCAACGGCAAACTGGTCCCGGACACCACCCGCTTCCCCAACGGCATCAAGGCCCTGGCGGACTACGTGCACGCCAAGGGGCTGAAGTTCGGCATCTACACCAGCGCCGGGACCAGGACGTGCGCCCAGGCGATGCCCGGCGCGCTGGGCCATGAGTACTCCGACGCCCAGCAGTTCGCCGACTGGGGAGTGGACTACCTGAAATACGACAACTGCAACAACCAGGGGGTGGACGCCAAGAAGCGCTACCTCACCATGCGCGACGCCCTGAAGGCGACGGGCCGCCCCATCGTCTACAGCATTTGTGAGTGGGGCGAGAACAAGCCGTGGGAGTGGGCGGCGGACGTCGGGCACCTGTGGCGCACCACCGGTGACATCAGTGACGCGTGGGACAGCATGGTCTCGATCTTCAAGTTCAACGCGCCGCTCGCGCCGTACGCCGGCCCCGGCCACTGGAACGACCCGGACATGCTGGAGGTCGGCAACGGCGGCATGACGGACACCGAGTACCGCAGCCACTTCTCGCTGTGGTCGATGATGGCCGCGCCGCTGCTGATCGGCACCGACCTGCGCAAGGCCACGCAGTCGACGTTCGACATCCTCGACAACAAGGAGGTCGTCGCGCTCGACCAGGACCCGCTGGGCAAGCAGGCCGAGGTGCTGAAGTCCGAGGGCGGCCGCTGGGTACTGAGCAAGCCGCTGGCCAACGGCGACCGGGCCGTGGCCCTGTTCAACGAGACCGGCGATCCGCAGCGCATCAGCACGACGGCCAAGGAGCTCGGCCTGCCGCAGGCGGGCGGCTACCGGCTGCGCGACCTGTGGAAGCATGAGAACACCCACACCGCGGGCGAGATCGCCGGGACCGTACCGGCCCACGGCACGCTGGTGTACCGCGTCTCCGCCGACCGCCAGTGGCCGCAGGACCCGCCGGCCCTCGACAGCGGCGCGGACCGGGTCGCGCCGATCGAGGTCGGCAAGGAGGCCCGGGTCGCCACCCTGACCCGCAACCTCGGCCGGACGCCCGCGCTGGACGTCGCGGTCGGCCTCAAGGCCCCGCAGGGCTGGCGCGTCGAGCCGGTGACGTCCACCGGCACCCACGTCCTGCCCCCGGGCGAGGAACTGGCCACCGCCTGGCGGATCGCGCCCCTCGCGGGCACCAAGCCGGGTACGTACGAGCTGACGCTGACCACCGCTTACCGTTCACCACGCGGGCAGCGGGTCACCCAGACGCTGCCGGTCCCGGTCGCCGCCGTCCAGGCACCGCCCGCCGGCACCTCGTACGCCAGCGACCTGCCCTGGATCTCCGCCACCAACGGGTACGGGCCGGTGGAGAAGGACATGAGTGTGGGCGGGCCCCAGGCCGGTGACGGGACGCCGCTGCGCATCGGCGGGGTGCCGTACGCCAAGGGGCTGGGTGCCCACGCGCCCAGCGAGATCACGTACTACACGGGCGGGAAGTGCTCGGCGTTCAGCGCGCAGGTGGGCGTGGACGACGAGACCGCCGACCAGGGGTCGGTCACCTTCGAGGTGTGGGCCGACGGGCGGAAGGCCGCCGAGAGCGGCAAGCTGACCGGCACGGACCCGGCGAAGGCGGTCAGCGCCGCCGTCTCCGGTGCGAACACCGTACGGCTCGTCGTGCAGGACGTCGGTGACGGCCTGTACTACGACCACGCCGACTGGGCCGACGCCAAGTTCACCTGCTGACGCGGCCCACGTCCTGGCCGGGCGGGCCGTACGGCCCGCCCGGTCTCCCCTGCCGGCCGGCTCAGCAGGCCGGCAGGCCGGGGACGGGCGCGTCGTTCCGGCCGCCCTTGAGGTAGACGGCGCTGACGTACACGCCGCTGTTGCCACTGTCGTCGTCCGTCTTCGCCCACCAGGTGTTGGTCCACCGGCCGTACGTCTCGCGGCGCCCCAGATTCGCCTGGCAGTAGAAGTAGTTGGTGCCCGCGTTCAACGTGCCGACGTGCTGGAAGGACCCGGTGTACGAGGCGGCGGAGCGCCACACCTGGCAGTTGACCTTGCCGCCGCCGATCGGCGCGCACGAGCTCGGCTCCGGGGCGCCACCGGTGGCACTGCCGCCACCCGAGGCGGCGGACCCGCCGCCAGCCGCGGCACCCCCGGTGCCGCCCTGCCCGCCGTCGCCCCCACCGCCCGTACCGCCGGCCGCCGCGCCGCCGTCACCGGCCTTGCCGGGATCGCCGCCGGCACCGGGCTTCGGCTTCCCGGAAGCGGCATCCTTCGACGGCCCGCCCGGAGTGACGGGCGCCGCGCTCCGCTCCCCCTCGTCCTTTCCGCTCGCCGCGCCGCCCGGCTTCGCGTCCCCGGTCTCCCGCGGCGTGCCCGACGCGCCCGCCCGCGCGGCCTGCTCCTCCGGAGGCGCGGCGGGCCGCCGCTCCGCGACCGTACCGCCGGAGTCCCTGGCCATGAGCCCGTACGTCACTCCGCCACCCGCCACCAGGACGGCGGCCACCGCGGCTGCGGCGAACACGGCGGTACGCCGCTCGCGCCGCGCCGGAGGCGGGGTGGCACCGGTGGTCGCGACGGTGCTGGTGTCCTGGGCGCCGGGGTGGTTGGGAGCTGGATGGTTGGGGGCTGGGTGGCTCGGGGCTGGATGTCCGGCGCCCGGGGCCTCTGCGGCGACAGGACCGGTGGGGGCATGACCACTGACCGGCCCGGTCGGCGCCTGCCCTCCGGCCGGCCCGGCTCCCGTGGGCACGGGCGGCGCCGGTGGCCCCGGCACCAGGACGTCCGGCGCGGTCGGCGTCCGCGGCGCCTGCGCGCTCTGCCCCGTACCCGCACCCGTATCCGACCCCGATCCCGAACCGGCCCCCGCTGCCGGCCCCGTCCCCCTCCCCAGCCGCACCGTCTCGCGCCCGTCGGCCACCGCCGTCAGCAGCGCCCGTGCCTCGGCCGCGCTCGGCCGGGCGGCCGGGTCCTTGGCCATCAGGGCGTGCAGTACGGGCGTCAGCGGTCCGGCCCGGCGCGGTGCGGGCAGCGGTTCGGAGACGATCGCCGTCAGGGTCGACCAGACCGAGGTACGGCGGAACGGCGCGCCGCTGCCCTCCACGGCCGCGTACAGCGTCATGCCCAGCGACCAGATGTCCGAGGCGGGCGACGGCGGCTGTCCCTGGGCGCGCTCGGGCGGCAGGTAGTCGAGCGAGCCGACGAGTTCGCCGCTGCGGGTGAGGTGGGTGGTCGCGCCGTCGTCGGGCGCCTCGATGCTGGCGATGCCGAAGTCGGTGAGCACCACGCGGCCGACCCCGGCGTCCGGGCGGCCCGTACGCTGCGCCCAGCGCTCCAGCAGGACGTTGCCGGGCTTGACGTCCCGGTGCAGCACGCCCACCTGGTGGGCGGCGTCCAGCGCGTCCATCACCTTGGCGCCGATGGCGGCGATCTCGCGCGGGTCCATGGGCCCGCCCTGGTCGAGCGCGTCGTCCAGCGACGGGCCGTCGACCAGTTCCATGACGATGACCGGGCGTCCGGCCTCGTCGATCACGTCGTGCACGGTGACCACGCCGGAGTGCCGGATGCGGGCCGCGGCCCGTGCCTCGCGCTGCATCCGGGTCCGCAGGTCGGCCAGTTCCGGCGCGGACGCGTCGGTGTAGGCGCGCAGCACCTTCACGGCGACTTCCCGGCCCAGCACCTCGTCCACCGCCCGGCAGACGACGCCCATACCGCCGCGCCCGATCTGTCCGGTGACCCGGTACCGCCCGCCGAGCAGCCGCCCGGTCAGCTCCCCGGCGCCGCCGCCCCCGTCACGCGCACCGCCGCCGCCCTCGCCGCCGCGCTCCTCGTCCCCCGGCCCGTTCACACCATTCACGCTGCTCGCCCCGTTCGCCCCACTCGTCCCCTGCCATGGTCGGCACCAGCCTAGAGGGACGTGGGGCTGCACAACCCCCGTCAGGCAGTTGGGGCGAAGGCATCGAGACGGGACTGTTGCGCGGCGGCGGCCGCAGCGCCCACCACACCGGCATCCGTGCCCGTCTGAGCCGGTACGACCGTGATGTCACGGACGAAGGAGAGCGTGGCGTAGTCACGCAGGGCACGGCGCAGGGGGTCGAAGAGGAGGCCGCCGGCGCCCGCCACGCCGCCGCCGATGACCACGATCTCGATCTCGACCAGCGCCGCGGTGGCCGCGATACCGGCGGCCAGGGCCTGGGCGGCCCGCTCGAACGAGTGACGGGCCACCGGGTCACCCGCGCGTGCCGCGGCGGCCACGGCGGCGGCGCTGGTGTCGCCGTCGGGGCCCGGCCGCCAGCCGTTCTCCAGGGCGCGGCGGGCGATGTTCGGGCCGCTGGCGAGGCGCTCGACGCAGCCGCGGGCGCCGCACGGGCACGGGTCGCCGTCGAGGTCCACGCTGATGTGGCCGATGTGACCGGCGTTCCCGGTGGGGCCGGAGTGCAGCTGGCCGCCCAGGACCAGGCCGCCGCCGACACCGGTGGAGACCACCATGCACAGGGCGTTCGCGTAGCCGCGGGCGGCGCCCTGCCAGTGCTCGGCGGCGGTCATGGCCACCCCGTCGCCCACCAGGACGACGGGCAGCGCGCCGACCAGGTCCCGCACCTCGGCGACGACCGGGAAGTCCCGCCAGCCGGGGATGTTGACCGGGCTGACCGTGCCGCGCCGGGCGTCCACCGGGCCCGCGCTGCCGATGCCGACGGCGGCCACCCTGGCCCACTCGGGGCGTGCGGTCAGCTCACCCACCACCTCGGCCAGCGCGCGCAGCACGGTGGCGCCGTCCCGGTCGGCGGGCGTGGGCCGGGTGGTGCGGACGAGCAGCTTGCCGTGCTCGTCCACCAGCGCGCCGGCGATCTTGGTGCCGCCGATGTCCAGCGCTGCGCTCAGGTCCGTCTGCATCGGTGTCGAATCTCCTGGTGGGCGCCTGGGCCGGGGTGCGTGGGCCCGGCACGGGAACGCCAGTCTCGTGCTAATTGACAACGTTGTCCAGAGGTTATGCTCGACGCCGTACCGCGCTGCACCGCGCGGTACCGCTGGGCGGTGCGGCGCGGCCGGCCCCACGCACCGGCCCCCGGACACCGCCACAGCCATCATCGGCGTACCGGAGGGGGAACCGCCACACCCGTCCCGCCCGTCTCACCACCAACAGCCGGAACGCACAGCGGAGTCACGGCCCCACCCGGGCCGCCCGGCCACCGCGTACGCCTCCGGCACCCCACCACCGCCGACAGAATCAGGACCGCGCACCGTGACCGACACCGCCCGGGGCACCTCCCGCCGCTACGGCAGCCGGCCCACGATGAAGGACGTCGCGGCCCGGGCGGGCGTCGGCCTGAAGACGGTCTCCCGGGTGGTCAACGGCGAACCCGGCGTCACACCCGAGACCGAACGCCGCGTCCAGGACGCCATCACCGCCCTCGGCTTCCGCCGCAACGACTCCGCCCGCATCCTGCGCAAGGGCCGCACCGCCAGCATCGGCCTGGTCCTGGAGGACCTCGCCGACCCCTTCTACGGGCCGCTCAGCCGCGCCGTCGAGGAGGTCGCCCGGGACCACGGCGCGCTGCTGATCAACGGGTCCAGCGCCGAGGACCCGGCGCGTGAGCAGGAGCTGGTGCTCGCGCTGTGCGCACGCCGGGTGGACGGCCTGGTGATCATTCCGGCCGCCGAGGACCACCGCTACCTGGAGCCGGAGATCGCGGCGGGCGTGGCCACCGTCTTCGTGGACCGCCCGGCGGGCCGCATCGAGGCGGACACCGTGCTGTCCGACAGCTTCGGCGGCGCCCGCGACGCGGTGGCGCACCTGATCGCGCACGGCCACCGCCGGATCGGCTTCATCGGCGACCAGCCGCGCATCCACACCGCCGGGGAGCGGCTGCGCGGCTACCGCGCGGCGATGGCGCAGGCCGGGCTGGACGTCGACGAGGCGTGGGTGTCGCTGGGGTCGACCGCGCCCGACCGGGTACGGTTCGCGGCCACCGGCATGCTGGACGGGCCGCGCCCGGTCACCGCGCTGTTCGCGGGCAACAACCGGGTCACGGTCACGGCGGTACGGGTGCTCGCCGAACGCCCGCGCCCGGTCGCCCTGGTGGGCTTCGACGACTTCGAGCTGGCCGACCTGGTCTCCCCCGCGATCACGGTCGTGGCGCAGGACGCCGCGCGCCTCGGCCGGACCGCCGCCACGATGCTCTTCCGCCGCCTGGACGGTGACGGGATCCCCCCGCAGCGCCAGGAGATCCCCACCCGCCTCATCCCCCGCGGCTCCGGCGAACTCCCGCCACCGGCGGGTGCCTGAGGCCCGCCGCGCCGCTACGGCGCGTCGCCCCCGAAGCGGCGCACGAACACGTCGTACACCCCGTTGGTGTCCCCCGGCACCAGGTCCGCCGCGTTCGACCCGAAGACCACGCTGCGGCCGTCCCGGCTCAGGGCGTGCTGCGCGGCGTGGTTCAGGTAGCCGGCCGCGACCAGGTGCTGCTCGCCGGTGCACAGGTCGTGCAGGGTGAGCTTGCCGTCGTAGTTCTCCAGCACGCGCCGCCCGTCGCCGCTGACCGCCGTGGGAAAGCCGCGTTCCCTGCCCACCTGCCGGGTCCGCCCGTCCCGCAGGTCCCGTACATAGCCGTACGAGCCGGGCGGCCCCGACCGGAGCGACGCCCGGCGGACGCGGGCGCTGAACGTCACGGCACGCCCGTCGTCGCTCAACTCCCCCAGCCGCAGGGTGCGGTCGGCCATGGGTGTGCCGTCGGGATCCACGTCCGCCCGGCGTACGGCGCCGGTCCACCGGTCCCGGACGAAGAGGTCCTGCCCGGTGCCCTCCGCCTCGTCGACCACATGGGCCACCCACCGCCCCGTACCGCTCAACGACACACCACGGACGATGCCGTACTTCGCGCTCCCTCCCGGGGCTCGCGGGGTGATCAGCTCCGTCCGGCCGGTGACCGTGTCGCGCACGTAGTCGAGCGTCGGCCCGCCCGGAGCGGGCCCGGTGGCCCGGAAGGCGACCGCACGGCCGTCCGCGCTCAGCGAGGTGACCTCACCGCTCCCGCCACCGGCCGGGGAGCCGGGCGGCGGGGTCAGGTGCCGGGTCCGGCCGGTCCGGCGGTCGTGCAGGTACGCGGACCGGTTCCCGGCGAATCCGTCGGAGTACGCGACGAAGCGGCCGTCGGCGCTCACCCGCGGCACGTTGTCGATGCCCGCGCCGTCCACCCGCCGGGCGCCCGGTATCCGCTCGACCCGCCCGGTCCGCAGATCCTTCACGGCCAGCGCGTGGACGCTGTCTCCCTCGCCGCCCAGCTCCGGCGCGCCCGTCCAGAAGGCGACGTACCGTCCACCGGCGCTGATCGAGGCGATGTGCGAGGGTCCGCCCAGCTCGCCGCCGTCCGCCGCCGTACTCACCCGGACGACCGTGGACACGTCACCGTCGTCCGCCCGGGCCGCCTCCCCCGGCAGCAACAGCCCCGCCGCACACGCCGCCACCACGGCCGCCCTCAGTCCCGTACGCGTCCGCCGCATCCTCTTCCCCCCTGACCACCGCCGCCCCGCCCACGCGGGATGACGCGCATCCAAACGCGCCGTGCGGGGCGGGGGCAATCAGCTGTTGTGCGTACAACCTTCGGCAGGCGTGCGGCGTCCGCGCCCGGGCCGGCGACGGCATGAGTCGTTCCAAGGAGTGACGAAGATCGGCTCGCGAACTCCTAGGGTCGGGCGCATGAGAGCAAGGAACGGCGGGTGGCCCCGGTGGGGCGCCGATGCCGGGCTGGTCGCGCTGACCCTGGTGCCGCCGCTGCTGTCGCAGCCGTACGTGGACACGTCGGGGGCGGCGTGGTCGTCGCTCGCCGGTCACGAGGCGGTGGCCGTGGTGGTTCTGGTGCTGCGGCGGCGGATTCCGGCCACGGCCTTCGTGGTGGGCCTGGGCGCGCTCGTGGCGGCGCTGGCGGGGAGTGCGGGGCAGGACGCCAAGCTGTCCCCGCTGGTGTTCCTGCCGCTGGCCGTACTGCTGTACAGCCTGGGCAGTTACTGCACGAGCTGGGTACGGACCGGGCTCGCGCTGCTCGGTGCCGGTGCGGTGATCGTGACCGGGCTGTGGCTGAACCGGATGACCGCAGGCGCCGGGGAGTTCCGGGGCGGCCTGGACATCCTCGCCGCTCTGGCCCCCATGCCGCTGGCGTGGGCGATGGGGTTCGCCGCGCGTACCCGGCGTGCGCTGCTCGCCGCGGCCGAGCAGCGGGTGGCCGACGCGGACCGCGCGCAGCGTCTGCGGGCGGCGCAGGCCGCGCAGCGGGAACGGGCGCGGATCGCCCGCGAGATGCACGACGTGGTCGCCCACTCGCTGACGCTGCTCGTCGTGCACGCGGAGACCCTGCGCGCCCGGGGCGACGAGCTGCCCGGCTGGGCCCGTACCCAGGTCGACGGGCTGGCGGCGGCGGGCCGGCAGACCGGTGGTGAGCTGCGCGACCTGCTGCGGATGCTGCGCGATCCCGCGGACGCGGTCCCGCTCCAGCCGGTGCCCGGGCTCGGGGAGCTGGAGGTGTTGCTGGAGAGCCACCGTGCCGCGGGCGGATCGGTGGAGGTGTGTGTGGGGACGGAGTTGACGTCGTTGCCGAGTCCGGTGCAGTTGGCGGGGTACCGCATCGTGCAGGAGTCCCTGGCCAACGCCCGCCGCCACGCGCCCGGGGCGCCGGTCCGGCTCACCGTCGACGGCGCCGCAGGGCACCTGCGCTTCGAGGTGGTCAACGGCCGCGGGGCGCGGCGCGGAACCGCGGGTGCGGGCGTCGGGCTCGGCCTGGTCAGCATGCGGGAGCGGGTGGACGCGCTGGGCGGCGAACTGACCGCGGGGCCGACCGGCGACGGCGGGTTCCGCGTCGTGGCCACGATGCCGCTGGAGACCGCCGGTGTCTGAGCTGATCAGCGTCCTCATGGTGGACGACGAGCCGGTCATCCGCGCCGGCCTGAGCGCGATCCTGGACAGTCAGGCCGGTCTGACCGTGGCCGGCACCGCGGGCGACGGGGAGGAGGCCGTCGAGGCGTGTGCGCGGCTGCGGCCGCACGTACTGCTGCTGGATGTCCGTATGCCGCGGCGGGACGGGCTGTGGGCGCTGGCCGAGCTGGGCCGCCGGCAGCTGCTCGGGCCGGGGCGGAGTCAGGTGCTCATGCTGACGACGTTCGATCTGGACGAGTACGTCGACGAGGCGCTGGCCGCCGGCGCGGCCGGGTTCCTGCTGAAGAACAGCTCGTACGAGGAGCTGACCGGTGCGGTACGGGCGGCCGCGGCCGGGCACAGCGCGCTGAGCCCGGCGGTGACCCGGCGGATCATCGAGGGGCACCTGAGCACCCGGCGGCGGCCGGACGGCCAGGAGCTGGCCCGGCTGCGGGATCTCACCGAACGGGAACACGACGTGCTGCGGCTGGTCGGTGACGGGCTGAGCAACGCCGAGATAGCGGACCGGCTCGTGGTGAGCCTGCACACGGTCAAGACGCACGTCAGCCGCATGCTGGCCAAGACCGGCTGCCAGAGCCGGGCGCAGGCCGCGGTGCTGGCCAGGAACACGCTGGCCTGACCGCCCGCGGCGGGCGCCGGGCTGCCGTGCGTCCGTCCGTATCACTCCTCCGAGTGACACGGTGCCTGCGGGAAGCCCGCCGACGAGCGATGTGGCGGGGGACCGTCCCTGGCTGAATGGCTGCTGTGCGGCGGGCCCGCCGTGACGCCCCGCAGCAGCGGGCGCCTCCTGGGCCGTCGACGCACGAAGCCAGCTGTCCTGCGCCGAAGGGAACTGCCATGTCCGCACGCACATCATCTCGCCGCCGGCTCCTGCGCGGGGCGCTGGTGGTGGCTCTGGTGACCGGCCTGGGCGGAGCGCTCCCGGCCTGCTCGGAAACGGACCCGGACCCGGGGGCGGTGCGGGCGTCGGCCGGCCGGAAGGCCGCGGACGCGCCGGCCGGCGAGCGGCTGGCCGGTCTCGCGCAGCAGGCGGCGGACGAGGGGTCGGCGGGAGTGATCGTCCGGATCGTGCGCGGCAGCGGTGCGCCCCTGGAGATCGCTCGGCAGGCCGCCTGGACGGAGGCCGACCACCGGCTCGCCCCCGGCGACCAGTTCCGGGTCGGGTCCAACACCAAGACGGTCACCGCCACCCTCGTCCTGCAACTGGTCGCCGCCGGCAAGGTCGGTCTGGCCGACCCGGTGGAGAAGTGGCTGCCCGGGGTCGTGCGGGGCGGTCGGGACATCACCGTACGGATGCTGCTCAACCACACCAGCGGGCTGGGCGACTTCCTGCTGACGCCGGCGTTCCTGCCTTCCCTGACCGGGCAGGAGCACCGCACCTGGGGAGCGAAGGAACTCCTGGCCATCACGCCCCGGCAGGACCCGCCGAGCGCCCCCGGCGCGAAGTACTCCTACAGCAACGCCAATTACGCCGCCCTCGGACTGATCCTGGAGAAGGCCACCGGGGAGAGCCTCGCCGAGCTGATCGAGCGGAAGATCACCGAGCCCCTGGGCATGCGGGACTCCTTCCTCGCGACGGACGCGGCCTGGAGCGCCGGCAAGCAGCACGCGACCGGTTACGAACCGGACGCCGGACGCCTCAAGAGCATCCTCGCCCCGGCCGTGCCCCTGCCCGAAGGCGTCGGCTTCACCGGCCCCGCCCGCCCCGGGAACAACGTCGACACCACCGGCATCGACCCGAGCTGGTCCGGCGCCGCAGGCGGCATGGTCTCCACCGCCCGGGACTGGCAGCGCTTCCTGACCGCGCTCGTCTCCGGCAAGCTGCTGCCCGAGGCCCAGATGGAGCAGCTGCGCACCACCGTCCCCGCCCCCGAGGAGGGCGGCGGTTACGGACTCGGTCTGATGAAGGTCGACACCCCCTGCGGCACCGTCTGGGGCCACACCGGCGGCCTGCCCGGCTACTCCAGCGAGATCTACACCGACCCGGACGGCCACCGCAGCGTCGCGGTCCTGACGAGCACCACCTTCGGCATCAAGGAGAAGGCCGCCGCCACCGCGAACAAGAAGCTCGTCGACGAGGCGGCCTGCACCATGCTGGCTCGGTCCTAGCTCCGCACCACGACCAGCTGCTGCGTCGCCCGGGACATCGCCACGTAGCGGTCCACCGCTCCTTCGATTCCCTCGCCGAAGTGCTCCGGGTCGACGAGGACGACCAGGTCGAACTCCAGGCCCTTGGACAGTTCCGGGGTCAGCGAGCGGACGCGGGGCCCGGCCGTGAAGGCGGGGTCGCCGATGACGCAGGCGACTCCGTCGTCGTGTGTGGCGAGCCAGGTGTCGAGGATGGCGTCCCGGTCCGTGGCGGGCACGTAGGTGACGGGGAGGCCGCTGCTGCGGATGGAGGTGGGGACGTTGGCGTCGGGGAGGGCGGCCCGGATGACCGGCTCGGCCGCCGCCATGACCTCTTCCGGGGTGCGGTAGTTGATGCTGAGGGAGGCGACGTCGATGCGGTCCAGTCCGATCCGTTCGAGGCGTTCCCGCCACGACTCGGTGAAGCCGTGCCGGGCCTGGGCGCGGTCGCCGACGATGGTGAAGCTCCGGGACGGGCAGCGCAGCAGCAGCATCTGCCACTCGGCGTCGGTCAGCTCCTGCGCCTCGTCCACGACGATGTGCGCGAACGGGCCGGCCAGCCGGTCCGGTTCGGCGATGCTCAGTTCGGCCTCGTCGACCAGGCTGACCTGGGCGTCCTGGCCGCGCAACATCGTGACCAGGCCCTCGCCCTCGTCGAGGTCGGCGCCGGAGGCGGCCGCGGCGTCGATCAGGTTGTCGACGACCTGGGTCATGCGCTCGCGCTGGGCGGCGAGTACGGCCGCGTGCCGGCGCCTGGTCCGGGCCGCCTCCGGGTCGCCGAGGCGCTGCCGTGCCGCGTCCAGCAGCGGCAGGTCGGACACCGTCCAGGCCTGGGGCGCTTCCTTGCGCTGCAACGTGCGCACCTCGTCGGTGCTGAGCCAGGGGGCGCACAGCCGCAGGTAGGCGGGGACCGTCCACAGGTCCGAGACCAGGTCGGCGGCTTCGAGCAGCGGCCAGGCGCGGTGCAGGGTGGTGACGAGTTCCTCGTCGTGGCGCAGTGCCCGTTCGAAGTCGTGGGCCGGGACGTCGCCGTCGAGCTTGTCCAGCAGGATCGCGACGATCTCTTCCCAGATCTGCTCGCGCGCCTCGTTGTGCGGCGTGCCGGGGTCCGGCGCGTCGAACGCCTCGGCCCAGTCGTCGGCGCTCAGCCGCACGTCGCCCCAGTCGGTCGAGACCGTCATCCCCCGGGCGGGCGGCTCCTCGTAGATGCCGACGGCCTTCTCGACGGCCTGCACCATGCGGGCGGACGACTTCAGACGGGCCACCTCCGCGTCGCTCTCGTGCGCCGCCGTGGCTCCTTCGGCGACGAGGTCCCGCAGGGTGCATATCTGTACGCCCTCCTCGCCGAGGCTGGGGAGGACGTCGGCGACGTAGGCCAGGTAGGGCTGGTGCGGGCCGACGAAGAGTACGCCGCCGCGGCGGTGCCCGAGGCGCGGGTCGGAGTACAGGAGGTAGGCGGAGCGGTGCAGGGCGACGACGGTCTTGCCGGTGCCCGGGCCGCCGTCGACGACGAGGGCGCCGCGGGAGCCCGCCCGGATGATGGCGTCCTGGTCGGCCTGGATGGTGCCGAGCACGTCGCGCATCCGGGCCGAGCGGTTGCTGCCCAGGCTGGCGATGAAGGCGGAGTGGTCGTCGAGCGCGGCGTGTCCTTCGAGTCCTTCGGGGGTGAAGACCTCGTCCCAGTAGTCGCTGATGCGGCCGCGGGTCCAGCGGTACCGGCGGCGGCTCGTCAGGCCCATCGGGTCGGCGTGGGTGGCGCCGAAGAACGGTTCGGCCGCGGGGGACCGCCAGTCGACCAGCAGCCGGCGGCCCGCGCTGTCGGTGAGGCCGAGCCGTCCGACGTACACCGGCTCGCTGCCGTCGGCGGCGACCATCCGGCCCAGGCACAGGTCCAGACCGAAGCGGCGCAGGGCGCGCAGGCGCCCGGTCAGCCGGCGGACCTCCACGTCGCGCTCCATGGCCTGGCGGCCGGTGCCGCCGGGCGCCTTGAGTTCGGCGTCGAGGCGGCCGGACAGTTCGGTGATCGTCTGTTCCAGGCTCTCCGCGATGGCCGCGAAGTGCCGCTCGTCGGCCGCCGTCAGCTCCGGGGCGGCCTTGGCGGCCAGACGGTCGGGAAGGTCGAACACGCTGGTGGTGCTCAGGGGGTTCATGGCGTCAGCTCCGTTCTCGGGCCGGGCCTGCCGAGCTGCGCGGTACGTCCGTCCGCGCTGCGGCGCGGGTGACGCCGCCGACAACTCCGCACGTACTTCGCAGATCTCTTGTTTCCGCAGGTTCCGGCCTCGGCGAGCGATTGTGCGGTACGACCGGGGCCTTGCCGCAAGCCCCCCTGTGCGCTATAAGTTGAGAGTGGCAAGGAGTGGGTGACTCCTTGCCTTTGTTTTTTGCCCGCGCGGCCCGTACCGTCCGCGCCGCCCGCGCCGCGCCGTCAGGCGTGCCGGACCGGGCGGCCCGCCAGGCCGTCGAGGTCGGCTCGGGTGAGGCCGGTCAGGCGGGCGACCTCGGCGATGTCGACGGCTCCGCAGTCCAGGCCGCGCAGCAGGTAGCCGCTGAGCGCCTTGGCGGTCGCGGGCTCGTCCAGCACGTCGCCGCCCGCCTTGGCGACGTACGCGGCCAGCCGGGCCGCGGCCTGTTCCAGTCCCTCGCGGTAGAAGGTGTACACGGCGGCGTAGCGGGTGGGCAGGTGAGCGGGGTGCATGTCCCAGCCCTGGTAGTACGCGCGGGCCAGCGAGCGGCGGACGAGGCCGTGGTGCAGCCGCCAGGCGTCGTGCACCTGCGTGGTCGCGCCGACCGGGAGGACGTTGGTGGAACCGTCGGAGAGGCGGACGCCGGTGCCCGCGGCGGCGACCTGCATCACGGCCTTGGCGTGGTCGGCCGCCGGGTGGTCGGGCGCCTGGTGGGCGGCGCTGACGCCGCAGGAGGCGCTGTAGTCGAAGGTGCCGTAGTGCAGGGAGGTGGCGCGGCCCTCGGCGGCCTCGATCAGGCGGGCGACGGTGGCGCGGCCGTCGGCCCCCAGGATGGACTGGGTGGTCTCGATCTGGATCTCGAACCCGATCCGCCCGGCGGGCAGGCCGTGGGTCTTCTCGAACGCCGCCAGCAGCCGGACCATCGCGGTGACCTGTTCCGGGTAGCTGACCTTGGGCAGGGTCAGCACCAGGCCGTCCGGCAGGCCGCCGGCCGCCATCAGGCCGGTCAGGAAGATGTCGAGGGTGCGGATGCCGCGGTCGCGGACGGCGGCCTCCATGCACTTCATGCGGATGCCCATGCAGGGCGCGGCGGTGCCGTCCCGGTAGGCGGCCGCGACGAGGGCGGCGGCGCGGGCGGCGGCCGCGTCCTCCTCGGCGTCCGGGCGGAGTCCGTAACCGTCCTCGAAGTCGATGCGCAGGTCCTCGACGGGCTCGCGCTCCAGCTTGGCCCGTACCCGGTCGTACACCGGCTCGGCGAGGCCGGCGGGGATGCCCAGGACGCCGGCGAACGCCTCGGCGTCGGGGGCGTGCTCGTCGAGGGCGGCGAGGGCGGCGTCGCCCCATGCGCGCAGGGTGCCGGCGGTGAGGACGTCGCCGGGGACGTAGACCGTGTGGACCGGCTGGCGGGTGCCGGGGTCGCCCGGGTAGCGCCGCGCGAGGTCCGCGTCGACCGCCGCGAGGGCGGCTCCGATCTCCTCGCGTACGGTGTCCGCGAGACTCGTCGCCACCGTCTCGTGCTGCCCCATCCGGCACCCTCCCAGTGTTCGCGCCCGTCGTACGGGCGCTGCCGCTGCACTTTTCCGCTGTGCGGAATCAACAATCCGTAGAGCGAAGTTATCCGGGCCGAGTTCGCAGGTCAACACCCTCGGGGAACGGGACCGGCGGGGCGCCCTCTGGGGAGCGTTCCCCACGGCGCGCGCCGGGCGCCCGCGCGGGGCGTACCCCGTTTCATCCCTTTCGGTGCTTCTTCCTCCTTGACCGGCCGGACCGGAACGCCCGTGCGTAGCATCACCGGCGCGGTGCGGGCGGCCCGAGCGGCCCGGCCGCCCGCACGAGGCGTGAGGGACGGTATGCAGGAGGAGTTCGGGGACGCGCTGCGGCGGCTGCGCCGGGACAGGGAGGTCTCCCTCCGGACCCTGGCGCAACTGGTGCACTACAGCAAGGGCTATCTCAGCAAGATCGAGAACGGTGAGAAACCGCCGACCGGGGACGTCGCCCGCCGCTGCGACGCCGCGCTGGCCGGGGGCGGCGCGCTCACCCGGCTGCTGTCCGCCCGCACCCCCGGCGACCGCTGCCCCTACCCCGGACTGGCCGCGTACACCGCCGACGACGCCCCCTGGTTCTTCGGCCGCGAACGCGCCACCGCCGCGCTCGTCGGCCGCCTCGCCGAACGCCTGGCCGCCGCGGGCCCGCTGGTCGTGGCGGCCCCGTCCGGCGCCGGCAAGTCCTCGCTGCTCCGGGCCGGCCTGCTGCCCGCCCTGCGCGCCGGGGCCCTGCCCGGCTCCCGGCACTGGGCGGTACGCGTCCTGACGCCCGGCGCGCACCCGCTCACCGAACTGGCCACGGCGCTGACCGGCCCCGCGGCCGCGCCCTCCCCGGCCGAGGCGCTTTCCGGGCCGCACTCCCCCGCCACGCCAGCCGCCGTCGCTGCCGCCGCCGAGGACCTGGCCGACGCGCCCGAACGGTGCCCCGCCGCCGTCCGCGCCGCCCTCGGGCCCTGCCCGCGCCTGATCCTCGTCGTCGACCAGTTCGAGGAGATCTTCACCGCCTGCGAGGACCCCCGGGAGCGGCGGGCGTTCGTCGCGGCGCTCTGCGCGGCCGCCCGGGACGCCCCGTGCGCCGTGATCCTGTGCGTACGCGCCGACTTCTACGGCCAGTGCCTGGACCACCCCGCGCTCGCCCCCGCCCTGTCCGCCGGGATCTTCGCGCTGCGGCCCATGTCCGTACCGGAGGTACGGGCGGCGATCACCCGGCCCGCGCGGGAGGCCGCGCTGGAGCTGGAACCGGGCCTCGAAGAGCTGCTCCTGTCCGACCTGGGCATCCACGAGGACGACGGCCCGGTGGCCGGCGGCACGCTGCCCCTGCTGGCGCACGCCCTGCTCGCCACCTGGCAGCAGCGCAGCGGCCGCACCCTCACCGTCGCCGGATACCGTCTGACCGGCGGCCTGCACGGCGCCGTCGCCACCACCGCCGAGCGGGTGCACGCCGCGCTGGACCCGGCGGAGCGGCGGGCGGCGCGGCAGGTGCTGCTGCGGCTGGTGCAGGTCGGCGAGATCGCGGGCGAGACGCGCCGCCGCGTCCCGCACGAGCGCCTGCTGGAGCACCTGCCGGACCCGGAGAAGACCGCCGCCGTGATCGACGTCTTCGTCCGGGCCCGCCTGCTGACCCTGGACGCGGACACCGTGGAGATCACCCACGAGGCGCTGCTGCGGGCCTGGCCGCGGCTGCGCGGCTGGATCCGGGCCGACCGGGCCGGGCTCCTCGTCCACCAGCGGCTCTCGGAGGCGGCCGGGGCGTGGAAGCGGGAGGGCCGGGAGGCGGCGGGGCTGTACCGCGGCACGCGGCTGGCGGTGGCCCGCGAGTGGGCCGGGCAGCAGGGGGAGCACGCCGGACTCAGTCCCCTGGAGGAGGAGTTCCTGCACGCGTCCCAGACGCGCGAGGCGGCCGCGGCGCGGGCCGAGCGCCGCCGGGTGCGCCGCCGCCGCAGGCTCGCGGGCTCCTTGGCCGTGCTGCTCGTGCTCGCCGTGTGCGCGGGGGTGCTGGCGGTCCAGCAGTGGCGTACGGCGGAGTCCGGCCGCCTCGACGCGTACGCCGGTGAACTGGCCGCCCGCTCGGGCCAGGTGGCGGCCGGACAGCCCGAAGCGGCCATACTGCTCGCCGCCGAGGCGTACCGGCTGCGCCCCTCCCCCGCCTCCCGCAGCGCGCTGCTCAGCAGCCAGGCGCGGCCGTTCGCGGGCCGTCTGACGGGGCACCAGGGGCCGGTCAACGCCGCCGCGTTCAGCCCCGGCGGGCAGCTGCTGGCGGGCGGTTCCTCGGACGGCACGGTCCGGCTCTGGGATCCGCGCACCCGCCGCCCGGCGGGCACCGCGATCCGGGCGCGCGGGACGCGGATCCGCGGTGTGGCGTTCAGCCCGGACGGCCGGCTGCTCGCGGCGGGCGCCTCGGACGGCTCGGTACGGGTACGGGACACCGGCCGCGGGGCCCCGGTCACCACCGTGCCCGGCGCGGGTCCGGGCGGCGAGGTGGCTTTCGCGCCGGCCGGTGCGGGCGCAGCGCGGCCGGGCCCGGCCGGTGCGGCCCGTGAGCAGCTTCTCGCCGCCACCGGCCCCGGCGGCAGCGTCGCCTTGTGGGAGGCGCCCCGCATGCGGCTCGCGGCCCGGCTGCCCGGCCGGGGAGGCGGGGCGAGCGGCAAGGTGGCGTTCAGCCCGGACGGGCGGCTGCTGGCCCGCGGTGACGGCGAGGGCCGGGTCCGGGTGTGGCGGCTGCCGTCCGCGCTGGCCGCGTCCGCGTCCGGCAGCGCCCTGCCGGACGCCGGCCGCCCCGCCTCCCCCACCGTCCTGGCCGACCGCTCCGGGCACGGCAGCGGAGTCGTGGCCGTGGCCTTCAGCCCGGACAGCGCGACGCTGGCGGTCGGCGGCACGGACCGCACGGTGACGCTGTACGACACCCGGGACATGACCGTCACGGGGCGGCTCACCGGCCACAACGACGACATCAACGCGCTGGCGTTCTGCCCGGACGGCGACACCCTCGCGTCCGCCTCCGGCGACGGCTCCGCGCGCCTGTGGGAGGTCGCCACCCGCCGTCCCGTCGCCGCCTTCGCCGGGCACAGCGACTACGTGCTCACCGTCGCCTTCTCGCCGGACGGCCGCACGCTCGCCACCGGCAGCTTCGACCGGACCCTCACCCTGTGGCACCCGTCCGGCACGGCGCTGACCGCCCGGCCGGTGTCCGGCCGGTCCGCCGTCGCCTTCGCGCCCGGCGGGCGGCAGCTGGCCGCCGCGGGCACCGACGGCTCGGTCCAGCGGTGGGACGTGCGCTCCCGTACGCAGCTGGGACCGCCGCTGCGCGGCCACCGCGGCGCGGTGCGGGGGCTGGCCTACAGCCGGGACGGCCGCACGTTCGCGACCGCGGGTGCCGACGGGACCGTACGGCTGTGGAACGCGGCGAGCGGGGCCCGCGAGGCGGTGCTGACCGGGGCGCGGGGAGCGGTGTTCGCGGTCGCGTTCGCCCCCGGTGGGCGGTGGCTGGCGGGGGCCAGCGAGGACGGCACGGTCCGGCTGTGGGACCGGGCGCGGGGCGGCTCGGCCGTGCTGACCGAGCACGACGACTTCGTGAACGGCGTGGCGTTCAGCCCGGACGGGCGGCTGCTGGCCAGCGCGAGCGACGACCGTACGGTACGGCTGTGGGACGCCGCCACGCGCCGCCCGGTGGCCGTCCTGCGCGGGCACACGGGCGCGGTGTGGGCGGTGGCCTTCAGCGCGGACGGCCGTGTGCTGGCGTCGGCGGGCAACGACCGCACGGTGCGCCTGTGGGACGTACGGCGGCACCGGGTGGTGGGTGTGCTGCGCGGTCACACGGGTTCGGTGCGCGACATCGCCTTCGCGCCGCGCGGACGGCAGCTGGCCACGGCCGGCTTCGACGGCACCGTGCGCGTCTGGGACACGGCCGCCCGTACGCAGGCCGCCACGCTGACCGGGCACACCGACGTGGTGTGGTCGGTGGCGTACGCGCCGGACGGCAGGACGCTGGCGAGCACCGGCGCGGACGGTTCCGTACGCCTGTGGGACCTGGACGCGCGGCGGGTGGCCGGGCGCGTCTGCCCGCTGGCCGGCAGGACCGGGCCCGCGCGCTGGCGGGAGTTGCTGCCCGATGTCCCGTACGCCCCCATCTGCGACCACTGACGCCTCAGCAGCCCCTCCCGGCCCCGGAAAATATCGCGTGGCGTTCTCGTCCGAGCCGGGTGACACTCTCCGGCATGACATGGACCGCACCACAAGTCGACCGCCGTACCGCTCCCTACGTGGCGGACGAACGCACCCTTCTCCAGGGCATGCTGGACCAGCACCGCGACCTCCTGCTGGCCAAGTGCGCCGGCCTGACCGCCGAACAGCTCACCCGGGCGGCCGTCGAACCCTCGAACCTCACCCTGCTCGGACTCGTCCGGCACATGACCGACGTGGAACGCTCCTGGTTCCGGCAGCGGGCCGCGGGGCAGAAGATCGGTTCCCTGTACTACACCGAGGAGCAGCCGGACACGGACTTCGAAGACCTCGACACCGCCGGGGCCGAAGCCGCGTTCGCCGCGCTGCGCGCCGAGTGCGACGCCGCTGACCGGGCCGTGGCCCACCGCGGCCTGGACGACACCTTCGAGACGACGGACGGCCGGGTCATCAGCCTGCGGTGGATGTACGTCCACATGATCGAGGAGTACGCGCGGCACAACGGGCACGCGGACCTGCTGCGCGAGCGGATCGACGGCGCGACGGGCGAGTAGGCGGACGGGCCGGGGCCGGGCCCGCGTCAGGGCCTGTGTCATGCCCCCGGCTCTCACCCCGCGGCGCGGTCGACGACGAGCAGTGCGGCGTCGTCCCGCAGCACACCGCCCGTGTGCCGGACCAGGTCCGCGCGGAGCCCGTCCACCAGGCCGTCCAGCGGCGCGGCCGCCCGTTCGCCGACCCGCTCGGCGAACGGGCGCCCCGCCGCGTCCCGCGCCTCGGTGAACCCGTCGGTGAGCAGCACCAGCCGCTCCCCCGCCCGGAACGGCAGCGTCTGGGCCTCGTGCCCGGCCCCCACCAGATCGGCCATGCCGATGGGCGCGCCGGGCCGCTCCGGGGGGCAGGCGCGTACCTGTCCGCCGGAGACCAGCAGCGGCTCGGGGTGCCCGCAGTGCACCACCCGGGCCACCGGCCCGGCGGGGATCTCCACCAGCAGGGCGGTGGCGAACCGTTCGGGCGTCTCGGCGCCCGGCAGCCGCGCGATGTGCCCGCGCGCGTCGCCCTCCAGCCGCCGGGCCACCGCCGTCAACTCCTCCTCTTCGCACGCCGCTTCGCGGAAGGAGCGCAGCAGCAGCGCCGACGCCTCCACGGCGAGCATGCCCTTGGCCCGCACGTCGCCGATGAGCAGGCGGGTGCCGTACGGGGTGCGTACCGCGTCGTAGAGGTCGCCGCCACTGCGGGCCGAGGTCCGGGCCGGCAGGTAGGTACCGCGCAGGCGCAGGTCGCCGATCCGTCCGGGGAGCGGCCGCAGCAGGATCCGCTGCGCGGTCGCGACCGATGTGCCGGTCCGGCCACGGGCCCGCCGGCGCCGCCGTGCCGCGCGGTCGA
Source organism: Streptomyces sp. NPDC052496 (assembly GCF_040679095.1). Taxonomy (NCBI): domain Bacteria; kingdom Bacillati; phylum Actinomycetota; class Actinomycetes; order Kitasatosporales; family Streptomycetaceae; genus Streptomyces; species Streptomyces sp. NPDC052496. The sequence continues at coordinate 150,231 of NZ_JBFAUH010000024.1, forward strand.
GCAGGGCGGCCGGGGACACGGCCACCAGGGCCAGGACGAACAGGGCGAGGGCCACGGCGAACTGCGCACGCTGCGCCGGGGCCGCGGACCGGCGCGGCGCGGTCCCGGCGGGGCGCTCAGCGGGGCGGGGTGGCGGCTTGCGCATGGGCGGCTTCCCTGGCGGTGGGGGATTCGGTACGGAGGGATTCGGCGCCGGTGAGTCCGGTGCCGGCGAGGCCGTGGCCCGTGACGGCTCCCGGCACGACGGCGCCGCGCGCGGCCCGGGCCGTACGGCCGGGTCCGCCGGCCACGTGCCGGAGCGCCCGGTCGAGGAGCATCAGGAGACGGGACTCGGCCAGTCGCGCGTCCAGGCTGTCGTGCCGGTCGCCGCAGCGCCCGGCCAGCTCCCGCCACACCCGGCGGGTCGCGGGCAGGACGGGGTGCGGGCTGCCGCCCCGGCAGCCGCGGACGCACAGTGCCAGGCAGGTCAGCAACCGGGCGCAGCCGGCGCGGAACTCCTGGTCCCACGCGTCCGCCTCCGCCGCTCCGTCCGGGCCGCGCGCCGCCGTGGCCCGGCGCTGCGCCGTGAGGTCGCCGAGCCCGTCGACGAAGCCTTCGGCGTCCTGCGCGACACGCTCCAGGTTCTCCAGCACCTGCTGGTCGAGGTGCCAGACGGCCTGCCGGTCCGGCGCGCGCACGTTCCAGCGCAGGCTCTCGTGCGCCTGGCCCAGGGCACTGCGCGCCTGGGCGGTGAGGTCCGCCAGACGGGTGCGCCACCGGGGGTCGAGGACGTCGTCCGGATGCCGGCCCTCGCGTACCGCGGCCGCCATGCCGTCCAGCACGCCGGACAGTTCGGTCCGCAGCCGGTCGAGGGCGCTCTCCGCGGCGCGCAGCCACGCCGGCGGGGGCAGCAGGGCGTTGAAGAGGACCGCGACGCAGATGCCCACCCCGATCTGCAGCAGGTGCGGCCCGATCTCCCGCGCGTGGCTCGGCCCGAGCAGGAGGACGAAGACCGCGGTGATCGGTACGTGGAGTCCGTGCACACCGAGCCGTGGATGCCCGGCGGCGAGCAGGGACAGCAGCAGTACGGCGCTCATGCTCAGCCAGGTCGGTCCGACGAGGACCGCGGCGGGCAGGGCGATCAGCGCGCCGAGCGTGCACCCGGCCGCGTACTGGAGGCCCGCCGTGCACGACCGGAACACCGTCGGGTGGACGACGAGCAGCGCGGCCACGACCGCCGGGCCGGGCCGCGGCGTGCCCCACACGCTGGAGCACAGCTGCCAGGCCAGGGCCGCCGCGACGCTCGCCCGGACGGCGACCACCCAGCGGGCGGCCCAGGGGCCGTCCCGCAGGCGCGCCGGCCGTACGGCCGCGAGCGCGGTTCCTGTCCGGCGCCCGTGCGGCGCCGTGTTATCCTCCCGCACCGGCTCCCCTTTCCGTCCGCCGTTCGGCATCGATTTCGGTATCGGCACATTCCGGCCCGCTGTGACGGCCGCCACCTTGTTTTGTCCGCCGGAAGTACGGGTCATGCGAGCCGCGACGGCGAAATGCGTATGCGGGACAAAAAGGGGCCGTCCGGCCGTGCCGGAGAGGAGAAAGTCCCGTACCTCAGGGGACGGAAGTCCCGCCGCTCACCCCGGCCCCGGGGCACCGGGAAGGCAGCAGGCCGATGGAGCAGCATTCCACGGCGGCGGTCACCGCACTTCTTCTCCCCGGAAAGGGCGCACCATGCGACTGATCAATTACGACGCGCTCCGCGACCTCGTCCACGAGCACCATCGCCTGACCCGGGACGGCTCCGTCCGGGGCGGCGGCCCGGATTCCGTACGCGTCGACGACGTGTCCTACACCCTCGGCGTCTACACCGGCCACCGGGATCCGGCCGCGGCCCTGCGGGAGGCCCGCCGCCTGCTGCGCGCGCACGACGCCGGGTACCGGCGAGCGGCCTGACCGCGTCCTCGCGCGATGCGGCCCGCCGCCTGCTCCGGGCAGGAGGCGGGCCGCATCACGTCGCCGGCAGCAGGATCCTCAGGGTGTCTCCAGCATGTTCTCGCGCAGGTCCGCGAGAATGCGGGTGAGCAGCCGGGACACCTGCATCTGGGAAATCCCGAGGGCTTTCCCGATGTCCGTCTGGGACAGCTCGGCGCCGAACCGCAGCTCCAGGATCTTCCGTTCCCGCTCCTCGAGGTTTTCCAGCAGCGGTTTGAGTGCCTGCACGTTCTCCGTCTTTTCCAGGCCGGGGTCCTCGCTCCCCAGGTATGCGGCGAGCGTGCTGCCCGTGGAATGCGTGGCACCGTCGTCCGGCGGGGCGTCGAGGGAATCCGCGGAGTACCCGTTCCCGGCGTACAGCCCCTCGATGACGTCCTCCTGGTCCATGTCCAGGTGCTGGGCCAGCTCGGCGGTGGTGGGCGCGCGGTTCAGGTCGTGCCCGAGCTTCTCGCGCGCCCTGGCCAGGTCGATACGGAGTTCCTGGAGCCGGCGCGGCACGTGGACCGCCCAGCTGGTGTCGCGGAAATAGCGCTTGATCTCCCCGACGATGTACGGGACGGCGAAGGCGCTGAACGGTGTCCCGCGCGCGAGGTCGAACCGGTCGATCGCCTTGATCAGCCCGATGGTCCCCACCTGGACCATGTCCTCGGTCTCCTCGGCGCGGCTGCGGAACCTGCGGACCGCGTAGTGCACCAGGGACAGGTTCATCTCGACCAGGCAGTCGCGCGCGTACCGGCGGTCGGGGCCGCTCTCCGGGAGCGCGGCCAGCCGTTCGAAGAAGAGCCGGGACAGCTCGCGGGCGTCCTCCGGGGTGACCGCCCCGGCGTCCTCCAGCAGGGGCAGTCCGGCCGGTCCCGCCGCGGGTCTCTCCCGTACGGACGCGACTCCGGCGTCCACGGGACCGGCGAGGGCTTCGGCGGGAGTGTCGGCGGGGACTGCGGCCGGCATACCGGCCGAGACTTCGGCAGCTGGGGTGGCGGCAGAGGCTTGGAGCAGGGTCATCGTACGGGGCTTCCCTTCGGTCCGCGGTCGGGATGCGGCACCCCCGTTGTGCCCGCCCGGCGGCCCGGAACCCGGGGCTTACGTCCCCGCCTGCGGGACGTAGGCCCCGGCGCCCGCGGGCCGGACCGGAGCCCGGATGCGGGACGTACGGACAGGCCCAGGGCCCGTACGCGGGTGCGTACGGGCCCTGGGCTCGTCACTGGCGCGGCACGGTCCCGCCGTGCCCGGCGGGGTCAGCCCTTGCGGGCCTTGACCTCGTCGGTGAGGGCCGGGACGACCTCGAACAGGTCGCCGACCACGCCGTAGTCCACCAGGTCGAAGATCGGCGCCTCGGCGTCCTTGTTGATGGCGACGATGGTCTTCGAGGTCTGCATACCGGCGCGGTGCTGGATCGCGCCGGAGATGCCGGCCGCGATGTACAGCTGCGGCGAGACGGACTTGCCGGTCTGGCCGACCTGGTTGGTGTGCGGGTACCAGCCCGCGTCCACCGCGGCGCGCGAGGCGCCGACGGCCGCGCCGAGCGAGTCGGCGAGCGCCTCGATGACCGGGAAGTTCTCGGCGCCGTTGACGCCGCGGCCACCGGAGACCACGATCGCGGCCTCGGTCAGGTCCGGGCGGCCGGTGGACTCGCGCGGGGTGCGCGAGACGACCTTGGTGCCCTTGGACGCGTCGGCGACGGTCACCGACAGCTGCTCGACCGTACCGGCGGCCGGGGCGGCCTCCGGGGCGGCGGAGTTGGGCTTGACGGTGATGACCGGGGTGCCCTTGGTGATGCGGGACTTGGTGGTGTACGAGGCCGCGAAGACGGACTGGGTGGCCACCGGGCCCTCGTCGCCGGCCTCCAGGTCGACGGCGTCGGTGATGATGCCGGAGCCGATGCGCAGCGCGAGGCGGGCGCCGATCTCCTTGCCCTCGGTGGAGGACGGCAGCAGCACGGCGGCCGGGGAGACGGCCTCGTACGCGGCCTGGAGGGCGTCGACCTTCGGCGCGACCAGGTACTCGGCGAACTCCGGCGCGTCGGCGGTCAGGACCTTGACCGCGCCGTGCTCGGCGAGCGTCGCGGCGGCGGTGTCGGCGCCGGGGCCCAGGTGCACGGCGACCGGCTCGCCGATGCGGCGGGCGAGGGTGAGCAGTTCGAGGGTGGGCTTGCGGACGGCGCCGTCCACGTGGTCGACGTAGACAAGGACTTCAGCCATGGGATTGCTCTCCTGCGGGAAAAGTGAGGCGGGGACGAGAACGGGTGCCGGGGCTCAGATGAACTTCTGGCCCGCGAGGAACTCGGCGAGCTGCTTGCCGCCCTCGCCCTCGTCCTTGACGATCGTGCCCGCGGTACGGGCGGGACGCTCGGCCGCTTCCTCGACCTTGGTCCAGGCGCCCTCCAGGCCGACCTCGTCCGCCTCGATGTCCAGGTCGTCCAGGTCCAGGGACTCCACCGGCTTCTTCTTGGCGGCCATGATGCCCTTGAAGGAGGGGTAACGGGCCTCGCCGGACTGGTCGGTGACCGACACGACGGCCGGCAGCGACGCCTCCAGCTGCTCGGTGGCGGTGTCGCCGTCGCGGCGGCCCTTGACCGTTCCGCCGGGGCCTCCCTCGACGGAGACCTCGGACAGCTGGGTCACCTGCGGCACGCCCAGGCGCTCGGCGAGCAGCGCGGGCAGCACGCCCATGGTGCCGTCGGTGGAGGCCATGCCGCAGACGACCAGGTCGTAACCGGTCTTCTCGATGGCCTTGGCGAGTACCAGCGAGGTGCCGAGCGCGTCGGTACCGTGCAGGTCGTCGTCCTCGACGTGCACGCCCTTGTCGGCGCCCATCGACAGAGCCTTGCGCAGCGCGTCGCCGGCGTCCTCGGGACCGACGGTCAGGACCGTGATCTCCACGTCGTCGTCGGCGGCTTCCTTGATCTGCAGGGCCTGCTCGACCGCGTACTCGTCGAGCTCCGAGAGCAGGCCGTCCACGTCGTCGCGGTCGACGGTCAGGTCCTCGGCGAAGTGCCGGTCGCCGGTGGCGTCGGGCACGTACTTCACACAGACAACGATCCTCAGGCTCACGCCGGCTCTCCTACCTGCTTCGACTCTTCCGAACTGCCTTGTGCTGGCAGCATAGGCGCCTGTTGGGGCGGCATCCGGTCGGACGGGTTCCCCGCGCCCACCGAAATATTACTCGCCAGTACATCCACCCCTTTCCCCGGAAGCAAGGCCGTTGAACTGTGACGTTGCCAACGGAGCCGGAAGGGGTGGAAGAGGCGCGCACACGGAACCCGCGGGGCGCGTGAAGCGTTGGGACGACGGCGCGGCGCATGCCCGCGCGCCAGGCCGCGCGGGGCCGAGGCACATGGCTCTCAGTCGCGCAGCGCGTTGAAACGGCCCTCGTGGTAGAGCAGCGGGCGGCTGCGGCCGGCCGTGCCGGCGTAGCCCTCCGGGTCGCCCTCGACGACCTGGCCGAGCACGATCCGGTGGTCACCGGCGGGCACCCGCGCCACCACCTCGCAGACCAGCCAGGCCAGCACCCCGTCCAGCAGCGGCACGCCGTACGGGCCCCGGCGCCACGAGGTGGGCGCGGCGAACCGGTCGGCGCCGCTCCGCGCGAAGGTGGCGGCCAGCTCCTGCTGGTGCTCGCCCAGTATGTGGACGCCGATGTGCCCGGCCTCGGAGACCACCGGCCAGCTGGAGGAGCCGGTGCTGATGCCGAAGGAGACCAGCGGCGGGTCGGCGGCCACCGAGGTCACGGAGGTGGCGGTGAAGCCGACCGGGCGGGCGCCCGCCGCGGTGATCACGGCGACGCCGGCGGCGTGCTGCCGGAAGACGGAGCGCAGCAGGTCGGGAGTGGCGGAACGGGGCGTACCGAGGTCGGCCGGTGCCGTCATGGAGATGTCCTTCTGCCGTGGTGTGCGGGCCGGAGCCGCGCCGTCACCGGCGCGGCCGAAGTCGTCGCTGCTCACGCGCCGGGACAGCGCACGCCGTCGGTGCGCGGGAGGTCCGCGTACGCGCGTCCGGGAAGGAGGGGGCCTGGCCGCATGACGTCACCCTGACGATGCGTGTGCCGGGCAGTCAAGTGCCGCCGGACCGGTGGGAGATCAATCACGGACGGCGTCCCCCAGGGCCGCGATGACATCGGCCTTGCGCGGCTGCCCGGCGGCCCGGCGCACCACCGCGCCGTCCCGGTCGAGCACCAGCACGGTGGGCGTGCGCTCGATCCGCAGCGCCCGCACCAGGTCCAGGTGCTCCTCCGCGTCGATCTCGACGTGTGCCACCCCGTCGACCATGCCCGCCACCTCGGCGAGCGTGCGCCGGGTGGCCCGGCAGGGCTGGCAGAAGGCGCTGGAGAACTGGACGAGGGTGGCCCGCTCCCCCAGCCCCGCGCCCACCTCGGCGGCGCCCAGCCGCGTCCCCACGTCCTGCCCTGGCACCCGTACCCCTCCCTCGCGGCGGTGCGCGGCGCGCGCCGGGGAAGCCCGCCGTCACGGGCGCGGCGCCGCGCACCATCGGTCCTGTCGTCGACCGGTGCAGCGTCCGCGGGACCGCATTCATTCCCGTGCGGCGGAGCCAGGTGTACCTTCTGCCGCGGGGGGCAGCTGGACGGTGTGACCGACACGTGACGAGAATCTCCCGGCGGCGGCGTCCCGTACGGTGGCCCCTGGGCCGCCGATCGGGCACGATCTCCCGAAAGCCGCACACTTACGGCTGCGTAACTTCTTCGCCGGGAGAACCCTCCCCAGGCACAGAAAAGGGGTCTCCGACATGGCAGAGCTCGTCTACCCGCCCGTCATCGGCGCCGCCCGTGCGGCGTTCAAGGCGCTCGACCTGAAGTTCGACATCGCCGGGGCCGACCACATCCCCCGGCGCGGCGGCGCGGTACTGGTGAGCAACCACATCGGATATCTGGACTTCATCTTCTGCGGGCTGGCCGCCCGGCCCGCCAAGCGCCTGGTGCGCTTCATGGCCAAGGAGTCGGTCTTCAAGCACAAGGTGTCCGGGCCGCTGATGCGTGCGATGAAGCACATCCCGGTGGACCGCACGCAGGGCGTGCACGCCTACAAGCACGCACTGAGCGCGCTGCGCGGCGGCGAGATCATCGGGGTCTTCCCGGAGGCGACGATCTCGGAGTCCTTCACGCTGAAGACCTTCAAGTCGGGCGCGGCCCGGCTGGCACAGGAGGCGGGGGTGCCGCTGCTGCCGATGGCGCTGTGGGGCACCCAGCGGCTGTGGACCAAGGGACACAAGCGGGACCTGGGCCGCAACCACTTCCCCATCACCATCCGGGTCGGCGAGCCGGTCGAAGCGTCGCCGGACGAGCACACCGAGAAGATCACCGACCGGCTGCGCTCCCGCGTCCAGGACCTGCTGGAGGCCGCGCAGCGCGCGTACCCGGTCCGCCCCAAGGGCCCGGAGGACACCTGGTGGGTGCCCGCGCACCTCGGCGGCACGGCACCGGCCCCCAGGGCGACGGCCTGAGAGGCGAGGATCACGACCGGCGCGCTTCGGGCATCTCCAGGGCGGTGGGCAGCAGCTGCCACAGGCGAGGCCGGTCGGCGACCTCCTGGAGGCAGCGGAGCACGGCCGGATGCGGTGCGGCGAACAGCAGCGGGTAGTCCGCCTCGTCGAGTTCCGGGCGGACGGGCCAGGCCAGCTGCTCCCGGTCGAGGCGGAACTGCGCGTCGACGCCGGGCTTGTTGCCGCGCGGGTCCTGCCGCGCCCAGCGCTCCCCCGGCAGCTTGAGCGCGATCAGGCCGTGCACGGTGTCCAGCTTCTGGTAGCAGAGCGCGGCCGGGATGCCCTCGGCGCGCAGCAGGGCGGCCAGGGCGTGCGCTTTGGCGAAGCAGATGCCGGTGCGCTGCTCCAGGACGTCGGAAGCGCGCCAGGTGACCCGTGGATCCCCGGCGTCCGCGCTGTGCGGGACCGTGTCGCGGACGTGTTCGAACGCCGCCTTGGCGTATGCGTATGCGTCCGGCGCGGCGGCCCGCAGGCGCCGCGCGGTGTCGCGTACGACGGCGTGCTCGTGGTCGATCACCGCGTCGGCGGCCAGATAGGCGGAGATCTCGGGCTCGTACGGGATCAGCTCCATGGCGCATGAACATAACCGAGCGCCCGACCGGAAGCCAATGCATTTCCGGTCGGGCGCATAGGTATTCAGTACGGGGTGGTGCCCCGGGTCAGCGGCCCATCTCCTCACGCAGAGCGGCCACCAGGCCGTCCACGTCCTCCTCCGTCGTGTCGAAGGAGCACATCCAGCGCACGTCGCCCGCCGCCTCGTCCCAGAAGTAGAAGCGGTAGCGCTTCTGCAGCCGCTCGGTGACGTCGTTCGGCAGCCGCGCGAAGACGGCGTTGGCCTGGACGGGGTAGAGGATCTCCACGCCGTCGACCGCGCGGACGCCGGCGGCGAGCCGCTGGGCCATGCCGTTGGCGTGCCGGGCGTTGCGCAGCCACAGGTCGCGGGCGAGCAGCGCCTCCAACTGCACGGATATGAAGCGCATCTTGGAGGCGAGCTGCATGGACATCTTGCGGAGGTGCTTCATCGCCCGCACCGCGTCCGGGTTGATCACCACCACGGCCTCGCCGAACAGCGCCCCGTTCTTCGTGCCGCCCAGGGACAGCACGTCCACCCCGACCGCGTTGGTGAACGTCCGCATCGGGACGTCCAGCGACGCCGCGGCGTTGGCGATCCGCGAGCCGTCCAGGTGCACCAGCATGTTGCGCTCGTGCGCGTGCTCGCAGATGGCCCGCACCTCGTCGGGGGTGTAGACCGTGCCCAGCTCGGTGTTCTGGGTGATCGAGACGACCTGCGGCATGGCGCGGTGCTCGTCGTCCCAGCCGTACGCCTGGCGGTCGATCAGCTCCGGGGTGAGCTTGCCGTCCTCGGTCGGTACGGTCAGCAGCTTCAGCCCGCCGACGCGCTCGGGGGCGCCGCACTCGTCGACGTGGATGTGCGCGCTCTCGGCGCAGATCACCGCGCCCCAGCGGTCGGTGATCGCCTGGAGGGCGACGACGTTGGCGCCGGTGCCGTTGAAGACCGGGAACGCCTCGGCGGTCTGCCCGAAGTGGCTGCGGATGGTCCGCTGGAGGTGCTCGGTGTACTCGTCCTCGCCGTAGGCGACCTGGTGGCCGCCGTTGGCGAGGGCGAGGGCCGCCAGCACCTCCGGATGGGCACCCGCGTAATTGTCACTGGCGAAGCCGCGCACCGCCGGGTCGTGGCGCCGCTTGGCGTCGGTCTGCCGTTCGGTCACGCTTCGGGGGTCAGCCACAGACGCTGTCCATTCACTTCCTGGGCGGGCCGCTCCCAGACGCCGCTGACGGCCTGGGCCAGGTCCTTGACGTCCGTGAAGCCCGCGAACTTGGCATGCGGGCGCTCGGCGCGCATCTGATCGTTGACGAGCGCCTTGACCACCAGGATCGCAGCCGCCGCCTTCGGTCCGTCCTCGCCCCCGGCCTTGCGGAAGGCGTCGCCGAGGGCGAGCGTCCACGCCTCGGCGGCCGCCTTGGACGCGGCGTACGCGGCGTTCCCGGCCGTCGGCTTGCTCGCGCCCGCCGCGCTGACCAGCAGGAACCGGCCCTTGCCGGACCGCTCCAGCGGGCCCTGGAAGGCGAGCGAGGTGTGCTGGACCGTACGGATGAGCAGCTTCTCCAGGAGGTCCCAGTCGGCGAGGTCGGTCTCCGCGAAGGAGGCGGAGCCGCGCCAGCCGCCGACCAGGTGCACCAGGCCGTCGATCCGGCCGAACTCCTTCTCCGTACGGTCCGCCCAGGCGCGGGTCGCGTCCAGGTCCAGCAGGTCCACGGTGTCGCCGGTGACGGTGGCGCCGCCGTGCGCGTACCGCGCGGCGTCCACGGCCTCCGCCAGCCGCGCGGCGTCCGCGTCGGCACCGACCACGGTGGCGCCCGCCTCGGCGAGCCGCAGCAGCGTGGCCCGTCCGGCGGGGCCGGCCGCCCCGGCGACCGCGATGACCGCGCCTTCCAGTGGTCCCTGGCCGTTCGTCGCAGTACTCATGTTCCTCGTCTCCTCGTGCTCCGGCCTGTCCGGTGCGCCGCCGGCGCTCACACCGCCGCCAGGACGTCGCTGCCGGCCGTGATGCCCTTGGTGGAGGCAATCACGCCGCGCAGTTTCTTGGCGAGGGCCTCGTAGAACATGCTGAGCGGAAACTCGTCCGGCAGGACGTCGTCGACCAGCTTGCGCGGCGGCTTGTCGAGATCGAGGGCGTCGGGGCCCTTGGCCCAGACGGAGCCGGGGTGCGGGGCGAGGTAGGTCGAGACGAGGTCGTACGCGGCGAACCAGTGGACCAGCTTGGGGCGGTCGATGCCGTCCCGGTAGAGCTTCTCGATCTCACCGCACAGCTGGTTGGTGACCTGCGGGGCGCGCTCCCAGTCGATGTGGAGGGTGTTGTCCGTCCAGCGTACGACGTCGTGCTTGTGCAGGTATGCGAAGAGCAGCTGGCCGCCGAGGCCGTCGTAGTTGCGCACCCGGTCACCGGTGACCGGGAAGCGGAACATCCGGTCGAAGATCACCGCGTACTGCACGTCGCGGGCCTGCCGGTAACCCTCCTTCTCCAGCTCGACGGCCTCCTTGAAAGCGGTCAGGTCGCAGCGCAGCTCCTCCAGGCCGTACATCCAGAACGGCTGCCGCTGCTTGATCATGAAGGGGTCGAACGGCAGGTCGCCGTGGCTGTGGGTGCGGTCGTGGACCATGTCCCAGAGCACGAACGCCTCTTGGCAGCGGTCCTGGTCGGCGAGCATGTCGCGGATGTCGTCGGGCAGCCGGACGCCCAGCGTCTCGACGGCGGCCTCGCTGACCCGGCGGAAGCGGGCGGCCTCCCGGTCGCAGAAGATGCCGCCCCAGGTGAAGCGCTCGGGCGCCTCGCGCACGGCGATGGTCTCCGGGAACAGGACGGCCGAGTTGGTGTCGTACCCGGCGGTGAAGTCCTCGAAGGTGATACCGCAGAACAGCGGGTTGTCGTAGCGGGTGCGCTCCAGCTCCGCCAGCCACTCGGGCCAGACCATGCGCAGCACGACCGCCTCGAAGTTGCGGTCCGGGTTGCCGTTCTGTGTGTACATGGGGAAGACGACCAGGTGCTGGAGGCCGTCGAGGCGCTGCCGCGCGGGCTGGAAGGCCAGCAGCGAGTCGAGGAAGTCGGGTACGGCGAAGCCGCCGTCGGCCCAGCGGCGCAGGTCGGCGACGAGCGCCCGGTGGTAGGCGGCGTCGTGCGGGAGCAGCGGCGCCAGCTCCTCGATGGCCGATATGGCGCGCTCGACCTCGCGCCGGACGGTGCCGGCGGCGGGCGCGCCCTCGGCGCCGAGGTCGATCGAGCCGTCCTTGGACTGCCACGGGCGGATGGTCTCGATGGCGTCCTTGAGCACCGGCCAGGCCGGGTGCGCGACCACACGCTCTGCTGTCCCGATGCCCCCGGGGGCACCCACAGGCGAAAGAATTTCCGTCATGACTACCCTCCGGCAGGAGATCCTGTTGTGCGGACACGGTATCCAGGGGACCTTCGCCACCTCAAGAGCCGCAAGCAAAATTCTTCCGCCGAACCCCCATGGTCACCAACTTTTTTCCTGTCAACCGAACAGGAGGCGGAAGTTTCTGCCCGGCAGGGGTGCGCCTGCCGCGCATCCTCCAGTACGTACCCCGGAATGGTCGCCTCATACGGCGCACGGCGGCCGACGGACGCCCGGTAGCGGCAGACAGCCGCCCGCGGGCGGGTGGTTCCGGCCGATTCCCGTCCGCCCGCCGCGCCGCTCCCGTACGCCGCCGCCCCGTACGGCCCGCTGCGCGCACCCGGCAGCAGGGCCCGCCAACTGGGCCTCGTGACCACTCGCCCCCCGCGCGGCGCCACCATCACGCCCCGGCGCCCGCACGCCACCCTTGACCGGTTCCTGCCACCAGAGCCCGCCGCCGCGGCCGCCGCGCAGCGGCCCGCCGGCCCGCCACGTCAGCGTTCGAAGGACTCGCCCACGCACGGGTGAGCCGCATTCCGGGCCGGAGCCGCGGACGGAGGGGGCGCAGCACCCCGGCGCACGCCCGGCACCGGCGAGCCGGGCGCCCCGAGCCCCGGTGGCGCCCCGGAATCACCGGCCCCGGCGGGGCGGCCGCGGACCTGACAACCCCCCGTTCCGGCCACGTCGGGGCGCTGTCCGACATCGGTTCCGCCGCTCCGGGCGCCCGTTAGGCTGTGCGCCGTTTCGAGAGAGCAGCCGGTGGGCCCGCGCTCGGCACAGGTCCGGCAGCCGGGGCCCACGGCCGGTACCGGTCTGCCGGCACCCCCGACAGAAACGAGGCAGCCTTGTCCTTTCTCACCATCGGACACCGCGGGATGATGGGCGTCGAGCCGGAGAACACCCTGCGCTCGTTCGTCCGCGCCGAACGCGAAGGTCTCGACGTCATCGAGCTGGACCTGCACCTGAGCAAGGACGGCGCGCTCGTGGTCATGCACGACGCGGACGTGGACCGCACGACCGACGGGACGGGGCCGATCACCGACCGCACCCTCGCCGAGCTGCGCGAACTGGACGCCGGCGACGGCGAACGGGTGCCGGTGTTCGAGGAGGTCGTGGACGCGGTGCGGACGCCCCTCCAGGCCGAGATCAAGGACGCGGCCGCCGCCCGGGCGCTCGCCGAGGTGCTGCGTGCCCGGGACCTGACCGCCCGGGTCGAGGTGATCTCCTTCCACGACGAGGCGCTGGCGACGGTCTCCCGGCTGCTGCCCGGCGTACGGACCGCGCTGGTCGCCGAGGAGTACGGCGTCGAGGTGGTGGACCGCGCACGGGCCGTGGGTGCCACGGCGCTCTCCCTGGACATCCGCCGGCTCACCCTGGAACTGGTCGAACGGGCGCACAGCGCGGGGCTGCGGGTGCTCGGCTGGACCGTCAACACCCACGACCAGCTCCGGCTCAGCCGCGGGCTGGGGCTGGACGGCGTGGTGACCGACTTCCCCGAGATCCGGCGGGCGGTGCGGTTCACGGCCTGAGCGGGTTGAGCGGGCCAGGCGGCCTGAGGCCGCTCGGCGCGGAGCAGGGTGGGGTTGCCACGGGTGGGGTGCCGAGGGCGGGCCGCCCGGCGCCCTACCCGAGCGCCTTGACCAGCAGTTCGAACTCCAGGTCGGCGCGCTGCGGAATGCCGAACCGCTCGTCGCCGTACGGGAACGGGAACATCTTCCCGGTGCGCCGGTAGCCGCGCCGCTCGTACCAGGCGATCAGGTCGTCCCGCTGCCGGATGACCGTCATCCGCATCTCGTCCGCGTCCCACTCGGCGCGGGCGGTGCGCTCCGCCTCGGCCATGACGACCTTGCCGAAGCCGCCGCCCTGGAGGGCCGGCCGGACCGCGAACATCCCGAAGTACACGTGGTCGCCGCGGTGTTCGAGCTGGCAGCAGGCGACGACCTCGCCCGCGCTCTCGGCGAGCAGCAGCCGGCTGTCCGCGTCCCGTACGACGGCCGCGACGCCCTCCGGGTCGGTGCGCTGCCCCTCCAGCAGGTCCGCCTCGGTCGTCCAGCCGGCCCGGCTCGCGTCGCCCCGGTAGGCGGACTCGATCAGCTCGACGACCGCCGGGATGTCGGCCTCGGTGGCGGTCCTGTAGGTCAGCTCGGCGGTCGTCATGGGCGGGAGTCCTCTCGGTGGCATGCGGCGCGCGGCGTACGGGCGCGGGCGCCGGGGCGCCGCGCGGTACGGCCGTACCGGAGGCTAACAAGAGCGCCCGGACGGTGGAGGCGTAAGGTCCGCAGCATGGTGCATGTACTGAGCAGCAGGGTGCTGGTGCGGCCGTCCGACCCCGAGCGGTCGCGGGAGTTCTACGGCAGCGCGCTGGGCCTGGAGGTCTACCGCGAATTCGGTACGGGCCCGGAGCGCGGGACGGTCTACTTCCTCGGCGGCGGCTTCCTGGAGGTCTCCGGCCGCTCCCCCGAGCCCCCTACGGCCACGCTCCAGCTGTGGCTCCAGGTGGCCGACGCGGCCGCCGCCCACGAGGAACTGGCGGCCCGCGGGGTGGAGATCCTGCGGCCGCCGGTGAAGGAGCCGTGGGGCCTGATCGAGATGTGGATCGCGGACCCGGACGGCCACCGCATCGTGCTGACCGAGGTCCCGGCGGACCACCCGCTGCGGTACCGCCCCGGCATCTGACCGCCCTCCCGGTGCCCCGCACCCGGACCGCCCCGTGCGGCCGGGCGCGGCGCACATGCTCCCCGTTTGCGCCCGTGCGCTCCCGGTGCCGGGTTTCCGTGGGGCGTCCGCGGCCCCCCGGCGGGGCACGATGCCGCTGTACCGGGCCGCACGGCGCCGCGCCGCGCGCATCGCCCGCGTGCGACCGCCGTACGGGCTCTCGGGGAGGACGCCGTGCACGGACCGCCATGGGTCGGCTGGCTGCTGGTACTGCTGTGTGCCGGGGCGGGCGCGTACTGTCTGTCCAGCGTGCGGCGCGGTACGGCCGCGCAGCGGCACGAAGCGCGCGGTGAGGCGCTGATGGGGCTGGGCATGGCGGCGATGGCGGTGCCCGCCCCGGCCGTGGCGCAGCCGTCCTGGACGCCCTGGGTGTTCGCGGCCGTCTTCGGCGCCGCGGGCCTGTGGGCGCTGCTGCGGCGGCACCCGCACCACGCGGTGGGCGCGGCGGCGATGGTCTACATGTCCCTCGCGATGGTGCCCCGCCCCGGCGGCGGGCCGGGCGGCGGCACGCACGCGGCGCACGCGGTGTCCATGGCGCAGCTGGGGACGGCGGACCCGGGCGGCCTGCCGGTCTTCACGGCGCTGCTGCTGGCGTACTACGCCGTGTACGTCGTCGCCGCCGGTGTGCGGCTGGCGGCCGTTCCCGGCGCGGACGGCGGGGCGCCGGTCCCGGTACGGGCCGCCTGGCCGGAGGTGGTGGGAGCGTGCCGGGTGGCGATGGGCATCGGCATGTTCGCGATGCTGCTGACCCTGTGACCCGCGGTACGGCTGCTTTTGATGTCCGTGGTATACGTCACTTCCGCCGCGGTTCGTACCCCGTGGTAGCCGCGCGCTCATAGGCTGACGTCCATGATGGTCCCTCTCGCGCTGATGGTGCTCGGCGCGCTGGCTGCGGCGACGGCGCCGCGCCTGATGGCCCGCGCCGAATGGCCCGACCGCGAACCGGTGCTCGCCCTGTGGGTGTGGCAGTGCGTGGTCGCCGCCGTCCTGCTGTGCTGCGTCCTGGCGATGTCGCTCTTCGGTGCCGCCGCGTGGGAAGCCGTGCGCAGCCACCTCTTCGGCCATGCGCCGCGCGTCGTCGTCGAGGCGTACGCGCTCAAGGAGTACGGCCCCTGGTCCGGCGTGCTGGCCGCGGTGCTGGCGTGCGGGGGCGCGTGGACGGCTGTCATGCTCACCCGTGAGGTGCGCGGCGCCCGCGCCCGGCGGCGGCAGCGGCGTACGGATCTGCTGCGCCGCTCCCCGCTGCTGCCCGGCGAGGAGCCGTCCGGTGACCGGCTCGTGGTGCTCGAAGGCGACCGCCCCGAGGCCTGGTGGCTGCACGGGGCCACGCCTCAACTCGTCGTGACCACCGCGGCGTTGCGCCGCCTGAAGGGCCGTCAGCTCGACGCGCTGATCGCCCATGAGCAGGGGCACGCGCGGGCCCGCCACGACGTGCTGCTGTACTGCGCCTCGGCGCTCGCGGCCGGCTTCCCGCAGGTCCCGGTCTTCGCCGCGTTCCGCGACCAGGTGCACCGGCTGGTCGAACTGGCCGCCGACGACGTGGCCTCGCGCCGCTTCGGCCGGCTGACGATCGCCCTGGCCCTGGTCGAACTCAACGAGGACCGCGGGGTGTTCGGCCCGTGCCCCGACCAGGGCGCGCAGGTTCCGCACCGGGTGCACCGGCTGCTGGCCCCGGCGCCGCGCTTCACGCCCGGCCGCCGGCTGCGGATGACGGCGGTCGCGGCGCTCGTCCCGGCGGTCCCGCTGCTGGTGACGTTCGTGCCGGGGCTGAGCGCGCTGACGTACTGAGGGGCGGTGCGCCGGCAGGCGGCGTACCGAGGACGTACGGGCGCGTGGAGCCGTGCGCGCGGGCGTGCGGAGGACGGGCGTACACGGCCGAACACGCGCTGACGTGCGAACGCACCCCCGTACGCCCCTCCCCGTACGAGGGCTCCCTGGCCCCGCCCCGCACACCTCCGCGAAGATGCCCCCATGCTCCCCGCACCCACCGCTCCCCTTGCACCGCCCTCTTCGCCGCGCCGCCCCCTCCGCCTCGCTCTCCTCCTGTTCCTCCCCTTCCTCGTCCTTCTCGCTCTGGTGGCCGCCCACTGGGCCCCGGTCCTCGCCTTCGACCGGACCATCGCCACGTCCCTGCACCGCACGGCCGTCACCGCTCCCGGGCTGACCTCGGTCAACAAGGTCTTCTCCGACTGGGTGTGGGATCCGTGGACCCTGCGTGCCCTGCTGGCCGTGACGGTCGTCCTGCTCGTGCGCCGCGGGCAGTGGGTGGTCGGCTGCTGGGTGGCGGTCACGGCGGCAGCGGGAACGGCGTTGCAGCAGGTGCTGAAGGTGCTCGTGGGCCGCCCGCGCCCGGAGTGGCCGGACCCCGTCGACTCCGCGCACTACGCCGCCTTCCCCTCCGGGCATGCGATGACGGCGGCGGTGGCGGGCGGACTGGCGCTGTGGCTGCTGCGGCTGTACGGGGCGCACCGGCGGTGGCGGTGGGCCGCCGCCGCGCTGGTCACCGTGTCCGTGGCGGGCGTCGGCCTCACCCGCGTCTACCTGGGGGTCCACTGGGCCACGGACGTGGCCGGGGGGTGGCTGCTGGGCGCGGCCCTGGTGGCGGCCGCGGCGGCCGGGTACGCCCGCCGGTACGGGACGCGGCGATGACGGCGGGCCACCGGACACGCCAGGATGGCCTCATGACGATCAAGGGTGTGCTCTTCGACTTCTCCGGGACGCTGCTGCGCATCGAATCGCCGGAGAGCTGGCTGCGGGCGGCGCTGGCCGAGACGGGGACGGACCTCGCGGCGGCGGAGGCCGGCCGTCTCGCGGCGGAGCTGAGCCGCGCCGGGGCGCTGCCCGGCGGTTCCTCGCCGGAGAGCCTGCCTCCGGAGCTGGCCGCGCTCTGGGAGGCCCGGGACCGCAGCGCCGGCCGGCACCGCGAGCTGTACACCGGGCTGGCCCGGCAGGTGCCGCTGCCCGACGAGGCGCTGTACGACGCGCTGTACGACCGGCACATGACGCCTGCCGCGTGGACGCCGTACCCGGACGCCGCCGAGGTCCTGGGCGAACTGCGGCGGCGCGGCATCCGCACCGGCGTGGTCAGCAACATCGGCTGGGACCTGCGTCCGGTGCTCCGCGCACACGGTCTCGACGCCTTCGTGGAGAGCTGCGTCCTGTCGTACGAGCACGGTATGCAGAAGCCGGACCCGAGGCTGTTCGAGATCGCGTGCGCGGAGCTGGGACTGGCCCCCGAGGACGTCCTGATGGTGGGCGACGACCGGACGGCCGACGGCGGCGCGACGGCACTGGGCTGCGGCTACCTGCCCGTGGACCACCTGCCGGTCACCGAACGCCCCGACGGCCTGCGCCCCGCCCTGGACCTGGCCGGCTGACCCGCCGCCCGCCCGCGGGCACCGCACCTCCGGGAGCCGGGCGGGAGGCGGAGCAACGGGTTCAGCAGATGCCGACCGTGGCCAGGGCGTGGCGCTGGGCCGGGGTGACCTCGGTGGGGAAGTACACGTAGCAGATGCCGCCGGTGCCGCTGACGACCTTGCCTTCGGCGTTCTTGCGCTTGGTCCGAAGCCAAATGTTCTCGAACTGGCGGCGCTTGTAGACGCGGCGGACCGCGGCGTTCGACGGCGAGTTGGGGTCGTTGGCGACGACGTCGCCGGCCTTGGTGAAGCCGATGACGGTCATCAGGTGGCCGGCCGTGCCGTAGCCCGCGCCGGTCAGCTCGGAGGCCAGGAAGGACTGCGAGGTGATCACCGGGATGCCCGCCCGGACGAGGGTCTCGGCGTCGGAGAGGGTGCGCAGCCGGGTGACGGCGGCCTCCATGTCCCGGTAGGTGGCCGCGTAGGCGGTGTTGAACGGCCAGTTGCCGCAGCCCTCGTACTGGTAGTCGTAGGTGTGGCGGGCGGCGTGGCAGACCTGGGGGTCGGCGTAGGCGGGGTTCACCCAGGCCAGGTCGGCGGCGGTGGGTCTGCGGCCCCAGTACTCGATGATCATCTGGGAGGAGGTGGGGCTGCACCACGCCTCGCCCCCGTTGTCGTACTCCGGGTACTGCCCCTTGTGGATCTCCTGGGAGTACCGCGGCACGACCAGCTCCCGGCCGGT
Organism: Streptomyces sp. NPDC052496; assembly: GCF_040679095.1. NCBI lineage: Bacteria > Bacillati > Actinomycetota > Actinomycetes > Kitasatosporales > Streptomycetaceae > Streptomyces > Streptomyces sp. NPDC052496. The sequence continues at coordinate 168,437 of NZ_JBFAUH010000024.1, forward strand.
CGCGACGCCCGGCGCGGAGGCCGGCACGTCGAAGCGGTCCGGGATGTCGGAGCCCATCAGGCCCAGGCGCCACACCGTGGGGCTCAGGGTGGTGCCGGGCTTGCGGTGCAGCGTGACGCGCAGCTCGTACGAGACCAGCCGCAGGCCGCTCGCCGGGGCGTCGATCGCGAAGGTGTCGGTGGAGATGCTGCTCCGGCCGTCCTTCTGGCCGTCGACGGAGGTACGGCGGATGTCGCCGTCCCCGGCGGCCCAGCGGCCCATCACGTACCAGGGCGTCCGTACGCCGTCGCCGTACGTGCCGCGCAGCTCGACGGTGATCCAGGTGCCGGCGGGCGTCTGGGCGTTCCAGGAGACGACGGCTTCGGTGGCCGGGACCTTGAGCGTGCGGGCCGGGGACGTCCAGACGGCGTACTCCCAGGCGGCGGTGGTGCCGGTGTGCGGATCACGGTAATCGGCGGTGCCGGCCGGGCGGTCGATCACCACGCCCGGGCGGTTTCCGCCGGCCACGCGGGTGCCGTTCGCGACGCCCTGGTTCCAGTCGGCTGCGGTGTGCCAGGCTCGGTAGTCCACGAGACGCTTCGCCTTCGGTGCGGCGGACGGTGCGGATGGGGAGGCGGCGTGCGCCAGGGGGGTGGCCGCGCCCGCCGCGACGGCGAGGGCGGCGGCCAGGACGGTACGCCGGGGCGTGGGTCTGCTCATGGTGGAGTCCCCCAGTCGGATGCGATGGATTGAGCCAGGAGAACGGTGGAGCTCAACTATTCCCCCGCATACGCCCTTCGGCCAGCCGTTCGTCGCGCGTCGCCGCCGGGATCAGCTATTTGCGGCAGCCGGGGCCCGCGGGCCGCGTCCCGCGTACCGGTAACCTGGCCGCGTCCCACCCGTCACAGACACCGCAGTCACCACAGATATCCAGCCACCCCCGACACCGCAGTCACCCCAGACACAGCAGACAGGCAGCAGCGTGCGTCAAGAGCCGACCCAGCCGGTCCCGTCCGGCCTCGCCGCCCGGCTGCGCGCACTGCCCCCGTCCTGCGGACCCGTCCGGCTGATCGCGGTGGACGGGCACGCCGGGTCCGGCAAGAGCACCTTCGCGCGGCACCTGGCCGCCGCGCTCGGCGGGGCCCCGGTCGTCCGCCTGGACGACATCGCGACACACGATGAACTGTTCGACTGGACGGCGCGGTTCCGTACCGAGGTCCTGGAGCCGCTGTCCCGGGGGGAGCACGCGCGCTACGGGGTGTACGACTGGGAGCGCAGGGAGTTCACCGCGCGCCGGGAGCTGGCACCGGCGCACGCCGTCGTCGTGGAGGGCGTCGGCGCGGGCCGCCGCGCCCTGCGCCCGTATCTGGCGTGCTTGTTGTGGATGGACCTGACGGCTGGTCACTCCTGGGAACGGGGGCGGCTGCGGGACGGCCCGGCCCAGGCCGCGTTCTGGGATGACTGGATCCCGGCGGAGCGCGCCCATTTCGCGGCGGACCCCTCACGTCCGCACGCCGGTCTGCTGGTACGGGCGTGCGCCGAGGGGTACGAGGTGCTGCCGGGGCCTTCTGAGGCGTGCGGTACCCCCTGAACCATCACCGTACGTGACGGACCACAGGCGGTACGCAGATCGTCGCCCTGTGCGTACCGCCGACTGCCTCAACTCGGCTTGACCTGGGGGGCGTACAGGACTTACGTTCTCAATGTGCGGTTCTGACGGACCGCCCGCAGACGCGAAGCCCCCGGTTGTTCCCCCGTGATCGGGGGCTTCGTTCTGTGCCCGGGCGCTCGGCGCGCGCCGCGCACCGTCGGCCCCCTCACCCTATGTCACCGCTCCCTTCGCGCCGCGGAGCCTCGTCTTCCCCCGTACCGCCCTCTTCGGCCTGCGCCGATACCGCGGGTACGATGCGAGTCCGTGCCACCGAAGGACGCATTGCGAAGTGCCCGGAGCGGCCGGCAACTGGCGCACCGGGCAGGGCGGTTCGAACGAACACGCTGCGGCCTGGCACTCGCCCGGCGGCACACCACGGGGGACGTTTTGTGGGGGACGTGATGGATCTCGGCACTCAGGGCACACACGCCCCGGCCGAACTCGCCTGGCTGCGCGCGGTGGACGCCTACACGGTAGGCGCCTATCCGCAGGCCGAGGAGGAGTTCCGGGCCGCAGTGCGGATGGACCCGACGATGGCCGACGGCTGGCTCGGCCTGCACGCGCTGCGTGCGGACACCTCGACCGCGCTGCTGCACATGCACCGGCACCGCGACCGCTTCGGGGAACAGCGGGCCCGGCACCGACGCACACTCAATTCCTGGTACTGGCTGGGCTGGTGGGTGCAGCCGGTGCTGGAGACCGGCCGCGACCTGCTGCTGGCGTACGCCTCGCACTGGCTCGACGGCCGCCATGTGGCCGAGCTGGACCAGGCGCTGGCCGGCTGCCCGCCGGTGGACACCGATCCGCAGGTGCGCTTCCTGCACGCCTGCCGGGCCTATCTCGTCAAGGACTGGGACCAGCTGGTACGGCACACCGAACCGCTCCTGGACGACCCGCTGCTCGGCATCGAGGCGGGTCTGTTCGGCGGCATGGCGCGAGTACGCCAGGAGATGTACGGGCAGGCCGAGCCGCTGCTGTCGGCCGCCCTGATGCGCTGCCGCAGCGAGCAGCCGCAGCGCAAGGAGCTGCGGTACTGGCTCGCCCGCGCCCACGAGGGCACCGGCCGCAGCGCCGCCGCGCTGCCGCTGTACCGCTCGGTGCACCGCGTCGACCCGGCGTTCATGGACACCTCGGCGCGGCTCGCGGCCATCGCCGAGGGGGACGGCCTGGAGGAGGGCACGGACCTCGCGGCCGTCACCGCCGCCTTCGGCCAGGAGGCGGGCGGCGATCTCGACCCGCTCTCCCCGCTCGACCCGGTGGACGGCCGGGAGCTGCTGGCCACGACCGAGCCGGAGGGCCCGGACAGCGACCTGGCGGGCGGTTCGCCAAGGGACGCCGGGCCGGCCGTACGGGAGAAGGCCGCACCCGGCGGTCCGCGCGGCGCCGACCAGCTGCCCGCCGGCCCGTCCGACCCGGTGCTGCTGGAGAAGGCGCTCGCCGAGCTGGAGCGGATGGTCGGCCTGGAGCCGGTCAAGCGTCAGGTACGGGCGCTGTCGGCGCAGTTGCGGATGGCGCGGCTGCGCGCGGGCCAGGGACTGCCGGTGCAGCCGCCGAAACGACACTTCGTCTTCTCCGGCCCCTCCGGCACCGGCAAGACGACCGTGGCCCGGATACTCGGCCGGGTGTTCTACGCACTCGGCCTGCTCGGCGGCGACCACCTCGTGGAAGCACAACGGGCGGACCTGGTCGGCGAGTTCCTGGGGCAGACCGCCGTGAAGGCGAACGAGCTGATCGACTCGGCGCTGGGCGGGGTGCTGTTCGTGGACGAGGCGTACAGCCTGTCGAACTCCGCGTACAGCAAGGGCGACGCGTACGGCGACGAAGCCCTCCAGGTCCTCCTCAAGCGCGCCGAGGACAACCGCGACCGCCTCGTCGTCATCCTCGCCGGCTATCCGGAGGGCATGGACCGCCTGCTGGCCGCCAACCCCGGCCTGTCCTCGCGTTTCACCTCGCGCGTCGACTTCCCCAGCTACCGGCCGCCGGAACTGACCGCCATCGGGGAGGTGCTGGCCGCCGAGAACGGCGACCACTGGGACGAGGAGTCGCTGGAGGAGCTGCGCAGCATCAGCGCGCACGTCGTCGAGCAGGGCTGGATCGACGAACTGGGCAACGGCCGGTTCCTGCGCACCCTGTACGAGAAGAGCTGCGCCTACCGCGACCTGCGGCTGTCCACCTGGTCCGGCACACCGTCCCGCGACGATCTGGCCACCCTGCGCCTGCCCGACCTGATGCAGGCCTACGGCGAGGTCCTCTCCGGCCGCGGCCCGGCCCCCGGCCCGGGCCCGGAGGCACCGCCGCTCTGACGCCCGGCCCGGGGCGCCCGGCCGCGCGG
>NZ_JBFAUH010000025.1:0-150416 GCF_040679095.1 Streptomyces sp. NPDC052496
CTGCAGAGGGGACTCTGTGGGAGAGTAGGACGCCGCCGAACAATTTTTCAGCTCCGGTCCCTGAACCTTGTGGTTCAGGGACCGGAGCTTTTTTGTTTTCGTGGTGCCCTGCTGCGCGTTACTTCATGTTCACTTCAAGTGGTCAGGCTCCCTGGCATGGGGACAGTGGGAACGCTCAGGTCGGCCGGTGTCCGCGCAGGCGACGAGGTGGTGGTGCCGGCGTACGGCAACCCCGAGGTCGCCGAGGCCGTCGTGGAGCTGGGCGCGCTGCCGGTCTTCGCCGACGTGGACGCGGACAGTCTCTGCCTCGACCCGGCCGCGGTGGCCGACGCGGTCACCCCGCGCACGGCGGCCGTCGTCGCCGTACACCGCTTCGGCCGGCCCGCGGACATGGGCTGGATACGGGAGACCGGGCGGCGGTACGGACTGCTGGTCGTCGCCGCCCACGAACCCGGAGCCGACCGGGCCGACCAGGACGGTGTGCGGCGCAGGCAGGACCGTGCGGCCTACCTGAACGGCCGGCTGACCGGCGTGGTGACGCCGGCCGCCGTAGCGGGCCACACCTACGAGCAGTACGTCGTCCGCGTCCCGGGGAACGGCCGTCCGGACCGGGACGCCTTCGCGCGGGCCCTGCGCTCCCGGGGCGTCGCCTGCCACGTGCCCGTACAGGCGCCCGTGTACCGCACGCCGGGGCTGCGGAGGGATGTCTTCCTGCCGCAGACGGAGCGGGCCGTCGACGAGACGCTCGCGCTGCCGGTCCGCAGCGACCTGTCGCGGCGCGAACTGCACAAGATGGCCGGCGCCTGCAACGCGCTCGGCGGTCTGCTGCAGCCGGCGGGTTGAACATCCCTTTTGCGGCGGAGTGCGCTGCGCTTTCCGGGGGATGCGGTGCGCGATTCGGTTTATCGGACGAGTTCGGGTAGAGTTTTCTTCGTTGCCGCGCCCCAATAGCTCAGTCGGCAGAGCGTCTCCATGGTAAGGAGAAGGTCTACGGTTCGATTCCGTATTGGGGCTCCGAGAAAAGGCCCCCGCCATGTGGCGGGGGCCTTTTTCGTGCGCAAGGGCCGGTGCCTACAGGAAGGCCGGGGCTGGCCCCCGGGTCACGCGTTGAGCGCGACCTCGGGGACACGCATGGCGAGAATGGCCATGTCGTCGGAGGCCGGTTCGGCGGCGAAGCGCTCCACCGCCCGCAGGATGCGCGCGGCCACGGCGCCGGCCGTCAGGCCCGTACACGTCGTCAGTACGTCCGTGAGGCCGTCGTCGCCCAGCATGCGAGTGCCCTCGCGGCGCTCGGTGACGCCGTCGGTGACGCACAGCAGGACGTCGCCCGGATCGAGGGTGACGGTCTGTTCGTACAGCTCCAGATCCTCCATGACGCCCAGCAGGGGCTGCGGCTCGGCGGCGGGCTCGACCGTGCCGTCCTGGCGCAGCCGCAGCGGCAGCGGATGGCCGGCGCAGACGACCTTCAGCACGGCGCTGCCGTCGCGCTGCGGCCACAGCTCGCCGTAGAGCAGCGTCAGGAAGCGGCTGCGGGCGCCCTCGTCGAGGATCGCGGCGTTCAGCCGCTCCAGGACGGCGGGGCCGCCGAAGCCCTCCCGGGCGAGCAGCCGCAGCGCGTGCCGGGCCAGGCCGGTGACCGCGGCGGCCTCCGGGCCCGTACCGCAGACGTCGCCGATGGCGAAGCCGTACGCGCCGTCGCGGATGGGGAACAGGTCGTAGAAGTCGCCGCCGACCTCGTTGCCCTCGCCGGCCGCGCGGTAGATGACCTCGACCTCGACGCCCGGGACCTCGGGCAGCTCCGGAGGCAGCAGGCTGCGCTGGAGGGACTGGCTGATGGCCGTGCGCTCCGAGTACAGGCGCGCGTTGTCCAGCGCGAGCGCGGCCCTCCTGGAGAGGTCCTCGGCGAGCTCCAGGATCTCCTGGCGGAAGTGTTCCTCACTGGGCTTGCCGAGCGTGAGCATGCCGATGACGCGATTGCGGGCCACCAGCGGCAGCACGACGGTCTCGCCGCCCACCGCCGACGCGGTCGCCAGGGTGGCGCCGGGGCCCTTGGAGGGGCGGGCCGAGTTGCCGAGGCCGAGGCTGCGCAGGGAGGTGCGCAGGGCCGCGTCGTGGGCGGCGTCGGTCGGCGCGTTCCACAGCCGGGCTCCGGGGGTGGGCACCGGCTCCGGCGGGTCGACCTTCATCAGGAGCGACTTGAGGCCGTCGATGCGGTCCTCGTCCTCGTGCAGGACGTAGGACAGCTCGGGCTCGGAGGCCTGGTCGGCGACGGTGTACACGGCGCACCAGGTGGCGAGGGTGGGCACCGTCATCTGGGCCATCAGGGCCAGCGTCTGGTCCCGGTCGAGGGTGCCGGCCAGCAGGTCGGAGGCCTCGACGAGGAAGGAGAGGGAGCCGCGGCGCAGCCGTTCCAGCTCGGTCAGGCGGGCCCGCTCGACGGCCAGCGCGATGCGGTCGGCGGCGAACTGGAGGCGCAGCGCCTCCTCGTTCGTGTAGCGGCCGGGGGCCTCGGCGGCGACGCCCAGGGAGCCGGTGAGGCGGCCCTCGACCTTCAGGGGGACCGTGACGACGGAGCGCATGCCCGTACCGGAGAGCAGCGGTACGGCGCCCGGGACGGCCGTCAGGTCCTCGTGGACGGCCGGCATGCGGGCGGAGCCGTACCGCCCGGAGCCCGCCTCGACCGGAACCCGGGCGAAGCGCTGACGGGCCGAGGGCAGGCCGGTGGAGGCCCGTACCTCCAGCTCGGTCTCGTCGTCGGTGGCCAGGAGCAGGTACGCGGCGTCGCCGTCGAGCATGTCGCGGGCGCGCTCGACGGTGCGCTGGAGCAGGCCGTCCAGGTCGTCGGGGGCCGGCGAGCCGATGAAGACCTCGAACGGGTCGGCGGGGCCGCGGCCCTCGGGCGGCTGGGCGGCCTGGTCGGGGGCGGGGGTGCGCAGCGGGCTCTGGAGGACGGCGCGCTCGTGGTCGCGCACCAGGAGGCAGACCGTGTACGGCTCGCCGTCGGCGTCGCGGACGCGCAGGTGGGAGGCGTACACCGGGACGACCCGCCCGTCGGCGCCCCGTATGCCGTACGAGCCCTCCCAGCGGGAGAGCTGGAGCGCCTCGGCGATGCCGGTGCCGGTGCCGGGGGTGTGCGGCCAGGCGGCGAAGTCGGTGAGCGGCTTGCCGACGACCTGCTCGGGGTCGTACGCGAAGAGGTCCCGGGCGTCCTCGTTCCAGAAGCTGATGCAGCCGCCGCGGTCGATCTGGACGACGGCGACGCGGACCCGGCTGTCGGCGACCGGCAGGGCGTCCACGGGCAGCGCGGGGCCCGCCGAGCGGGTGCCGGCGGGGCGCTCGGGCAGGTCGAGCTGGAACCAGACGTGCTTCTGCGAGGCGGTGTACTCCACGCCCCAGCGGCTGGCCAGCGCGCCGCACAGCAGCAGCCCGCGGCCGCCCTCGCGGTCCGGATGGGCGAACGCGCGGCCGGTGTTTTGCAGGGGGATCTCCCGCTCCGGATAGCGGTCCGCGACCTCGATGCGCACGCCGCCGTCCGTGCGCAGACACAGTACGTCGGCGGCGGTGCCCGCGTGGACGACGGCGTTGGTGACCAGTTCGCTGGTCAGGACGACGGCGTCGTCGACGATGTCGCCGTAGCCCCAGCCCTGGAGGGTGTCGCGCACAAAGGCGCGGGCGGTGGCGACCGAGCGGCCGACCGGCTCGAACGTGGCAGCGGCCCGCGCGGTGATCACTGGTCTCCTCATGCGTGTGTCGGTGATCTGCTCTCCCACCATGGCGGCGCCCCTCCGAAAGCCTGGTGTGCTCGCCCACTGCCCGTGCTGGACGGCCAGGGCGGGTGGACAGCCGGATGCCAGGTTACTTACCTTCGCCGCGCGTGCGGATGCCGGTCACGTCTGATTGCGCCCCGATCGTGCTCGGGACGGTATGCGATGCTGCCGAACTGTTATGGCCTGGTTGGGCCATGGTGAAACACTGGGCAAGCTCAAAGAGAAGGCCCGGGTAGAACGGTCGACCCTGCGGGAGGGACACGGTGGAGTCTGGCGCAGCGGCGCGGGGCACGAGCACGCGCGCGAAAGGCGGACGTTCCCGGAGCAACGGGACGACTGAGGTGGATACGGCTGCGCTGAACCGGCTGCTGGCTGCACTCGTCTCGATGCGGGACGGGAATTTCCGTAAGCGGCTGACGGTCTCCGGAGACGGAGTGCTGTCGGAGATCGCCGCTGTCTACAACGAGGTGGCGGACCGCAATCTGCACCTGACGGGAGAGCTGGCGCGGGTGCGCCGGGTCGTCGGCCGTGAGGGAAAACTCACGGAACGGCTGGAGGCCGGTGCCTGCGAGGGCTCCTGGGCCGCGGCCGTGGACGCCTCGAACGCCCTGGTCGACGATCTCGTACGGCCGGTGTCCGAGGTGGGCCGGGTGCTCTCGGCGGTGTCCGAGGGCGACCTGGAACAGCGTATGGACCTGCGCTCACGCGGTACGGACGGGACCTCGGCGCATCCGCTGCGCGGTGAGTTCCTGAAGGTGGGCCGCACGGTCAACGGGCTGGTGGACCAGCTGTCGGCCTTCACCGACGAGGTGACGCGGGTCGCCAGCGAGGTCGGTACGGAGGGCAAGCTCGGCGGGCAGGCGCGGGTGCGCGGGATGTCCGGGTCCTGGAAGGACCTGACCGAGTCCGTCAACACGATGGCGTCCCGGCTGACCGCGCAGGTGCGGGACATCGCGCTGGTCACCACGGCGGTCGCCAAGGGTGACCTGTCCCGCAAGGTGACCGTCCACGTCGCCGGCGAGATGCTGGAGCTGAAGAACACCGTCAACACGATGGTGGACCAGCTCTCCTCCTTCGCCTCCGAGGTGACGCGCGTCGCCCGCGAGGTCGGTACGGAGGGCGAGCTGGGGGGCCAGGCGCAGGTCCCGGGCGTCGCGGGGGTCTGGAAGGACCTCACGGACTCCGTCAACCTGATGGCCGGCAACCTCACCGCGCAGGTGCGCGGGATCGCCCAGGTCACCACGGCGGTGGCCAACGGCGACCTGTCGCAGAAGGTCACGGTCAGCGCGCGCGGCGAGGTCGCGCAGCTCGCCGACACGATCAACACGATGACCGAGACGCTGCGTACCTTCGCGGACGAGGTCACCCGGGTCGCCAACGAGGTCGGGGCCGAGGGCCAGCTCGGCGGGCAGGCGCAGGTGCCGGGCGCCGCCGGTACGTGGAAGGACCTCACCGACTCGGTGAACAACGCCTTCCGCAACCTGACGGGCCAGGTCCGCGACATCGCGCAGGTGACCACGGCGGTCGCCAACGGTGACCTGTCGCAGAAGGTCACCGTCGACGTCGCGGGCGAGATGCTCGAACTGAAGAACACCGTGAACACCATGGTGGACCAGCTGTCCTCGTTCGGCGCCGAGGTGACGCGCGTGGCGCGGGAGATCGGCGTCGAGGGCGAGCTGGGCGGCCAGGCCGCCGTACCGGGCGCCGCGGGCACGTGGAAGGACCTCACCGACTCCGTCAACACCGCGTTCCGCAACCTGACCGGTCAGGTGCGCAACATCGCGCAGGTGACGACGGCGGTGGCCAACGGTGATCTGTCGCAGAAGGTCACCGTCGACGTGTCCGGCGAGATGCTCCAGCTGAAGAACACCGTGAACACGATGGTGGACCAGCTGTCCTCGTTCGCCGACCAGGTCACCCGGATGGCCCGCGACGTGGGCACGGAGGGCCGGCTGGGCGGCCAGGCCCGGGTGGACGGCGTCAGCGGTACGTGGAAGGAGCTGACCGACTCCGTCAACTTCATGGCGGGCAACCTCACCTCCCAGGTGCGGCAGATCGCCCAGGTGACGACGGCGGTGGCGCGCGGTGACCTGTCGCAGAAGATCGACGTGGACGCGCGCGGCGAGATCCTGGAGCTGAAGAACACCATCAACACGATGGTCGACCAGCTCTCGGCCTTCGCGGAGCAGGTCACCCGGGTGGCCCGCGAGGTCGGTACGGACGGCAGGCTCGGCGGCCAGGCCCAGGTGCCGGGCGTCGCGGGCGTCTGGCGCGATCTGACCGACTCGGTGAACGGCATGGCCGGCAACCTGACCGCCCAGGTCCGCAACATCGCGCAGGTCGCCACGGCGGTCGCGCGCGGTGACCTGTCGCAGAAGATCGACGTGGACGCCCGGGGCGAGATCCTGGAGCTGAAGAACACCCTGAACACGATGGTCGACCAGCTGTCCTCGTTCGCCGACCAGGTGACGCGGGTGGCGCGCGAGGTGGGCACCGAGGGCATCCTCGGCGGCCAGGCCGAGGTGCAGGGCGTCAGCGGTACGTGGAAGGACCTCACCCAGTCCGTCAATTTCATGGCGAACAACCTGACGTCCCAGGTGCGCAGCATCGGCGAGGTGACCACCGCGGTCGCGCGCGGCGACCTGTCGAAGAAGATCACCGTCGACGCCAAGGGCGAGATCCTCGAACTGGTCACGACCGTGAACACCATGGTCGACCAGCTGTCCCTGTTCGCCGAGCAGGTGACGCGCGTCGCCCGTGAGGTGGGTACGGAGGGCCAGCTGGGCGGCCAGGCCCGGGTGCCGGGCGTCACCGGCATCTGGAAGGACCTCAGCGACAACGTCAACCTGATGGCCAACAACCTGACCATCCAGGTGCGCAACATCTCCCAGGTCTCCGCGGCGGTCGCCAACGGCGACCTGACCAAGAAGGTCACGGTCGAGGCGCGCGGCGAGGTCGCGCAGCTCGCCGACACGGTCAACACCATGGTCACGACGCTGTCGTCGTTCGCCGACGAGGTCACCAGGGTGGCCCGCGAGGTGGGCACCGACGGCATCCTGGGCGGGCAGGCCCGCGTACCCGGCGTCGCCGGTACGTGGAAGGACCTGACCGAGTCGGTGAACTCGATGGCCAACAACCTGACCGGCCAGGTGCGCAACATCGCGATGGTCACCACGGCCATCGCCAAGGGCGATCTGACCAAGAAGATCGACATCGACGCGCGGGGCGAGATCCTGGCCCTGAAGACGACCATCAACACGATGGTCGACCAGCTGTCCTCCTTCGCCGAGCAGGTCACCCGGGTGGCCCGTGAGGTGGGTACGGAAGGCCAGCTCGGCGGCCAGGCCCAGGTGCGCGGCGTGGCCGGTACGTGGAAGGACCTGACGGAGTCCGTCAACGAGATGGCGGGCAACCTGACCCGCCAGGTGCGCGCGATCGCCGCCGTCGCCGCGGCGGTGACCCTGGGTGACCACAACGTACGGATCGACGTGGACGCGGCGGGCGAGATCCTGGAGCTCCAGGACAACGTCAACACGATGATCGCCACGCTCCGCGAGACCACGCTGGCCAACGAGGAGCAGGACTGGCTCAAGGGCAACCTGGCCCGGATCTCCGGCCTGATGCAGGGCCGCCGCGACCTCAAGGACGTGGCGACGCTGATCATGAGCGAGCTGTCCCCGGCGGTCTCGGCGCAGCACGGCGCGTTCTTCCTCGCCGCGCAGCCCGGCGACAGCAACGAGATCGGCGCGGACGGCGGTGAGCCGGGCGCCTACGAGCTGCGGCTGATGGGCTCGTACGGCTACTCGATGAGCACCATGCCGACGACGTTCCGGCCGGGGGAGACCCTGATCGGCACGGCGGCGGCGGAGAAGCGCACGATCCTGGTGGAGAACGTGCCCTCCGGCTATCTGAAGATCGCCTCGGGGCTCGGCGAGGCGCCGCCGGCCAATGTGATCGTGCTGCCGGTGCTCTTCGAGGACAAGGTGCTCGGCGTGATCGAGCTGGCCTCCTTCCAGCCGTTCACCCAGATCCAGAAGGACTTCCTGAGCCAGATCGCGGAGATGATCGCGACCAGCGTGAACACCATCTCCGTCAACACCAAGACCGAGGTGCTGCTCAAGCAGTCGCAGGAACTGACCGAACAACTCAAGGAGCGGTCGGGCGAGTTGGAGAGCCGGCAGAAGGCGCTGGAGCTGTCCAACTCCGAACTGGAGGAGAAGGCCGAACAACTGCGCGCGCAGAACCGCGACATCGAGGTGAAGAACACCGAGATCGAGGAGGCGCGGCAGGTGCTGGAGGAGCGCGCCGAGCAGCTGGCCGTCTCGATGCGCTACAAGTCCGAATTCCTGGCGAACATGTCGCACGAGCTGCGGACGCCGCTCAACTCACTGCTGATCCTCGCCAAACTGCTCGCCGACAACGCGGAGGGGAACCTCTCCCCGAAACAGGTGGAATTCTCCGAGACCATTCACGGCGCCGGTTCCGACCTGCTCCAGCTGATCAACGACATCCTGGACCTGTCGAAGGTCGAGGCCGGCAAGATGGACGTCAGCCCGACCCGTATCGCGCTGGTCCAGCTCGTCGACTACGTGGAGGCCACGTTCCGGCCGCTGACCGCGGAGAAGGGACTGGACTTCTCCGTACGGGTCTCCCCGGAGCTGCCCGCCACGCTGCACACCGACGAGCAGCGACTGCTCCAGGTGCTGCGCAACCTGCTGGCCAACGCGGTGAAGTTCACCGACAGCGGCGCCGTCGAGCTGGTGATCCGGCCGGCCGGTGACGACGTGCCGACGGACATCCGCGAGCACCTGCTGGAGCACGGCGCGCTGCGCGAGCCGGACGCCGACATGATCGCGTTCTCGGTGACCGACACCGGCATCGGCATCGCGTCCAGCAAGATGCGGGTGATCTTCGAGGCGTTCAAGCAGGCGGACGGCACCACCAGCCGCAAGTACGGCGGTACGGGCCTGGGCCTGTCCATCAGCCGGGAGATCGCGCGGCTGCTCGGCGGCGAGATCCACGCCGCCAGTGAGCCGGGCCGCGGCTCGACGTTCACGCTCTACCTGCCGTACAACCCGGGCGGGCTGCCGCCGCAGGGCTACCCGCAACTGGTCGCGGGCGGCCTCGCGCTGGACGCCGAGGCGCGCGACGCGGAGCTGGGGCGGCAGGCCGCGGAGGACGCCGCGCAGACCGGCGTCACGCCCTCCCGGGGCACCGGCCCGGGGCTCGGCCGGCGACGTCGCCGGCCCGCCACGGCTGCGACGCCGCGCCCGGAGCTGTCCGCCGCGCCCACGCCGCCGCCGGCCCCGCAGCCGGCCGCCGAGCCCCAGCCGGCGCCCGCCGAGGAGCCCTGGATCGGCAACGGCCAGGACCTGGTGTCGGCCGGCTTCGACGGCGGCTTCCACGGCGAGAAGGTGCTGATCGTCGACGACGACATCCGTAACGTGTTCGCGCTCACCAGCGTGCTGGAGCAGAACGGGCTGTCCGTGCTGTACGCGGAGAACGGGCGCGAGGGCATCGAGGTCCTGGAGCAGCACGACGACGTGGTGCTGGTCCTGATGGACATCATGATGCCGGAGATGGACGGCTACGCGACCACGGCCGCGATCCGGCGGATGCCGCAGTTCGCCGGGCTGCCGATCATCGCGCTGACCGCGAAGGCGATGAAGGGCGACCGGGAGAAGAGCATCGAGGCCGGCGCGTCCGACTACGTGACCAAGCCGGTGGACACCGACCACCTGCTGACGGTGATGGAGCAATGGATGCGCACGCGGTGACACGTTCGTCAAATGAGGCTCGTAAGGTTCCCCGCATGTTGACTCAGTGTGGCCGGCCACGTGTGGGAGAGCGGTATTCGGGGAACCTTCTGGTCTCTCACTGCGTTTGTGCTACGTGCACAGTGACATCGCGGTGACAGGGTGTGGCGACAGGCGGGGTGCGGCTACGATGACCGGCACAAGGACGGGCGGCATGACAGAGCCGTCCCCTGGGGCGGCGTCCGGTTCATTGCCGGGGCGAGGAGGACGGGCCATGGTGCAGAAGGCCAAGATCCTCCTGGTCGATGACCGGCCGGAGAATCTGCTGGCGCTGGAGGCGATCCTCTCCGCGCTCGATCAGACACTGGTGCGGGCATCGTCCGGGGAGGAAGCGCTCAAGGCACTGCTCACCGACGATTTCGCGGTGATTCTGCTCGACGTGCAGATGCCGGGGATGGACGGGTTCGAGACGGCCGCGCACATCAAGCGGCGCGAGCGTACCCGCGACATCCCGATCATCTTCCTGACCGCCATCAACCACGGCCCGCACCACACCTTCCGTGGTTACGCGGCGGGAGCGGTCGACTACATCTCCAAGCCGTTCGACCCGTGGGTGCTGCGCGCCAAGGTCTCGGTCTTCGTCGAGCTGTACATGAAGAACTGTCAACTGCGGGAGCAGGCGACGCTGCTGCGGCTCCAGCTGGAGAGCGGCCGCGCCGCGGCGGACGAGGCCGGCAAGGAGCCCGCGGGGCTGCTCGCCGAGCTGTCCGCCCGGCTGGCGGCTGTGGAGGAGCAGGCCGAGGCGCTGTCCAAGCAGCTGGACGAGTCGGCGGACGCGGCGGCCATCGCGACGGCGGCGCATCTGGAGCGCAAGCTCACCGGGCTGCGGCGGGCGCTGGACGCCTTGGAGCCCGGCACGGGCAACGCCGCCTCCTGACGGGCGCCGTGCGGAGCGCCGTGCGGCCCTCCAGCGGCCCGCTGGGCGGCCCCTGAGCCCCCGGGCGGGTTCTTCCCGGGGCGCGTCCTGACGCGTCATCACCAGCCGTGCGAGCGGCAGACATCGTGAGCCGACGGCGTGAAGTACGCGGCGCGGCGCGCGACACGAATGGGTGAAGGCCCGAGCGCTCGTGTCACTGTGGCCGTCGCCTGTAATCTCGTCACCATGGCCTCACGTACGTCCGGCAAGGGTTCCCAGAGCACGGCGGGCCCCTCGAAGCAGCGCGCCGGACAGCCCGGAGGCGCCGCCAAGAAGGCCGCCGCGAAGCGTGCACCGGCGAAGAAGGCGCCGGCTCCGGCCAAGAGGGCGCCCGCCAAGAAGACCGCGCCGGCCAAGCGCGCGCCGGCGAAGAAGGCAGCCGCCAAGAAGGCGCCGCCCAGACCGGCACCGTCGCCCACCGGCGGCGTCTACCGCCTGGTGCGCGCCTGCTGGCTCGGGCTGGCGCACGGCGTCGGCGCGATGTTCCGCGGCGTCGGACGCGGCGCGAAGAACCTGGATCCGGCGCACCGCAAGGACGGACTGTCGCTGCTGCTCCTCGCACTCGCGCTGGTCATCGCGGCCGGCACCTGGTCCAACCTCGACGGCCCGGTCGGCGATCTCGTCCAGCTGCTGATCACCGGCGCCTTCGGGCGCCTGGACCTGGTCGTACCGATACTGCTCGGCGGCATCGCGCTGCGCCTGATCCGCCACCCGGAGAAGCCGGAGGCCAACGGGCGGATCGTGATCGGCCTGTCCGCGCTGGTCATCGGCATCCTCGGGCAGGTCGCCATGGCCTGCGGATCGCCCGGCCGGAACGACGGCATAGCGGCCATGCAGGACGCCGGCGGCTACGTCGGCTGGGCCGCGTCCAAGCCGCTGATCTTCACCGTCGGCCAGACCCTGGCGGTGGCGCTGCTGGTGCTGCTCACCGTCTTCGGCCTGCTGGTCGTCACCGCCACACCGGTCAACGCCATCCCGCAGCGGCTGCGGCTGCTCGGCGCCCGGCTGGGCCTGGTCGAGGTGTACGAGCCCGAGCCGGTGGCCGCGGAGGCCGACGCGTACGCCGAGGAGTGGCGCGAGCAGCCCCGGCGGGGCGGGCGGCGGGCCGCCCCCGAACCGGACTACGTCAACGACCCGGACGCCGTCGAGGAGGCGGCGCTGGCCAAGCGCCGCCGCGGGCGCCGTACGCCCCTGCAGCCCGCCGACCGGCCCATGGACGCGGTGGACGTGGCCGCCGCTGCCGCCGCCTCGCTGGACGGCGCCGTCCTGCACGGCGTCCAGCCCTCCCCCCTCGTCGCCGACCTCAGCAGCAGCATCTCCGGCGAGCGCCGTGACGGCGAAGGCCTCGACGAGCGGTCCGCGGCCGGGCCGAGGCAGGACAGCGGCGCGGTGCCGCCCGCACGGGGCGCCGACCAGGGCGGCGCGGGCCAGGGCGACAGGGACAGGCCCTCGGGGCCGGTGCCGGACTTCACGAAGTCCGCGCCGGAACCGTCCGGCGAGCTGCCCTCGCGCGCCGAGCAGCTGCTGCTGTCCAACGACATCACCTACGCGCTGCCGTCGCTGGACCTGCTCACCCGCGGCGGCCCCGGCAAGACCCGCAGCGCCGCCAACGACGCCGTCGTCGCGTCGCTGACCACCGTCTTCCAGGAGTTCAAGGTCGACGCGGCGGTCACCGGCTTCACCCGCGGTCCGACGGTCACCCGCTACGAGATCGAGCTGGGCCCCGCGGTCAAGGTCGAGAAGATCACCGCGCTGGCGAAGAACATCGCGTACGCGGTCGCCAGCCCGGACGTACGGATCATCAGCCCGATCCCCGGCAAGTCCGCGGTCGGCATCGAGATCCCCAACAGCGACCGGGAGATGGTCAACCTCGGCGACGTGCTGCGCTCGGCGGAGTCGGTGGGGGAGGACCACCCGCTGCTGGTCGGGCTCGGCAAGGACGTCGAGGGCGGGTACGTGACGGCCAACCTGGCGCGGATGCCGCACATCCTCGTCGCGGGCGCCACCGGCTCCGGCAAGTCGTCCTGCATCAACTGCCTGATCACCTCGGTGATGGCGCGCGCCACCCCGGACGAGGTGCGGATGGTGCTGGTCGACCCCAAGCGCGTCGAGCTGACCGCGTACGAGGGCATCCCGCACCTGATCACCCCGATCATCACCAACCCCAAGAAGGCCGCCGAGGCCCTCCAGTGGGTGGTGCGCGAGATGGACCTGCGCTACGACGACCTGGCGGCGTACGGCTACCGCCACATCGACGACTTCAACGCGGCCGTGCGCAGCGGCAAGGTCAAGCCGCCGGAGGGCAGCGAGCGTGAGCTGTCGCCGTACCCGTACCTGCTGGTGATCGTGGATGAGCTGGCGGATCTGATGATGGTGGCGCCGCGGGACGTGGAGGACTCCATCGTCCGCATCACCCAGCTCGCGCGCGCCGCCGGCATCCACCTGGTGCTGGCCACCCAGCGTCCGTCGGTGGACGTGGTGACCGGCCTGATCAAGGCGAACGTGCCGTCCCGGCTGGCGTTCGCGACCTCCTCGCTCGCCGACAGCCGGGTCATCCTCGACCAGCCCGGCGCGGAGAAGCTGATCGGCAAGGGCGACAGCCTCTTCCTGCCGATGGGCGCGAACAAACCCGTCCGTATGCAGGGCGCGTTCGTGCAGGAGGACGAGGTCCAGCAGGTCGTGCAGCACTGCAAGGACCAGATGGCGCCGGTCTTCCGGGACGACGTCACGGTCGGCACGGCCAAGAAGAAGGAGATCGACGAGGACATCGGCGACGACCTGGACCTGCTGTGCCAGGCCGCGGAACTGGTGGTCTCCACCCAGTTCGGGTCCACGTCCATGCTCCAGCGCAAGCTGCGCGTCGGCTTCGCCAAGGCCGGGCGGCTGATGGACCTGATGGAGTCGCGCAACATCGTCGGGCCCAGCGAGGGCTCCAAGGCGCGCGACGTGCTCGTCAAGCCGGACGAGTTGGAGGGCGTACTGGCGGTCATCCGGGGGGAGACGCCCTCATAGAGGCCGTCGTCCGGGGGCACCGCCTCCGATTCACCCGTACGGGCGGTCCGAGGGCGGCGCGAGAGATCGTAAGCAACCGTTTCTCCCGGCGATACGTCAAGTTGAGGGAGGTGGTGGGAGGATGGTGCACCATCGGCGGCCGGACCGGGCGTCCGGCGGCCTGACCCGGCCTTCTGATGGCGTACAAAGTCCGCTCTTCCGCTTGCCCGACCCTTTCGGTACACCCCTAGACTGAACCTCCAGCAGGTGGCTCACGCTCGAAAGGCGCCCACGTGTCCATCGGCAACTCCCCCGAAGACGACCGGCCCTCCATCGGCCGCGCCATCCAGCAGGCCCGTCTCGCGGCGGGACTGACCGTCGACGAGGTCAGTTCCACCACTCGGGTGCGCGTGCCCATCGTGCAGGGCATCGAGCAGGACGACTTCTCGCGCTGCGGCGGCGACGTCTACGCGCGCGGGCACCTGCGCACGCTCGCGCGCGCCGTCGGCCTCGATCCGGAACCGCTGATCGCACAGTTCGACGGGGACCACGGCGGCCGCCCCGAGCCGACCCCCGCCGCGCCGCTCTTCGAGGCCGAGCGCATCCGGCCCGAGCGCGGCCGCCCGAACTGGACGGCGGCGATGGTCGCGGCCATCGTCGTGGTCGTCGGCTTCGTCGGTTTCACCCTCTTCAGCGGCGGCGGCAAGGGGAGCGCGGTCGCCGACGGCGACAACACCGCGGCGCCGGTGCGGCCGACCGAGCCCGCCGCCGGCAAGTCCGGCAAGACCGCCAAGCCCAGCACCGTTCCCGGACCCGGGCCCTCGGAGAGCGCCATCGCGGGCGTACCGAAGGACAAGGTCACCGTCAAGATCACGGCGAAGGACGGGCAGAGCTGGATCGCCGCCAAGGACGCCAACGGCCGACTGCTGGAGGACGGCCTGCTCAAGAAGGGTGAGTCCAAGACGTTCACGGACAAGAAGCGCATCGACCTGGTCGTCGGCAATGCCGGGGTCGTGCAGCTGTTCGTCAACGGCAAGGAGATCGAGAAGGTCGGCGACAAGGGAGCGGTCGAGCGGCTGAGCTACTCGGCGGGCCCGCAGGCGGGCTGAGCAGGGCCGGGACGGGGCCGGACGGACGGGGCAACCCTGGCAGCGATGGAGGTTGCCGGGACAAAGTAGGCTGACTCCATGCCCGAACGCCGTACCGTCGCCCTTGTCACTCTTGGCTGCGCCCGTAACGAGGTGGACTCGGAGGAGCTCGCAGGCCGCCTGGCAGCGGACGGCTGGGACCTCGTCGAGGACGCCGCCGATGCCGATGTCGCCGTCGTCAACACCTGCGGCTTCGTCGAGGCCGCCAAGAAGGACTCCGTCGATGCCCTGCTGGAGGCCAACGACCTGAAGGACCACGGCCGCACCCAGGCGGTGGTGGCCGTCGGCTGCATGGCCGAGCGGTACGGCAAGGAGCTGGCCGAGGCGCTGCCGGAGGCCGACGGCGTCCTCGGCTTCGACGATTACAGCGACATCTCCGGCCGGCTGCAGACGATCCTGAGCGGCGGCAGCGTCGAGGCGCACGCCCCGCGCGACCGCCGCAAGCTGCTGCCGATCAGCCCGGCCGAGCGCCAGGACGCCGCAGGCGTCGCCCTGCCCGGCCACGGCGCGGTCGAGCCGGCCCCGGCCCCCGCGGACCTGCCGGAGGGCGTGGCGCCCGCCTCAGGGCCCCGTGCGCCGCTACGGCGCCGGCTGGGCACCAGCCCGGTCGCCTCCGTGAAGCTGGCCTCCGGCTGCGACCGCCGCTGCTCCTTCTGCGCCATCCCGTCCTTCCGCGGCTCCTTCATCTCGCGCCGCCCCTCCGACGTGCTCGGCGAGACCCGCTGGCTCGCGGAGCAGGGGGTGAAGGAGATCATGCTGGTCTCCGAGAACAACACCTCCTACGGCAAGGACCTGGGCGACATCCGCCTGCTGGAGACGCTGCTGCCGGAGCTGGCCGCCGTCGACGGCCTGGAGCGCATCCGGGTCAGCTACCTGCAGCCCGCCGAGATGCGCCCCGGCCTGATCGACGTGCTGACGCAGACGGAGAAGGTCGCCCCGTACTTCGACCTGTCCTTCCAGCACTCGGCGCCGGGCGTGCTGCGCGCCATGCGGCGCTTCGGTGACACCGACCGCTTCCTGGACCTGCTGGAGCAGATCCGCACGAAGGCGCCGCAGGCCGGTGCCCGCTCGAACTTCATCGTCGGCTTCCCCGGCGAGACCGAGGACGACCTCGCCGAGCTGGAGCGCTTCCTGACCGGGGCGCGGCTGGACGCGATCGGCGTGTTCGGCTACTCCGACGAGGACGGCACCGAGGCCGCCACGTACGACAAGAAGGTCGACCCGGACGAGGTCGCCGAGCGCCTCGCGCGCATCTCGCGGCTGGCCGAGGAGCTGACCGCGCAGCGCGCCGAGGAGCGCCTCGGTGAGACCCTCAGCGTCCTGGTGGACAGCGTCGACGAGGAGGACGGGGTCGTGGGGCGCGCCGCGCACCAGGCCCCCGAGACCGACGGCGTGACCCTGCTGCGCACCGCACTCGACCTCGCGCCGGGACGTATGGTCGAAGCAAAGGTCGTGTCGAGTGAAGGCGTCGACCTGGTGGCCGAGGTGCTGTCGGTGGACGGCGTGCCGTGTACTGAGGAGGCGGGCAGATGACCGGAGTCCCGGCTTCCGCGGCCGGTGGGCACCACCGCCCGGCGCCGGCCGTCCGGACGGCCGGGCTGTGGAACATCGCCAACGTCCTGACCATGGTGCGGCTGCTGCTCATACCGGCCTTCGTGCTGCTGCTGATGCACGGCAGCGGCTACGACCCGGCCTGGCGCTCGTTCGCCTGGGCCGCTTTCGCCATCGCCATGATCACCGACCTGTTCGACGGCCACCTGGCGCGCCAGTACAACCTCGTCACGGACTTCGGGAAGATCGCCGACCCGATCGCGGACAAAGCGATCATGGGCGCGGCGCTGATCTGCCTGTCCGTGCTGGACGACCTCTCGTGGTGGGTGACCGGCGTCATCCTCTTCCGCGAGCTGGGCATCACACTGATGCGGTTCTGGGTGATCAGACACGGGGTCATCCCCGCCAGCCGCGGCGGGAAGCTGAAGACGCTCGCCCAGGGCACCGCGGTCGGCATGTACGTGCTCGTGCTGTCCGGGCCGCTGGCGACGTTCCGGTGGTGGGTGATGGCGGTGGCCGTCGTGCTGACGGTCGTGACCGGCCTGGACTACGTACGGCAGGCGATCGTCCTGCGGCGGGCCGGACTGGCTGAGGCGCAGGCCGTACAGGCCGAGGAGCGGGCCAGGACGGCCGCACAGGCCCAGGGCGACGGGGGATCCGTACGGTGAGACGGGGCACCCGTACGGTGAATCCTGGGCCGGCCGCGTGGGCGACCTTGCGAAGTGGTTGCGGAAATGCGTGCTGATATGGAGCGGGGTACGGGTGGGGCCCTGCCTGGAGATGGGCATGGGGCCGCGTGTGACGGTGTGCATGGGGCTGTGCACGACGGTGCCCGTGGGGCCGTGTGTGAAGGTGCGCATGGGGCCGTGTACGACGGTGCGCATGGGGCTGTGTTCCGGGATGTGAGTGGCCCGGTCGGCGAAGAGGCCCCGGAGCCGTCCGCCGAGGGGCTGACGGCGGCGGATCGGGCGCGCGACGTACTCGCCGCGCGGGTGCTGGACGAGCTGGTGGCGCGCGGGGAGAGCCTGGCAGTGGCCGAGTCCCTCACGGGCGGACTGGTTGCCGGAGCGCTCACCGGGGTACCCGGAGCCTCCCGGGCCTTCCGCGGCTCGGTCACGGCGTACGCGACCGAGCTCAAGCGGGACATTCTCGGTGTCGACGGGCCACTGCTCGACGCGCGCGGCGCCGTCGACGCGGAAGTTGCCCGCCAGATGGCCCGTGGTGTAAGGCGTGTGCTGAGCGCGCACTGGGGTATCGCCACTACGGGGGTGGCCGGCCCGGACCCCCAGGACGGACAGCCTGTGGGCACCGTTTTCGTCGCGGCCGACGGCCCCGGCGGAGCGGGCGGCGTGCTGCGCCTGACGCTGGACGGCGACCGCCGGCGGATCCGCCGGGACACGGTGGCGGCGGTGCTCCGGCTGCTGGCGAGTCAACTGACAGAGAACGCGGCGGCACAGGATACGGAACAACGGGGGGAATTTTGATGTTTGCAGCCCTGAGTGAACACGAACTCACGCCCCGCACGGCCGAGGCCCGAGGCGGTACGGTGGGGCGAGAAGGATCCGGATCCGAGGTCCGAGGAGGGAGCCAGCGATGATTCTGCTTCGTCGCCTGCTGGGTGACGTGCTGCGCCGACAGCGTCAGCGCCAGGGCCGCACCCTGCGCGAGGTCTCCTCCTCCGCCCGGGTGTCGCTCGGCTATTTGTCCGAGGTCGAACGGGGACAGAAGGAAGCCTCTTCCGAACTGCTCTCGGCGATCTGTGACGCGCTGGACGTGCGCATGTCCGAGCTGATGCGGGAGGTCAGCGACGAGCTGGCGCTCGCGGAGCTGGCGCGGTCCGCCGCCGCCGGCGACCCGGTGCCCGCACCGGTCCGCCCCAAGCTGAACTCGGTGTCCGTGACCTCGCTGGCCGGGGTTCCGGAGGACCGCGTGACGATCAAGGCGCCCGCGGAGGCCGTGGACGTCGTCGCGGCCTGAGGATGTGGGCGTGGCTTGAGGGTGTGAGCGTGGCTTGGGCCGGGGCTGCGGTTGGAGCTGGAGCTGGGCCCGGGTGCGTGCCGTGGGCTGAAGCCCGGTGCTGTGGCGGCTTGAGTGGTTCGAGCGGGCCGAGTGGCCCGAGCTCGTTGTCCTCGTTTTCCTCGTTATCCTCGTCCGAGTTCCGTTGTCGTCGTTCGAGTCCCGTCGTCCTCGTCCGAGTCCGTTTCCGTGGACTGGCCCCCTTAGAGGCCCCATCGACTTCCCTGAGCCCCGTCCGGCAGCTGCCGGACGGGGCTCAGGGCTTTTCAGGGACTCCAGGGCCGGGCCGAGTGCCGCGGCCGGCGGGACTTTCGTCCTCAGGTGAAGGGGCCGCGCATTACCGCAGCGCATCTGGGTACTCGACCCGTACAGACAGGACCAATCGTTTGTACGATGGGCGAAGCGGAGTCATTCGCCCTGAAAAGGAGTAAATGGATGTCTGTCGTCAAGAGCACGCTGTCCGACGACGACCGCAAGGTGGTCGGGGACGCACTGCAGGGAGCCCTCGTCGACCTGGTGGATCTCTCGCTCGTGGCGAAGCAGGTCCACTGGAACATCATCGGCCCGCGCTTCCGGTCCGTGCATCTCCAGCTGGACGATGTCGTGGACACGGCTCGCGCCTACGCCGACACGGTGGCCGAGCGCGCCTCGGCGATCGGCGTCTCCCCGGACGGCCGGGCCGAGACGGTCGCGAAGACCAGCGGCATCGACACGGTGCAGGACAACTGGATCAAGGACGCCGAGGTGGTCCGCGTCGTGACCGATGCACTCGGCGCCGTCATCGCCCGGATGCGTGAGCGCATCCGCGTCACGGACGAGCCCGACCCGGTCTCCCAGGACATCCTCATCGGCCTGACCGCCGACCTGGAGAAGCACCACTGGATGTTCCAGGCCGAGTCCGCCTGACCGCTTGCGGCCTCCCGGTGATTTCGGGCTTTCCGAGCCTTCCCGGGTCTCCCCGGTGTTTCGTGTTTCCGGTCTGTCCGTGGGGCAGGCCGCCTCAGCGCCCCTCTGACGCCGTCAGGGGGGCGCTGGTGCTGTTGGTGCGGTCGGGGTTAGTGGTAATGGTGCTGGTGGTGCTGGCGTTGCTGTGGGGCAGGGCGTCGTCGATGTGGAGCCGCTGCCCTTCGGTGGTGACAGTGAGGCCGTGGCGGGCGATCTCCGGCTCGCCGGCGTGTATCCATTGCCGGTGAGCCGCCTCGATCTCGTCCCAGAGGCGGCGCGGACCGTGCTGCCGTACGTGGTAGGTCGCGGTCTGCCGGCCGTCGTAATCGACTGCGGCCCATGAGGTGGCGGCGTCGTCGGCCAGCCATAGGCGGGTGTGCACGGGGCGCATGTCTGCGAGGGCGCCTGCGTCGGTGTCGGTGTTGGTGTCGGAGCCCGTGCCGGTGCCGGTGTCGGTGCCGGAGCCCGTGCCGGTGTCCCAGGAGTGCCACACGTCGGGCACACGCAGTCCGATCGCGAACTGTGCGTCCAGGCTGCCGCCCGCCACCGCCCAGGGGGACAGGGCCGTGTCCGAGTGCATGGGGCGCTGCCCCATGCGCAGAAGGTCGCGGTCGAGATCGGCGGTCGCACGCCGGCCGCGCATCACCATGTAGGAGCCGTAGCCCGCGAACCGCCCGGTGGCCGTGGCGTCCGGATGCCGGGTGAGGACGAGCGTCCCGTACGTGATCCAGCTGGTGCTCCACGGCACGACGAGACGGGCGCCGGGCGCCGTCTGCGCGAGCCAGACCGCGGGGACGGAGCGCACGGAGCAGGTGGAGATGAGCCGGTCGTACGGGGCGGCAGCGGCGTGGCCGTGCGCCCCGTCGCCGGTGACGACCGCGGGGGCGTACCCGGCGGCCTCCAGCATGGTGCGGGCGGCCTCGGCCAGCGTCGGATCGACCTCGATGCTCACCACGTTCCCGGACCCGAGGCGATGCGCGAGGAGGGCCGCGTGGAAGCCGGTACCGGTGCCGATCTCCAGCACCCGGTGCCCGTCGGCGAGCGCGGCGTCCTCCAGCATGCGCAGCACCGTGCTGGGCGCGGAGGCGGACGAGGTGGGCTCCTGGAACCCGTCGTCGTCCTCGACGATCTGCGTGACGACCGGCACGTCGCCGTACGCCGCTTCGGCCCAGCGGACCGGTTCCGCGCCGCGGTCACAGGCCACGTACCCGCCGGCCCCGTCACGGAGCCAGACCCGCCCGGGCAGGAACAGGTCACGCGGCACCGCATGGAGCGCCCGCACCCAGCAGGCGGGGACGGGGCGTCCGAGTGCGGTGGCCACTTGGGAGAGGAGTTGGGAGAGGAGGGGGTGAGGGCCGGAGTTGGGGCTTGGGCTGGGGTTGGGGTTGGGGTTGGGGCCGGGGGCGACGGGTGACGGGGCGGGGGAGGCGTGGGTCACTGGTGCTCCGGATCGCCTGGTGGTTGTGGACCGGGCTGCCGAAGGTAGCGGACGGTGACGCGACTGTCCGCCCCGCGTGACGGTGGCGCCGTAGTGGCGTGTCTGTGATTCGGGGAGGTGTGGGCAGACGATCATGTGGGGAAACGAACGCCGGATCAGCAACGTATGGAGGAGTGTCCGCTATGTCGAAACCCCCGCTGCCACAAGACGCGATCGACATGCTGAAGAAGGCCAACCCGGCCGTCATCACGACCCTGCGGTCGGACGGCCAGCCGGTCTCCACGGCGACCTGGTACCTCTGGGACGACGGCCGGGTGCTGGTCAACATGGACGAGGGCCGCAAGCGCCTGCAGCACCTGCGCAACGACCCCAGGGTGACGCTCACCGTCCTCGACGAGTCGAGCTGGTACACCCACATCAGCATCATCGGGCGCGTCACCGAATTCCGTGACGACAAGGACCTGACCGACATCGACCGGCTGGCCCGGCACTACATGGACGATCCCTATCCGCAGCGCGACCGCGGCCGGGTCAGTGCCTGGATCGAGATCGACCGCTGGCACGGCTGGGGCAGCCACAAGGACAGCAGCCAGGCCGGCTGACGGTTCATGTGCGGGACCTCCCGCGGGATTCCGCAAGTGCGGAATTCCGGGGGAGGTCTTCGGCTGTTCAGGGATGTGGATGTGCGGATACGGGCCCGTGCTGTCGCTCTCGCCGCCGGGCTCTTCTGCGTTCAGGCGGCGAGTTCGTACGATTCCAGGCGTTTGATCATTCGGCGGACCACCAGGAGCGGAATCACACCGAAGACACCGAAGGACATGTCGATGAGCTGCCAGTAGAACGGAATTCCGCGGATCGGGCCGCAGATGAGGGCCAGCGGAATGATGCCCGCGCAGGCGATCATGCCGAAGTCGATGACCCAGATGTTACGGACCGGGTCGCGGAACGGACCGTAGAACGCCACCGCGATGACCAGGTGTGCAAACGCCAGCCAGTCCGTTCCGTAGAGCAGGAACGGATACTTCGCGTCGGTCGCCTCCAGCCCCTCCCGAGCCCTGCCGATCCACTCCACCAGCCCCGGGAAATGACCGCCGAGTGGTGATGCGTCGGACCGCAGCAGTGTGTCGGCCCACCGAAGTTCGGTGACGAGCGGAAAGGCCGTCAGTCCGCTCAGTACGAGACCGATGATGAAGACGACCAGCCAGATACGAATACGGCGCCGAAGCGCCTTACGCCCCTCCATGATCGGAGCGTACGCCTGCCTTCAGCGGGCTTTCCCTCCGGGGGCGGGGTACGGAATGCGGGTGGCGCGGCAAGCGGTTCAGAGCGGAACTCCGGTGTCGATCAGGGAGCGGGCGCCCTGGCTCAGCAGTTCGGTGGCGGCGTGCGCGCCGAGTGCCGCCGGGTCGTGCGGGGCGTCGCTGCACAGGTGGACCTGCGCGAAGGCGGTGCCGTCCGGGGAGAAGACCGTGCCGCGCAGGGAGAGCCGGCCGTCCGGGCCGGTGACGCAGTAGCCCGCGATGGGGCTGTTGCAGTGGCCGCGCAGGCCCTGGAGCATCACGCGTTCGGCGGTCACCTCGGTGAGCGTGGGCTCGTGGTTGAGCTGTTCCAGCAGCGCGGCGACGGTGCTGTCGTCGCGGCGGCATTCCAGGGACAGGACGCCGGCCCCGACGGCCGGCAGCATCTCCTCGATCTCGAAGACCTGCCGCACCCGGTGAGCCAGCCCCAGCCGCGCCAGTCCGGCACTCGCCAGGACCATGGCGTCGAGAGGGGCGGATGCATCGTGGTCCTGTTCCTGTCCGGTCCGGTCCTGTCCTGCCCGGTTCTGCCCGGCTTGGTCCTGTCCGGTCTGTTCCTGTCCGGGCGGGTCCTCCCCGGCTCGTGCGGTGCGTGTGCCGTCCAGGAGTTCCAGACGGGTGTCCACCGCGCCGCGTACGGGGACGATCCGCAGGTCGGGGCGGGTGCGCAGGAGCTGGGCCCGGCGGCGTACGGAGGCGGTGCCGACCCGGGCGCCGGGCGGGAGATCGTCGAGGTGGCGCACCGTCGAGTGCTCGGGGACGACCAGGACGTCCCGGACGTCGGCACGCTCCAGGTGAGCAGCGACGACCAGACCCGCGCGGAGCGGCACGTCGCCGGGCACGTCCTTGAGGCAGTGCAGCGCGAGATCGATGGCACCGCTCTGCAACCGCGCGTCCAGCGCCTTGACGACCAGGCCCTTCCCGCCGCTGCTGTCGCCCTCGCCGCCGGGTTCGGGACCGGCCTCGGCCCGGACCGGCACGGTCACGGTCCGCAGCTGCGGGTCGAGCCGGCGCAGCCGTCGGGTGACCTCGGCGGTCTGGGCGAGGGCCAGAGGACTCGTACGGGTTCCGATGCGCAGCTCACGGGCGGGAAAATCGGCGCTCACGGACGGTCTCCGTTCGGTGCATCTCGGGCGGTGCCCGCCGTGGGGCAGTGATCATTCAGTGCAGCGTAAGAGACACCGGCCGACGGGCCGGGGAGATACGGGTTCGAGCTGGTGTACGGGGGTGGGAGGGGGCGGCTGTTCCGGTGCGCGCGCCCCACGCGCCGGGCGGCGGCCACGGGCCGTCTGGATGCGGGCCGGGTGGTGGCGGGCGAAAATACCGGGAGACAGAGATCCGTGGGGACGGGGTATGGACGCACGAGCCCCGTCGAAATGTTCGCGCCGGTTGTGCCCCGGTGCGCCCTCCCGCTGGACGGCTGCGCCCGTCTAGCGTCGACCGGAGGAGGCAGTCATGGCTAGGCACGACTTCTTCGCCCGGTTCGGTATATCCCCGGCCTGGCTGGCGGCCAGGGCCGCTGCCGCGGGTCTGTGGTGGTGGGCCGTACTCCGGCTGACGCTGTGGCCGGGCACGTCGGGCATCGTCGAGGGAGCGGTGGCGGCCGGGGGATGGGGGCTGAGCCTGTTGCCGGTGCACTGCGTGCCGTGGGGGGAGCGGGCGCGGGGCGGGGGGAGGCGTGGGAGTGGGAGCGGGTGGGGGAGCTGGCGAGGTGGGGGTGGGGGTGGGGGTGCGGGGCGGCTTCCCGGTGCTGGCGCCGGTGGCGGTGCCGGTATTGGTGTTGGTATCGGGGGTGCGCTGAGGAGTGGGGTGATCAGGGCGTGGCGGGGGCTGGGGCGAGGTCGGGGTCGGAGCCGGAGTCGGAGTCGGAGTCGCGGGTGGTGAGGTCACCCGATTGGCGGAGGAGGGGTTGGGGCGGGGACCGAGCGCGGGGAGCGTGGCGTCAGGGGGAACGTTTCGGTGGTGGCGCGACGGAGATGACGTAACTGGTCGGGCGTTCTGGCGTTCTGGCGATCTGAGGGGCTGGCGATCTGAGGGACTGGCGACCCAGCGGCCTGGCGGCCCAGTGGTCCAGCTGACGCGCCGTCAGGCCTGATGCTGCGGCCCCGCCTTGATCTCCTCCGCGGCCGTGCCGTCCTCCGGCTGGCAGGTGGGGCACCAGTAGGTGACGCGCTCCTGGGTGGGCGGGCCCTGTTCGCCCGTACGGATCGGTGTGCCGCAGCGGAAGCAGGGGCGGCCGGCGCGGCCGTAGACCCACTGGCGGCGGTCCGGGCGGGCGCTCGGCGTCGTGACGCGGGCGAGGCGGTCCTTGTTGGCTTCCAGGAGTTTCTTGGCGAGGGTGGTGGCGCGCTCCGGGGCGGGCAGGCGGCCGATCGGCAGCCAGGGGGAGGCGCGCAGCAGGAAGCAGAGTTCGCACTTGAAGACGTTGCCGATGCCGGCCAGGTTGCGCTGGTCGAGCAGGGCCTCGCCGAGGGGGCGGGCGGGGTCGGCGAGCAGGCGGCGCAGGGCCTCGGCCGGATCCCAGTCGGGGCCGAGCAGGTCGGGGCCGAGATGGCCCACGGCGTCGTCCTCCTCGGCGGTGCGCAGGAGTTCGAGGACGGGGAGCCGGTAGCCGACGGCGGTGCGGTCGGCGGTGGCGAGGATCGCGCGGATCTGGTGGGCGGGGCCGCCACGCCAGCGTTCGGCGGGCGCGTAGATCTTCCAGGCGCCGTCCATGCGCAGATGGGAGTGGAGCGTCAGGCCGCCCTCGACGCGGGTGAGGAGGTGCTTGCCGCGCGGGACCACCTCCAGGACCGTACGGCCGGAAAGGTCGGTGGTGGCGAGCTTCGGCACGCGCAGGTCGGTTCGGGTCAGCGCC
Source organism: Streptomyces sp. NPDC052496 (assembly GCF_040679095.1). NCBI lineage: Bacteria > Bacillati > Actinomycetota > Actinomycetes > Kitasatosporales > Streptomycetaceae > Streptomyces > Streptomyces sp. NPDC052496. Next base: position 24,744 of record NZ_JBFAUH010000025.1, read on the forward strand.
TTGCCGGCCAGCGCTGCGTGCAGGAGGCGGGCGGTGCGCCAGACGGTGTCGCCTTCGGGCATGGAGACATTGTGCCGGGTGGGGGCGCGCGATGGCGGGGCGCGGGGCGTGCGGGGCGCACGGTGGCCAGACGCAGGTGCGCGTGCGGGCGTGGGCCGGGCGCAGGCTTGTGGGGACCGTCATGCGCGGGTCGTCGTGCTGGGACCGTCGTGCGGGGCCGGTGTGCGCGCCGGTCCGTCGTGACACTCAAGGGCGCAGGTCGTGAGATCAAGGGTGCAGGTCATGACGATCAAGGGCGGAGACGGAAGCCGCGTGGGGTGGGGTGGAATCCGGCGGCCTCCAGGGCAGGGGCGAGGGGGGCGGTGAGGGCGGCGGTGCCGTTGACACGTTCCACGGTGATCGTGCCGAGGGCGCCCGCGCGGGCGGCGTCGGTGAGCGCTTCGAGGGCGAGCCGCAGCCGGGTGCCGGCGGGGGAGCCGCCGTCGGGTGCGGTGCTGTCGGGCGAGCCGCTGTCGGGCGCGGTGCCGTCGGCGGGCCGCGTCCAGGCCAGCAGTGTCTTGCCGCCGCGCTCCATGTAGAGCGTCAGTTCGCCGTCGACGAGGACGACGAGGGAACCCGCCTTGCGGCCCGGCTTGTGCGTGGAGCCGTCGGGCGGCTCGGGCCAGGACAGGGCGGCTCCGTACGCGTTCGCCGGGTCGGCGGCGGCCAGTACCAGAGCCCGCTGCGGCCCGGCGGAGCGGCGGTCACCCGGGCCGTGCTGGGCGTACTCGTCGGCGACGCGCTCACGACCGGTGTTGACGGCGCGGAGCCGGTCGACCGCACCGTCCATCGCGAACTGCGCGGCGCCCAGCCCTTCGACCACATAGCCGCGCCGGGCCTGCCCGGTCTCCTCGAAGGCGGCCAGGACGCGGTACGCGGCGGAGAAGCCGCCCTCGACGCCCTCGGCGGACACGGCGCCGCGGGTGACGACGCCATGACGGTCGAGGAGGGTGCGCGCCAGGGCGTGGGCGCGGTGGGTGGGGTCCGGTTCGGCGGCGGGCAGCAGCGACCAGCGGCCGGCGACGGTCGGCGGGCCGGAGCGGGAGGCGGTGGGGCGGCCCGTACGGCCGGTGGCGGCGGTCAGGGTGCCGTACCGGCCGCGGGGGACGGCGCGCTTGGCGCGGTGGGCGGTGGCGCCGGACGTACGGCCCGAGCCGAGGAGGGACCGGAGCGGCGCGAGGGTGTCGTTGGTCAGGCGGCCGGACCAGGCCAGGTCCCACAGGGCGTCGGCGAGCTGGGGGTCCGTCGCGTCGGGGTGGGTGGTGGCGCGGATCTGGTCGGCGAGCTGGCGGAAGAAGAGGCCGTAGCCGGGGGCGAGGGCCTGGAGGACGGACTGGTGCAGGGGGGACAGCTCCAGCGGGTGGGGCGGCGGCAGGAGCAGCGGGGCGGTGTCGGCGAGGTAGAGGGAGACCCAGCCGTCCTTGCCGGGGAGCGCGCCCGCGCCGGCCCACAGCACTTCGCCGGTGGAGGTCAGTTCGTCGAGGAGCGCCGGGGCGTACTCGCCGACCCGGGAGGGCAGGACGAGCTTTTCGAGGGCGGAGGCGGGTACGGAAGCGCCCTGCAGCTGTTCGACGGCGCGGACCAGGCCGTCGATGCCGCGCAGTCCGTACGACCCGCCGCGCTGCGACCCCGTACGCTGCGCTCCCGCTCCGTACGAAGCCTTGGGCGCCGGCGGTCCCACCTGCTGCCACTGCGGCAGGAAGGACGCCAGGGCGGCGGGCGGTACCGGCTCCAGCTCGTGCCGGAGCGCGGCCAGGGAGCGGCGGCGCAGGCGGCGGAGCACCTGGGCGTCGCACCATTCCTGGCCGCTGCCGAGAGAAGGATCAGCGCGCAGCGCTTCCGGGGAAGGGGCGTGGTGGGCGACGAGTGGGCGGAACTCGCCCTGTACCACGCGGCCTGCCGCGGCCAGCCGCTGGAGGGCACCGTCGGTGACGGCCGTGCCGAGACCGAAGCGGGCAGCGGCCTGATCGGAGGTGAACGGACCGTGCGTACGGGCGTAGCGGGACAGGAGGTCGCCGAGGGGGTCCTTGACGGGCTCGGTGAACGACTCGGGAACGCCGACGGGCAGGGCCGTGCCCAGGGCGTCGCGCAGCCGGCCCGCGTCCTCGATCGCGGCCCAGTGGTCCTGGCCGGCGATACGGACCGTGATGGCCCGGCGGGCCGAGGCGAGCTCCCGGACCCAGCCGGACTCCGCGCCGCGCTCGGCCAGTTCGGCGTCGGTGAGCGGGCCGAGCATCCGCAGCAGGTCGGCGACGCCCTCGGGGTCCTTGACCCGGCGGTCGTCGGTGCGCCACTGCAGCTCGCTCTCCAGCTCGGCCAGGACATCGGCGTCCAGCAGCTCGCGCAGTTCGGCCTGGCCGAGCAGCTCGGCCAGCAGCCGGGAGTCCAGGGAGAGAGCGGCGGCCCGGCGCTCGGCGAGGGGGGAGTCGCCCTCGTACAGGAACTGGGCCACGTACCCGAAGAGGAGGGAGCGGGCGAACGGGGACGGCTCGGGCGTGGTGACCTCGACGAGGCGGACCCGGCGGGCCTCGATGTCGCCCATCAGCTCCGTCAGGCCCGGTACGTCGAAGACGTCCTGGAGGCATTCGCGGACGGCCTCCAGCACGATCGGGAACGACCCGAACTCGCCCGCCACCTGGAGCAGCTGGGAGGCGCGCTGACGCTGCTGCCACAGAGGGGTGCGCTTCCCAGGGGTGCGGCGAGGCAGCAGCAGGGCGCGGGCCGCGCACTCGCGGAACCGGGAGGCGAACAGGGCCGAACCACCCACCTGGTCCGTGACGACCTGGTCGACCTCACCCTTGTCGAAGACGACGTCGGCGGCGCCCACGGGGGACTGCTCGGGGTCGTACTCCATGCCGCGGGCCGCCGGGTCGAAGTCGCCGGTGTCGCTGTCGAGGAGGTCCAGGCCCATCAGGTCGGCGTCCGGCAGACGCAGCACGATGCCGTCGTCGGCATGCATGACCTGCGCGTCCATGCCGTAACGCTCGGCGAGACGGGCGCCGAGGGCCAGCGCCCAGGGGGCGTGCACCTGCGCGCCGAACGGGGAGTGCACCACCACCCGCCAGTCGCCCAGCTCGTCGCGGAAACGCTCGACCACGATCGTGCGGTCGTCGGGCACATGGCCACAGCTCTGCTTCTGCTCGGCGAGGTACGACAGGACGTTGCCCGTCGCCCAGTCGTCGAGGCCGGCGGCGGCCAGCCGCTCGCGGGCGGCCTCCGGGGCGAGCGAGCCGATCTCGCGGAGGAACGCGCCCAGCGCGCGGCCCAGTTCGAGCGGGCGGCCGAGCTGGTCGCCCTTCCAGAAGGGCAGCCGACCGGGCACTCCAGGGGCGGGGGAGACCAGTACCCGGTCGCGGGTGATGTCCTCGATGCGCCAGGAGGTCGTACCGAGCGTGAAGACGTCACCGACGCGGGACTCGTAGACCATCTCCTCGTCCAGCTCCCCGACCCGCCCACCGCCCTTCTTCGGGTCCGCGCCGGCGAGGAAGACGCCGAAGAGGCCCCGGTCGGGGATCGTGCCGCCGGAGGTGACGGCCAGCCGCTGCGCGCCGGGACGGCCGGTGACGGTCTGCGCCACCCGGTCCCAGACGACGCGCGGCCGCAGCTCGGCGAAGGCGTCGGAGGGATAGCGGCCCGCGAGCATGTCCAGCACGCCGTTGAACGCCGACTCCGGGAGGGCCGTGAAAGAGGCGGACCGGCGGACCAGGGCCAGCAGCTCCGCTACGTCCCAGGTGTCCATCGAGACCATCGCGACCAGCTGCTGGGCCAGCACGTCCAGCGGGTTGGCGGGGACGCGCAGCGACTCGATGGAGCCCGCGCGCATCCGTTCCGTGACCACCGCGGCCTGCACCAGGTCGCCACGGTATTTGGGGAAGACCACGCCCCGGGACACCGCGCCGACCTGATGGCCCGCCCGGCCGACGCGCTGGAGGCCGGAGGCGACCGACGGCGGGGACTCGACCTGCACCACCAGGTCGACCGCGCCCATGTCGATACCCAGCTCCAGGCTGGACGTGGCGACCACGGCCGGCAGCCGCCCCGCCTTCAGGTCCTCCTCCACCTGGGCGCGCTGTTCCTTGGACACCGAGCCGTGGTGGGCGCGGGCCAGCAGCGCGGGCGCCCCCTTGGCGGCGCCGGCCTCGGCCATCAGCTCGGCGGGGGAGTGGTCCTCGGGCAGCGCCTCGCCGGTGGCGCGCTCGTACGCGATCTCGTTCAGCCGGTTGCACAGGCGCTCGGCGAGGCGCCGGGAGTTGGCGAAGACGATCGTCGAGCGGTGCGCCTGCACCAGATCAGCGATCTTCTCCTCGACATGCGGCCAGATGGAGGGTTTCTCACCGGTGTCGCCTTCCTGGACGGGCGAACCGCCCAGCTCCCCCAGATCCTCGACGGGGACGACCACCGACAGGTCGAACTCCTTGCCGGACGGCGGCTGGACGATCTCCACCCGGCGCTGCGGCGACAGATAGCGGGCCACCTCCTCGACCGGGCGCACCGTCGCCGACAGGCCGATACGGCGGGCCGGGCGCTCCAACAGGTGGTCCAGCCGCTCCAGGGAGAGCGCCAGGTGGGCGCCGCGCTTGGTGCCCGCGACCGCGTGCACCTCGTCCACGATCACCGTCTCGACGCCTTCCAGGGCCTCCCGGGCCGAGGAGGTCAGCATGAGGAACAGCGACTCGGGGGTGGTGATGAGGATGTCCGGCGGCCGGTTGGCGATCGCGCGGCGCTCGGCGGCCGGGGTGTCACCGGAGCGGATGCCCACCCGGATGTCGGGCTCGGGCAGCCCGAGGCGGACGGACTCCTGGCGGATGCCGGTCAGCGGGCTGCGCAGATTGCGCTCGACGTCGACTGCCAGGGCCTTCAGCGGGGAGACGTACAGCACGCGGCAGCGCTTCTTCGGCTCGGCGGGCGGGGGGACGCTCGCGAGCCGGTCGAGCGAGGCGAGGAAGGCCGCCAGCGTCTTGCCGGAGCCGGTCGGCGCGACCACCAGCACGTCCGAGCCCTCGCCGATGGCCTGCCAAGCGCCCTCCTGCGCGGCGGTGGGCGCGCGGAACGCTCCCGTGAACCAGTCGCGGGTCGCGGGGGAGAACGAGTCGAGCGCTGCCTTGGCCATGTCCCCCATCGTGCACGGCACCACTGACAATCGGCGGTGACCCGCCGCCCACCTGCGGCGATACCGGCGGCGCCGGCGAACTGCGGCGTCCACGTGCCGGACGGGCAGGCCGTGGCGGGCCGTGCCGCAGCACAATGACCGCATGGCGGGGAGCGGGGCGGAGGACACGCGGGACGCGGCGAACGGGAAAGGCCCGGCGAGCGGGAAAGGGCCGGCGAGCGGGAAAGGCCCGGCGAACGGGAAAGGCCCGGCGAACGGGGAGGACGAGGTGGCGGCGGGTGCGGACGTCCGTGACGCCGCGGGCCCGGCCGCCGCGCGAACCGGCCGCACGGGCGGCGAGTGGGCCCGGCACTGGCAGTACGCCGAACTCCCCGGCCTGGACCTGCTGCGCGCCCGCTACGTACGGCACTCCTTCCCCCGCCACACCCACGACGGTTACGTCCTGGGTGCCGTCACCGGAGGCGTCGAGCGGGTCAGGTTCCCGGACGGCGTCCGGGACGCCGGGCACGGCGGCATCGTCATGATCAACCCCGAAGTGCCGCACACCGCGCAGGCCGGCGCGCCGGAAGGCTGGTCGTACTCCACGCTCTACCCCTGCGAACAGCTCGTCGCGGACATCGCCGCCGAGACGACCGGTCTCACCGGCACCGCCGCGTTCACCGAGGCCCTCGTGGCCGACGCCCACGCCGTCCGCCTCGTCGACGGCGTGCACCGTGCCGCCGAGGCCGGCAACGCGCTGGCCGCCGACAGCCTGCTGCGCCTCGTGCTGGCCCGGCTGCTGCGGCGCCACGGCGGCCCGATGCCGACCCGAACGCCCGCCACGGCGGGAGCACGCACCGCCGAACGCGCCAGGGCGCTCCTGGAGGAGCGACTGACCGCGCCACCGACCCTGGAGGGGCTGGCGCGCGAACTGGACACCAGCCCGTTCGCCCTGCTGCGCGCCTTCAAGGCCGCGTACGGGATGCCCCCGCACGCCTGGCTCACGGACGCCCGCGTACGCCGGGCACGCCGGCTCCTGGAGACCGGTACGGCACCGGCGGAGGCCGCCGTCGCCGTCGGGTTCACCGACCAGCCGCATCTGAACCGCCACTTCACCCGGATCGTGGGCGTGCCGCCGGGCGCGTACCGGCGTGCGCGGGCGGGCGCGTGACGAGGCGCGCGGGCGGGCGAGTACCAACGTGCGCGGGCAGGCGGCGCAAGAACGTACAAGACCGCTGGGGACGCGGCTTCCTAGGGTCCGGGGCGTGGCACAGCGAACAGAGCAGACGCAGCGAACAGCACAGATGCAGCGAACAGCACAGATGCAGCGGACAGTGCAGACGCAGCGGACAGCGCAGACGCAGGGGACAGCGCAGCCGGGGCGGACACCGCGAACGGATCAGGCGAATCAAGCAGATCAAGCAGATCAAGCAGATCAAGCAAAACAGGTGGAACGGGCGGAACGGGCGGAACAGGAAAAGTGCGCGGAACATCCACCGCGGCCGACGCCCCGGCACACGGTCGGGGCCGCGCCCCCTTCCGCGGTCGTCAGGGACGCGCTCGGCGTCGGCGTCGCCGTCGGGTTGTCCGGTTTCGCCTTCGGGGTGACCGCCGCGGGCTCGGGGCTGACGGTGCTGCAGGCCTGCGCGCTGAGCCTGCTGGTCTTCACCGGTGCCTCGCAGTTCGCGCTGGTCGGCGCGCTGGCCGCGGGCGGCAACCCGTTCACCGCGGCGGCCGGTGCGTTCTTTCTGGGCACCCGGAACGCGTTCTACGGACTGCGGCTGTCCGGTCTCCTCGGGCTCCGGGGCGCGGCCAAGCCGTTCGCCGCCCACTGGGTGACCGACGAGACCTCGGCCGTCGCCCTGGCCCAGCCCGACCGGCGCGGCGCACGGCTCGGATTCACGGTCACCGGGCTGACCCTGTACCTCCTGTGGAACCTCACCACGCTTGCCGGGGCCGCGGGCGCCGATGCCCTCGGTGACCAGGCGGCATGGGGCCTCGACGCGGCCGGCCCCGCGGTCTTCGTGGCGCTGCTGGGGCCGATGCTGAAGTCGGTGGCGGAGCGCGCCGTCGCGGGGGCCGCGGCCGTGCTCTTCCTGGTGACACTGCCGGTGCTGCCGGCGGGCGTACCGGTCCTGGTCGCGGCGCTCGCCGCACCGGCCGTCCTGTTCCTGGAGGGGCGCCGGTTCCGTACCGGCATACGGAAGGCGGACGCACGATGAGTGTCTGGATCGCGATCGGTGTCACCGCCGTGGGCTGCTACCTGATGAAGTACCTCGGTCTTCTCGTGCCGGCGGGCACTCTGGAGCGGCCGCTCGTCAAGCGCCTCGCCGCTCTGCTTCCGGTAGCGCTGCTCGCCGCGCTCATCGCTCAGGAGACGTTCAGCGACGGGCATCAGCTGCTGTTCGACGCCAGGGTGGCGGGCGTCGGCGCCGCGGTGCTCGCACTGCTGCTGCGTGCGCCGTTCCTGCTGATCGTGGCCGTCGCGGTGGGGGTGACGGCGGGGATCAGGGCGCTGGGGGGCTGAGGACGGCGGTGGGAATGCGCCCGGTTCAGGCCCTATCCAGATGGAGGAGCCGGCACCAGAGTGAGGGCCACAAACCAACGCAACAGTGATCAAAGGGGGGTACTGTGAGTGATACCCGGAAGTCGCTGCTGGAAGAGCTGACACAGGGGGCCCCGGCCTGGGCGGTACAGCGTGAGGACGGGTCCTGGGGGGTGGAGTGGCCCGTCGAGGCCGACCGTTTCGAGCTGCTGGGGCGCCCGGCGGACAGCGGCGCGGACGCCGAAAGTCTCGCGCACGTGGCGGCCGTGGCGGCGCTGACCCTGCCCAAGGACGTCGATACCGCCGCGATGGGGGCCTACGCCGTGCTCGCCACCGCCGGCGGCCGGCCGGTGGCGCTCTCCGTGGTCGGTACCGGGGAGCGGTCCGGGAAGGTCGACCTGGCCGCGCAGCTGGCCGCCTGGAGGCAGTGGAACGAGCTGGCCCCGCAGAAGCCGGACGAGAAGGAACCGACCAGCGCACCGAAGGTCGACTACGTCAACGGCGTCAAGCGCACGACGCAGTCGTGGACGGCCACCAGGACACCGGAATCGATCGTCACCTTCAACCCCAACACCAACATGATGTTCCCCGGGGCGATCGTCCAGGCCGGCCCCGCCATCCGGCAGGGGCACCTGATCGCGGCCCAGATCGAGGACAGCGAACGGGCACCGCTGACCATCGTGGTGGACGCCCTGTCCGGCGGGAACAGCAGGGTCGTCGACGTACCGAGCTACGGCAACGTCCTGGACGCCGTCAAGGACATGGTCAACGGCCGGCCGAACAGCTCTCCCGACATCATCTTCCGCAAGACCGAGGGATACAGCAGCACCGAGGCCGCGCTGTCGCTCGGCCTGTCGGCCAGTTTCGGCGGGTTCGCCACCTCCTTGAACGTGGAGGCCCGGCGCAAGGAGAGCCAGAACACCCTGATCGTCTACCTGCGCGAGCGCGCCTTCACCGCCTCCTGCGCGATGAGCACCCCCAATGCCCTGATCAACGACACCTTCACGCAGGAACGCCTCGCCCGGCTGGTCACTCTCGGCGCCATGGGCACGGACAACCCGCCCCTGATCGTCTCCGACGTCGTCTACGGACGCGTCCTGACGTTCTCCTTCACCTCCACCGCCTCCGAGTCGGAGATCAACGCGGCGCTGGAGGCCAGCTACAAGGGGTTCGGCAACGTCGGCGCCGAGCTCAAAGCCCGCTACCTGCAGATCATCGGGCAGTCCAGCATCGAGGTCATCAGCCTGGGTGGCGACCCGGGCGTCATCAAGGACCTCCTGCAGACGGGCGACATCAGCAATTACTTCGGCGAGCGGCACACCCTGGAGCAGTACTCCCGGATGGGTTACGTCCTCAAGACGCTGGACGGCCGCCCCGCCAAGATGAGCGAGAGCACCGACTACGACCAGGTCGTCTGGGGCGGCGAAACCCCCGTGACACTGACCCTGCAGCCCCCCGCCCGGATGACCTTCGGGAACAGTCACCTCCTCTTCCCTCTCGATCTGATGATCGATGGGAAGGTCACCGAGTACGCCTCCCGGCCCGCCGTGTCCGGCGTCCGTCATTTCTCACCGGGCTCCGCGGACAACACGCCGTTCGCCGTGATGTACCGCGCGAAAGGGGGCAGCGGCTGGCTCGGCCCGTTCTCGGCCGCGCCGCCCCGCGACTTCCTGATCAGCCAGGACGAGTTCCATGAGGTGCGGATCCCGCTCGGCGACGAGATCAGCGCGTTGTCGATATCGGCCCGGTGGACCCGGGTCGCCCCGCAGTAGAAGGCCGTCCTGCGGCCTTTCGCGCGGGAGCACACGTCCTCGGCGGTGGACAACCGGCTCACCCGGATCAGCGAACTGACGGGATCCGTTCGCCGCGGTCCGTTACCGACCGGTGAGGCGCCCGTACGCGCGCAGTGTCAGCAGCGCCGCGAGCGTGACCATCGGGCGGCCCTCCAGAGCCGTCACGGGGGTCCACACGCGCCAGTTCACGGGCCAGCCGCCGTCCTCCCGCTGGAGGGCGGCGAGGTGGTCCAGCGCCCGGTCCGTCTCCGCGTCCGTGAACCAGCGGCGGGCGAGCGAGTCCGGGGTGGCCGCGTAGTCGTACGCGAAAGGGTGCTCACCGGGCGCGTAGCCGTCGGGTACGGGGGTCTCCGCCGCCCGGTCGGGGTCCAGGAGGACCAGCCGCTGATCGCGTACCACGGTGCCCAGACGCTGCGCGGCGGCCTCGGCGCGCGGCCGGTCGGGCGCGCCCTCCAGGAAGGCGAGCGCCGCCCGCACCTCGTACGGATGGGTGCGCTCCAGGGACTCCACCACCTGCCAGCAGAAGTCCGTGGCCCGGAACAGCCAGGCGTGCCACACCTCGTTGCGGTGCAGCAGGCCCACGACGGGCCCGGTGGCCAGGAGGGTGCTCGGCGGGTCGTCGGCCGCCGGCAGCCACGGTGCGGCCGGAAAGCTCCGCGCGGAAGGGTGCACGGCGGGCAGCGCGCCTTCCAGGGTGGACGCCCCGGTCAGGTAGCGGCAGATCCGCTGCGCCCGCTGGCCGCCGCAGCGCCCGACGAGGTCGAGGACGTACAGGGCGTGCGCGGTGTGCAGCGGCTGGCTGAGCGGTCCGCGCAGGTCGGGCTCCAGGGCGTGCCCGTAACCGCCGTCGGGATTCGCGTACGCGGCCAGCGCGGCGTCGACACCGTCCGGGCTCCCGCCCAGGAAGTGGTACGCGAAACGGCGCTGTTCGAGCACCCGGGCAGTGAGCCAGATGAAGCGCTCGGCACGTGCCAGTGAGGTCGGCTGTGGTGCTCCGTTTTCCGCCATGGACCGACGGTAGGGCCGTGCGCGCCGCCCGGCACCGGCGCGGACACGGCTGCACTCTCAGGGGCGGGATACCGGACGCGCGCGGTTGACGGCCGCCCTGCCGCACGTCGCGAGACCTGTCCCCGGGGCGGGGTGTCCCGTGCTGTCGTGGTTCCTCTCAGGGGGAGCCGGCCGGCGAGGAATTACGCTGCGTACGTGCACGCACCGCGCGTCGCCCCAGGAGGCCGCGCCGTCGGGGGCACGTGGCCCTGACGGCCGCGGGGGAGTGCGTGGTACGGGAAACGTGCAGGTTACAGCGAGTGCGGAGTGGTTCTTATGCGGTTGACGGTCTTCTGGGAGCGGATGGCGGACCACTTCGGTGCGGCGTACGCCGACTCGTTCGCGCGGGATCATGTGATGTCCGGGCTCGGCGGGCGCACCGTGCACCAGGCGCTGGCGGACGGGTGGGAGGCCAAGGACGTGTGGCGGGTGGTCTGCGCGGCGATGGACGTGCCGTACGACAAGCGCTGACACCGGCGGCTGCTCCGGCGCACCGGAGGGCCCAGGCCCCGCGGCTCGGCGGCGCCGGGCGGCGGTGGGGGGCGTGCGGAGCTGCCGGAAACCGGAGGCCGTGCGGAGCCGTCGGGCACCGGGGCCGTGCGGAGCCGTCGGGCACCGGGGGACCGTGCGGAGGCATCGGGTGACGGGGGCGGACGCGGCGGGGGGCGCCGGGTGGGCGCGGTGAGCGGGGCAGGACGGGAATTGTCGGACCGGTGAGCGACACTGGGCCCGTGCCAGCGACCGAGAATCCCACCAGCCACGACGACCCACGCCCCGGAGGAACCGCCCAGCGGATGCCGCGGTGGCTGCCCCGCGCCATGGTGCTGGCGCTCGCCCTAGTGGCCTGTTACCAGCTCGCCACCTGGGCCTTCCACCAGCTCATCTCGCTCCTGCTGAACGTGCTGATCGCCTTCTTCCTCGCACTGGCCGTCGAGCCGGCCGTGGACTGGATGGCAGCCCGCGGGATGCGCCGCGGGGGCGCCACCGGGCTGGTCTTCCTCGGGATACTCGTCGGGACCGCGGGCTTCTTCGCGCTGCTCGGCTCGATGCTCGCGGGCCAGATCGCCACCATGGTCCAGGAGTTTCCGCAGTACCTGGACTCGGTCATCAGCTGGATCAACACCACCTTCCACACCCACCTCTCGCGGGTCGAGGTGCAGAACAACCTGCTGCGGTCCGACTGGCTGCAGAAGTACGTCCAGGACAGCGCCAACAACGTGCTCGCCGTCTCCGCGACCGTCCTGGGCAGCCTGTTCAACCTCCTGACGGTGGCCCTGTTCTCGTTCTACTTCGCCGCCGACGGCCCCCGGCTGCGCCGCGCCCTGTGCTCGGTCCTGCCGCCCTCCCGGCAGACCGAGGTGCTGCGCGCCTGGGAGATCGCGGTCGCCAAGACCGGCGGGTATCTCTACTCCCGCGGCCTGATGGCGCTGATCTCCGGCATCGCGCACTACGTCCTGCTGGAGATCCTGGGCGTCCCGTACGCCCCGGCGCTCGGCATGTGGGTCGGGCTCGTCTCCCAGTTCATCCCCACCATCGGCACGTACCTCGCCGGCGCGCTGCCGATCCTGATCGCGTTCACCGTCGACCCCTGGTACGCACTGTGGGTCTTCGGGTTCGTCGTGGTCTACCAGCAGTTCGAGAACTACCTGCTCCAGCCGCGCATCACGGCCAAGACCGTGGACATCCACCCGGCCGTCGCCTTCGGGTCGGTGATCGCCGGCACGGCGCTGATGGGCGCGGTCGGCGCGCTGATCGCCATCCCGGCGACCGCGACGCTGCAGGCGTTCCTGGGGGCGTACGTGAAGCGGTACGAGGTCACGGACGACGTACGGGTACGGGGCGGCGGCCGGCGCCGGCGCGCGTCCTCGGCCCTGCGGCGGCTGCGCCGGTCCCTGCACGACGAGCCGCCGGCCGCGCCGCTGGAGGGGCGGGGGACTGGCGACGGCCGGGACGATCGGGGCGGTCAGGACGGCCAGGGCGGCCGGGGCAGCCAGGGCGGCCAGGACGGTGCTGACGGCAAGGGAGAGTGAGGCGGCCGGGGCAGATGCTGCCCCAGCTGCTTGGCCGTCCCGGCCTCCGGCTTCCTGGCCCCCAGTTCCCAGCCCCCGGCCTCCGGTCGCCTGATCCCCGGTCTCCGGCCGCTTGGCCCCGGTCTCCGGCCGCTTGGCCCCGGTCTCTGGCCGCCTGACCCCCGGTCCCAGCCGTCCGCCCCATGGGCCCCGCGTGGCGCGCTTGACACTGAAATCGAACATCTATTCTTATGAGACGTCCGACCCGTGTCTGCGCCCGGAGTTCCCGGGAGTTATCCACAGGCCGGAGCCGGGTCCGGGCGCATTGTCAGTGGCAGGCGTTAGCGTCATGGACGTGAAGCGATCGACTCAAGCAAACCGGGTGGAAGCCATGGCAGGCACTGACCGCGAGAAGGCGCTGGACGCCGCGCTCGCACAGATTGAACGGCAATTCGGCAAGGGCGCCGTGATGAGGATGGGTGAGCGTCCGAACGAGCCCATCGAGGTCATCCCCACCGGGTCGACCGCACTCGATGTCGCGCTCGGCGTCGGCGGCATCCCGCGCGGCCGTGTGGTGGAGGTCTACGGCCCGGAGTCCTCCGGTAAGACGACCCTGACCCTGCACGCGGTGGCGAACGCGCAGAAGGCCGGCGGCTCCGTCGCCTTCATCGACGCCGAGCACGCGCTCGACCCCGAGTACGCCAAGAAGCTGGGCGTGGACACGGACGCACTGATCCTGTCCCAGCCGGACAACGGCGAGCAGGCCCTGGAGATCACGGACATGCTGGTCCGCTCCGGCGCGCTCGACCTCATCGTGATCGACTCGGTCGCCGCCCTGGTGCCCCGGGCCGAGATCGAGGGTGAGATGGGCGACTCCCACGTGGGTCTCCAGGCCCGTCTGATGAGCCAGGCGCTGCGGAAGATCACCAGCGCGCTCAACCAGTCCAAGACCACCGCGATCTTCATCAACCAGCTCCGCGAGAAGATCGGCGTGATGTTCGGCTCGCCGGAGACCACGACCGGTGGCCGCGCCCTGAAGTTCTACGCCTCGGTGCGTATCGACATCCGTCGTATCGAGACCCTCAAGGACGGCACCGAAGCGGTCGGCAACCGCACCCGCTGCAAGGTCGTCAAGAACAAGGTCGCCCCGCCCTTCAAGCAGGCGGAGTTCGACATCCTGTACGGCCAGGGCATCAGCCGCGAGGGCGGCCTGATCGACATGGGTGTGGAGCACGGCTTCATCCGCAAGTCCGGCGCCTGGTACACCTACGAAGGCGACCAGCTCGGCCAGGGCAAGGAGAACGCCCGCAACTTCCTCAAGGACAACCCCGACCTCGCCAACGAGGTGGAGAAGAAGATCAAGGAGAAGCTGGGCATCGGCGTCAAGCCGGAGGACCTGGCGGAGCCCGGCGCGGACGCGGCGGGTGCGGCGGCCGGCGCGGAGGCCCCGGCCAAGTCCGTACCGGCACCGGCCGCCAAGGGCGCCAAGGGTTCCAAGGCCGCCGCGGCCAAGAGCTAGTCCGTCGTGACGCGGCGAACGGAATGGCCCGACGACCACGGCTGCGGCCCCGGTACCGAAGTCGGTCACGTCGGGGGGCGTGACGACGAGGGCCGGGGTGGCGGCAGCGCCGCGGGCGGCGCCGAGAACCGTAGGAAACGCAAGGACGGCGGTGGTTCCTCCTCGTCGAGGGCCGAGGCGGGACCGCCGCGTACGCCCGAGGAGCAGGCGCGGGCCATCTGCCTGCGCCTGCTCACCGGGTCCGCGCGGACGCGCAAGCAGCTCGGGGACGCCCTGCGCGAGCGGGGCATCCCCGAGGACGCCGCACAGGAGGTGCTGTCCCGCTTCGAGGAGGTGGGGCTGATCGACGACGCGAAGTTCGCCGGCGCCTGGGTGGAGTCCCGGCACCACGGGCGGGGCCTGGCCCGCCGCGCGCTCGCCCGCGAACTGCGCACCAAGGGCGTCGACCCGGCGACGGTCGACGAGGCACTCGGGCAGCTGGACTCCGAACAGGAAGAACGCACCGCCCGCGAACTGGTCGACCGCAAGCTGCGCACGACCCGCGGCCTGGACCGGGAGAAGCGGATACGGCGCCTCGCCGGGATGCTGGCCCGCAAGGGATACCCGGAGGGCCTCGCCCTACGGGTGGTCCGGCAGGCGCTGGAGGAAGAAGGCGAAGACCCGGAGCTGATGGAGTACCACCTGCCGGAGGCGTGAGGCGGCGGGTCGTGGAGCGGGGGGGGAGCTGCTCGGTGAAGAGGTGACAAGGCGGAGGGGGTGACCGAGCGGGCCGGGTGGGCCGGGTGGGAGCGGTGTGGCTTGAGCCGGGCCGGTGGGCGGTGCCGCCGCGTCAGCCGCCTCTCGGGGAGAGTCCCCCCTGGGGTACGGAGGTTGGCTCCAATGTGGCGTGGGTGCTGTGAGCAGCAGGCTGCGGTGCATGATCTTTACTCGAACGCGTGGACGGTTCACGGTGCCCGGCGCCCTCACCCTGGGATGTGCCACGGCCGTACTGGCCACCGTGACCCCGGCGGCCGCAGTGAACCCGGCGACCGCAGCAACCGCGGTGACCGTGGCGACCTCAGCGACCGCAGCAACCGCGGTGACCTCAGCGACCGCAGCAACCGCGGTGACCTCAGCGACCGCAGCAACCGCGGTGACCGCGGCGACCGCAGCAACCGCGGTGACCTCAGCGACCGCAGCAACCGCGGTGACCGCGGCGACCGCAGCAGCCGCGGTGACCGCGGCGACCTCAGCGACCCCGGCAACCGAAGCGCCCCCGGCAACCGCAGCGACAGCGTTACCCAGAGGCGCGGACGCGGGCCCGAGGGCCGGGGCAGCAACCGCGTCACTGCCCGCAGCCGTCGCCCCCCAGCGGCAGGCGGCTCCCGGATCGGTCGTGTCCGTGACCCTCGTCACCGACCGGGATGCCGAGGAGGTCGCCGCGCGCCTGGAGAAGGCCGGTATCGATGCGGCCCAGGTCCGCTACGGCGTACGCGCCCACCGCATCGTCTACCGCACCCGCGGCCTGCGGGGCGAGCCCACCACGGCCAGTCAGCTGGTCGCCACCCCCAAGAACGGCGAGCGCGCCCTCCAGGCCGTGTCCTGGCTGCACGGCACGACCGTGTACCGGGGCGACGTGGCCTCGGTGAACGAGCAGTCCACCGACCGGGCGGCGGCCCTGCTCTTCGCCTCGACCGGCCGGGCCGTGTCGGCGCCGGACCACCTCGGCCTGGGCGAGGGCCCCGGCACCCACCCGTACGGGCACCCGCAGGCGACCGTCACCGCCTCGGTCGACGCGCTGCGGGCGGCTCGCGCGTTCGCTCGGCAGGAGCGCCGTATCCTCGACTGGAAAGTGCTGGTCAGCGGCTTCTCCCAGGGCGGCCCCGCGACCATGGTGGTCGGCCGGGCCCTGCAGCGGGGCACCGACCCGTACTTCCGCCTGGGGGCACTCGCCCCGATCGCCGGCCCCTTCGACCTGAGCGGTTTCGAAGCCGCCGCGGCCGACGACAAGATCGTCCGGTCGTCGCTCTACCTGGCCTACTTCGCGACCGCGTGGGACCGGATGTACGGCCTGTACGACACACCCGGGGAGGTGTTCCGCGCACCGTACGACGCCATGGTGGAAACGCTCTTCGACGGTGACCACGAGACGTCGGAGATCGCGGCGGCGCTCCCGGCGGCCTCGAAGGAGCTGTTCACCCCGGAGTTCCTCGACCGGATCCGCAGCCCACGGGGGAAGCTGCGGCACCAGCTGGAGCCGCTGAACACCACCTGCGACTGGCGCCCGGACGTGCCGGTGCACCTGTACCACGCCGAGGGCGACAAGGACGTGGCGATCGGCAACGCCCGCCACTGCCGGCGCCAGCTGACCGCCAACGGGGCCGCCCACCAGCTCACGGACGTCGGGGACGTCGACCACAACGGGACGGTGCGCAAGGCCCTGCCGCTCGTGGTCCGGCAGTTCGACGCCGTGCGCTGAACCGACGGCGGGTCCGCACCGAAAGGACCCGCCGTCACCCCGTCCCCCGTAACCCCGCAACTGCCGTCGCCCCCGTGCCCCCCGTAACCCCGCACCTCCCGTCACCTCATGCGAGCACCGGCAGGCCCGCCGCCCGCCACGCCTGGAAGCCGCCCACCAGGTCGGTCGCCCGGTACAGACCCAGCTGCCGCAGGGAGACGGCCGCGAGGCTCGACGCGTAGCCTTCGTTGCAGACGATCACCACCGCCAGGTCGTGGCGCGTGGCCTCGGGGGCGCGGTGGGCGCCGGTGGGGTCCAGGCGCCACTCCAGTTCGTTGCGTTCGACGATCAGCGCGCCCGGGATGGTGCCGTCGCGTTCGCGCAGGGCCGCGTAACGGATGTCTACCAGGAGCCCGCCGTCCCGCTGGACCGCCGCGGCCTGTTCGGGGGACACCCGGTCCAGTTCGGCGCGCGCCGCCTCCAGCAGCGCGTCGACGGCGCTCACCGCCAGTCCTCGGGGCGCTCGACCTCTTCGAGGCGCAGGACCGGCCCCGTACGGCTGTAGCGGCGCATCAGCGGCAGCGGCGGGTAGTAGGCGTGGACCGAGACGGCGTGCGTGTCCTCGGAGAGGTTGAGCACCTGGTGGACGTGGTGCGGGCCGAAGGCGCGGCCGCGGCCGCCGGCCAGCTTCCGCTGCCGGTCCACGCCGTCCGCCAGTTCCAGTATCTTCCAGCCCTCGGTGGGCAGCTGGGCGGCGAGCGACTGCTCGGTCAGCTCACCGGCGGCGGCGGCGAACGCGCCGTACGAGCCGCCGTGGTCGTGCCAGCCGGTGCCCGTACCGGGCGGCCAGCCGATCAGCCACGCCTCACTGCCGCCGGGACCGTCCAGGCGGATCCACGTACGGCCTTCGGGGTCGAGGGGGAGGGAGGCGACGAGTGCGGCGTCGGCGGAGGTACGGCGGGCGAAGTCGAGGAGTTCGGCGGCGCTGGGGCCGCCGGTGGCGGCAGGGCGCGGGCGCGCGGGGGTACGTACGTCGGGCACAGGAACCGTCCTGAGTGATCGCGAAGAGGCGCGCGGGCAGCGTGGAGCACGGCGGCGCGCAGGGGAAAAGGCGAATCAGCAGGACGGACGACACACGCAGCCCGCGTAGCGGACCAGGTCCAGGTGGAACCTCCGCCAGAAACGCGAACCGTTCTCCGTCACGTTCCGGAGTCAAGCACGCGGCTTCCCACAGGGTCAACCGCCGGCCGGACCTCCCCCTCCGGCACGCCCCGGACCGCGTCCCCGCCGGCCTGCGGAAACGCCTCCTCCGCGGACGGCGACCCACTGGACGGAGGCCCACCGGACGGCAGTCCACCGGACGGAGACCCACCGGACGGAGACCCACCGGACGGCGGCCGCACCGAACCCGGAAACGCACCTCCCGATCCCGCACCCGCCCCGCCGCCGACCCCGGCGCGGGCCCCGCTGCCGGCTTCCGCACCGGCCTTGCCCCCGGGACCGCTTCCCGAGCCGCCTCCGGAACCGCCCTCGGAACCGCCCCCCGCGCCCCCGCCCCGAACCGCCTCAGCACACGCGTACAGTTCGGCCGGGCGGACCCCGCCCATGGCCGTGACCAGGTGGCCGTCCGGCCGTACCACCAGGACGGTGTGCGCGACCGCACCCGGGTAGGCCTCGGCGACCAGTACCTCGGCGGGCATCGGCAGGGCGTCCACCGTCTTGGACAGGCGCGGCATCAGCCCGGCCGACTTCCAGTGCCGCCGGTCCCACACGCCCGTTCCCGGCGCGACCAGCACCACCAGCAGGCCCCGTCCCAGCCGGGCACGGAGCGGCACCTGCGAGCCGTCCGAGGCCGTCACGGGGACGTCCGCGACCGGCGCGCCGGGCTGCGTCCCCACCGCCATCGCGCACGCCGGGTCGGTGACCGGGGCGAGCGGGGAGCGGGCGTACGCGGGGGGCGCGCCGAGTGGTCCGCGCCCCAAGTGGCCGTCGGTGAGCATCGCCGTGTGTCCGCGCGCCGCCCCTGGGAGGACGGCCCGCCACCGTCCGCCCCGCTCGCCGTCGCGCAGCAGCGGCAGCGCCCGGTCGGCGGCGCGCAGCCGGGCCGTGACGGCGCCCCTGCGCTCGGCCTGGTAGCTGTCCAGCAGGGCCTCCGAAGCGCCCTGGTGCCAGGCCAGTGCCAGCTTCCACGCCAGGTTCTCGGCGTCCCGCAGGCCCTCGTCCAGGCCCTGGGTGCCGAGCGCGCCGAGCAGGTGGGCGGCGTCACCGGCGAGGAAGACGCGCCCGCGCCGCCAGCGCCGCGCCAGGCGGTGGTGCACCGTGTGCACGCCGGTGTCGAGAAGTTCGTACGGCGGGACGGCCGGCCCGCGCGCCCCACTCCCGGCCCCGCCCCCGGCCCCGTGCGGCGCCCCCGACGCCCCACTCCCGGCCCCATGCGGCATTCCGCCCCCGGCCCCATGCGGCACCCCGCCCCCGGCCCCATGCGGCACCCCATGCGGCATTCCGCCCCCGGCCCCATGCGACAGCCCACCTCCAGCCCCATGCGACGCCCCATTCCCGGCCCCATGCGGCACCCCGCCCCCGGCCCCGTGCGGCGCCCCCGAGACCCCACCTCCAGCCCCATGCAGCACCCCGCCCGCGCTCCCAACCCCAGCCCCCGCCTCCGCCGACCACACCGCCAGCGAGTCGCGGATCCGGGCGACCAACGCGTCCGGGGTGACCAGGTCGCGGCCGGGCGGCAGCAGCCAGTCCAGCCGCCACACCCCGCCGGGCAGCGGCCGGGCCGTCACCTCGCCCCCGGACCCGCCGCCCTGCCGCGCGGGCGAGCGGTGCAGCAACGCCTCGCCGGGCCAGGGGAGTTCCGTACGCAGCGCCGCCACCGCGTGCCGCTCGACCGCCGTACGGCCGGGGAAGCGGATCTCCAGCAGCTTGCGGACCGTCGAGCGCGGGCCGTCGCAGCCGATCAGGTAACCGGCACGCCACCACGCGCCGTTGGCGCCGCGGGTGTGGGCGCTGACGCCGTACTCGTCCTGCCGCAGCTCGTCGAGCCGGCTGCCGGCGACGATCCGCACGCCGGGCTGTGCGGCGAGCGCGGTGCGCAGGGCCCGGGTCAGCGCGTGCTGCGGCACATGGACGGGGGAGGGGTTCTCGGGGCCGAACTCCACCCGCTCCAGCAGGCGCCGCCGGCGCACCGAGCGCCAGGCCGTCCAGCGGGTGCCGGCCGATTCCAGGGCCGGGCCGCAGCCCAGCCGCTCCAGGAACGCGGTGGTGTCCGGCCGCAGGACGACGGTGCGGGCGGGCCGCGGGTCGACCGCGCCGGGAGCTTCGTCCAGGACCACGCACGGGACGTCGAGGCGGGCGAGGGAGAGGGCGAGCGCGAGGCCGACGGGGCCGGCCCCGACGACGATCACCGGGTCCACGACATGGCTCCCCGGGGCCGCAGGAACTCCGCGCCTGGGGCGTGCACCGGACCACGTGCCCTGATCCGGCCCGGGGCCGGACACAGGCTCTTACGGGACGTACAGGAACTGGCAGTTGGAGCCCGGTGCGCGATCACACAGCGTATGCAACCCATTGCGGGCGCCCGCGTCAAGTGACGGGGGCAGTGGCGCACGCGGCACTGCCCCCGTCCACGGTGTCACACCGTCAGCCCCCGGCGCCGCCCCCGCCGTGGATGTCCGGCGGCCGCCGGGTGTCGACCGGGCCGCCGGGCGTGCCGTCGGCCGCCTCCAGCGCGTCCGAGGCGGTGACCGGCTCGGCGGCCCCGGCCATCACGATGCCGGTCTTGGCGCGCCGACCGCGCCGCTCGATCCAGTTGGCCAGCGCGGACAGCGCCAGACACATCGCCACGTAGATCGCGCCGGCCACGATGATCATCGGCACGTACGGGTTCTCGTCGTTGACGACGATGGTGCTGGCCATCTGCTGGATCGTGTACAGCAGTTCCTCGAAGGTGATGACGTAGCCGAGCGAGGTGTCCTTGAGGGTCACCACCAGCTGGCTGATGATCGTCGGGAGCATCGCCCGGATCGCCTGCGGCATCAGCACCGTCGTCATGACCTGCGTCTTGCTCATGCCCAGCGCGTACGCCGCCTCGCGCTGCCCCCGGGGCACCGCGTTGATGCCGGCTCGCAGTACCTCCGCCTGCACCGAGCCGTTGTAGACGGTCAGGCCGACGACCAGCGCCCAGAACTGCGGGCTGTCGCCGGTCAGGCCCAGCTCCTCCTTGTAGGAGAGCAGGATCACCCACAGGGCGTAGATCGTGATCAGCAGCGGGACGGCCCGGAACAGCTCGATGAACCCGGTCGCCAGCCAGCGCACCGGTTTGTGGTCGGAGAGCCGGGCGACGGCGAGCAGTACGCCGAGCGCCAGCGAGAGCACGGCGGCGACCGCGAAGACCTGGAGGGTCGTCAGGACACCGTTGCGGATGTTGGTGCGTACGCCCGCGTTGTTGAAGATGTTCCACATCTCCGGGTCGAACTGGCCCTTGGCGGCCAGCCGCGCCACGGCGAAGACGAGCAGGCCGACGACGGCGAGCGCGCCGCCGACGGTGTAGACGCGGTTGCGGACCTTGGCCTTGGGCCCTGGGGCGTCGTACAGGACGCTGGTCATCGGGCCACCTCCAGGCGGCGTTCGAGCAGCCGGAAGATGCCGCTGATGGCGAACGTGATGATCAAGTAGGCGAGGGCGATCCAGAGGAAGATCCAGCCGATCGGCCGCCCCTGGTCGTTGAGGAGCTTGGAGACGTTGAACAGTTCGGCGTTGCTGAAGGCGCCCGCGATGGCCGAGTTCTTGGTGAGCGCGATCAGGATGCTGCTCAGCGGCGGGATCACGGTACGGGTGGCCTGCGGCAGCACGATGATGCGCAGCGTCTGGACGAAGGTCATCCCGATGCTGCGCGCGGCCTCCGCCTGGCCCAGCGGCACGGTGTTGATGCCCGAGCGCACGGCCTCGCAGATGAACGAGGACGTGTAGAAGCCCAGCGCCAGGGTCGCCAGCACGAACGGGCTGATGCCCGGGAAGAAGATCTGCGGGACGACGAAGAAGGCGACCAGGAACAGCAGGGTGAGCGGGGTGTTGCGCAGCAGCGTCACCCACGCCGTCCCGAAGGCGCGCAGCGGGGGCACCGGCGAGACCCGGAAACCGGCTATGAGGAGGCCCAGCAGGAGGGCGAGCGCCGCGCTGGCCGCGGTGAGCGACACGGTTCCGAGGAACCCGGTGCGGAACTCGGGGAGATAGTCGAGGAGTACGTTCATGGGTTCTCCGCGGTAGCGGTCAGGGTCAGCAGCGGCGGACGGGTGGACGGTGGCGCGCGGTGTACGGGAGCGCGGCCCGGCGTGCGGGCGCTTCCGCGCGCGGCGTACGGATGTACGGCCGGTGGCGCGGGCGTGGCCCGCGACGGCGTGCGCGCGGGCGGTCCGGCGCGTGGATCGTCAGGCACCCACGCCCCGTACGCCCGCCGAGGCGGCGTACGGGGCGTGCGGCAGCGGACAGCGGTGGCGCGGCCTGGATCAGCCGCGCGGCAGCGGCGTCTCCGGCGGGACGAAGCTGGTCCCGGACTTGCCGAGAGTGCCTTCGTACGCCTTCTTGTAGTCGCCGTTCTTGATGTGCTTCTCCAGCGCGTCGGTGATCGCGTCCCGCAGCGCCTTGTCGCCCTTCGTCAGGCCGACGCCGTACGGCTCCTTGGTGAACGGCTTGCCGACGACCCGCAGCTTCTTGGGCCGCTCGGCCGCGTACCCCTTGAGGATCGCGTCGTCCGTGGTGACCGCGTCCACCTGGCCGTCGAGCAGCTGCTTGACGCACAGCGAGTACTTGGCCAGCTCGGTGGTCTGCGCGCCGTACTTCGGCTTCTTGATCTCCTGGAGCGGGGTGGAGCCGACGATCGAGCAGACCTTCTTGCCCTTGACGGTGTCCGGGCCGGTGATCGACTTGTCGTCCTGGCGCACCAGGAGGTCCGCGCCCGCGGTGTAGTACGGGCCCGCGAAGTCGATCTGCTTCTTGCGCTCCTCGTTGATCGTGTACGTGCCGACGTAGTAATCGACCTGGCCCTTGGAGATCGCGGTCTCGCGGACGTTGGAGTCGACCGTCTTGAACTCGATCTGCTTCTCGGAGAAGCCCAGGTCGGCGGCGATCATCTTGGCGATCTCGATGTCGAAGCCGGACCGCTTGCCGGTGGTGTCCTGGAAGCCGAGGTAGGGCTGGTCGGCCTTGGCGCCGATGGTGATCTTCCCGGCCTGCTTGGCCTTCTTCCAGGCCGGCGAGTTCACGTTTGCCTTGTCGTTGACCGCGTACGTACCGCTGAAGACGTCCCCGCCGGACGCCTTGTCGCCTGCCGTGCCCGACTCGCCGCCGCATGCGGTCGCCGTCGCCGTCAGCGCGAGCACCACCGCACCCGCCGCGGCCGTCTTACGAATCCTCATGGTGAACATCCTTCGGTTCTGCGGAAGTTGGCAATCATGATGACCGGCCGCGGGGTCAGTGGTGAAGGATCTTCGAGAGGAAGTCCTTGGCCCGGTCGCTGCGCGGGTTGCTGAAGAACTGATTCGGCTCGGCCTCTTCGACGATGCGGCCGTCCGCCATGAAGACGACCCGGTTGGCCGCCGAGCGGGCGAAGCCCATCTCGTGCGTGACCACGACCATCGTCATGCCGTCCCGGGCGAGCTGCTGCATGACCTCCAGCACCTCGTTGATCATCTCCGGGTCGAGAGCGGAGGTCGGCTCATCGAAAAGCATGACCTTGGGGTCCATCGCCAGGGCCCGGGCGATGGCCACCCGCTGCTGCTGCCCACCGGACAGCTGGGCGGGGTACTTGTCCGCCTGCGTACCGACCCCCACCCGGTCCAGCAGGGCCCGGGCCTTCTCCTCGGCCGCCTTCTTGTCCGTGCGGCGGACCTTGGTCTGGCCCAGCATCACGTTCTCCAGCACCGTCTTGTGCGCGAAGAGGTTGAAGGACTGGAAGACCATGCCCACGTCGGCGCGGAGCCGCGCCAGCTCGCGCCCCTCCTGCGGCAACGGCTTGCCGTCGATCGTGATGGCGCCGGAGTCCACGGTCTCCAGCCGGTTGATCGTGCGGCACAGGGTCGACTTGCCGGACCCGGAGGGCCCGATCACCACGACCACCTCACCGCGCCGGATGGTCAGGTCGATGTCCTGGAGTACGTGCAGCGCGCCGAAGTGCTTGTTCACGTTGTCCAGCACGACCAGCGGGTCGCCCGCCGGCGCGGGCCCCTTGTCGCTCTTGGTCACCGATACTTCGCTCATCGGCGTACAGCTCCGTCCTCCTCGGTTGGGGAGGACCCTAGTAACGCCCTGCGACCAGCGTCATTACATCTGAGCGGGATTTGAGCATAACGATACGGCCGCGAAGGGACACGCGGCGTGAACGGGGCGCGCGGGCCGGGCGCCCCGGTGTACCGGCTGCATAACGGAACCGTCCCTCCGGGAATACCCCCTTGACGTGCGTGCCGTCCATCGCCGTAGATGCCTTTTGGCCGCTCCGCGGACGGCCCGTGCCCGTACGCGCCCGCGTGCGGCCGTACACCTATGCGCCCGCGCGTCCAGATATGCGCGGCCGGGCACACATCGTGAGGAGGGGGCCGGTGCGGCTGCTGCTCGTGGAGGACGACGACCATGTCGCGGCCGCCCTGTCCGCCGTGCTGTCCCGGCACGGCTTCGAGGTCACGCACGCGCGCAGCGGCGAGGAGGCGCTGCAGGCGCTGCTCCCCGGCGACCGGGCGCCCTTCGGGGTGGTCCTGCTCGATCTCGGCCTGCCCGACCAGGACGGCTTCGAGGTCTGTGGCCGGATCCGGCGCCTCGGCAGCACCCCGGTGATCATGGTGACCGCGCGGGCGGACGTACGGTCACGGATCCACGGGCTGAACCTCGGCGCCGACGATTACGTGGTCAAGCCCTACGACACCGGCGAACTGCTCGCCCGGATCCACGCCGTCAGCCGCCGCCGCCCCTCCGCGCCGGCCACCGCCAAGGAGCCCCCTGCCGAGGAGGGCGCCCCGAGCGACGGGCTGCGGCTCGGCACCGTCACCATCGAACTGTCCACCCGGCAGGTGTCCGTGGACGGCACCACCGTCCCGCTGACCCGCAAGGAGTTCGACCTGCTCGCCCTGCTCGCGCAGCGGCCGGGCGTCGTCTTCCGGCGGGAGCAGATCATCAGCGAGGTGTGGCGTACCAGCTGGGAGGGGACCGGCCGGACCCTGGAGGTGCACGTCGCCTCGCTGCGCGCCAAACTGCGGATGCCCGCGCTGATCGAGACGGTGCGCGGGGTCGGCTACCGCCTGGTGGCCCCGCCGGCCGCCGTGTCACCGGCCGGCCCGGCCTCCTGACGGCCGGCGGCACCGCACCGTGCGCACCCGACTCCTCCCGCTCCTCATCGTCCTGCTCGCCGGGGTGCTGCTCGCGCTCGGCTTCCCGCTCGCCGGCATCAACGCCACCGTCGAACAGCAGCGGGTGGTCGTCGACCGGATCGACGACGCGGCCCGCTTCGCCTCCCTCGCCCAGTACGTCACCACCAGGCCGGGCGGCGGGAGCAACAGCCCCGACGAGGACGAACGGCAGGCCACGCTCGGCGCCGAGCTCAAGCGCTACCACGAGCTGTACGGCATCCGCGCCGGCGTCTTCTTCCGCGACGGGACGCCCATGGCGGCGGCGCCCGCCGGCTGGCGCGTACCCGAGGAGGGCGAGGGGGCGCGGGCCTTCAGCGAGGCGCTGGCGGGCCGCCGCAGCCACGACCCCCGGCAGATCTGGCCCTGGGACGAGGACGGCCGGATCCCGGTCGCCTCGCCCGTCGTCCGGGACGGCGACGTGGTGGCCGTCGTCGTCACCGACTCGCCCACCGGGCAGATGCGCTCGCGCATCCTGCACGGGTGGCTGCTGATCGGGGCGGGGGAGTGCGCGGCCATGCTCGTCGCGGTGGCCGCCGCCTTCCGGCTCACCGGGTGGGTGCTGCGCCCGGTGCGCGTCCTGGACGCCGCGAGCCACGACATCGCCACCGGCCGGCTGAAGTCCCGGGTCGCCGCCGCCTCCGGGCCGCCGGAACTGCGCCGCCTGGCCCGTTCGTTCAACGAGATGGCCGACAACGTCGAGGATGTGCTGGAGCAGCAGCGCGCCTTCGTCGCCGACGCCTCCCACCAGCTCCGCAACCCGCTCTCCGCCCTGCTGCTGCGCATCGAGCTGCTCGCCCTGGAGCTCCCCGAGGGCAACGAGGAGATCGCCTCCGTCCGTACGGAGGGCAAGCGCCTGGCCCGGGTCCTGGACGACCTCCTGGGCCTGGCGCTGGCCGAGCACGCCGCCGCCGACCTCCAGCTCACCGACGTCGCCGCGCTCGCCGCCGAACGTGTCGAGTCCTGGCGGCCGCTGGCCGACGACAAGGGGGTGCTGCTGTCCTACGAGGGCCAGCGGGCCGTCACCGGCTGGACGGACCCGGTCGCGCTCTCCAGCGCCCTGGACGCGCTGGTCGACAACGCCCTGAAGTTCACGCCCGCCGGGGAACGGGTCGCCGTCGGCGTGGCGCCGGCCGGCGAGCACGTACGGATCACCGTCCGCGACCACGGACCCGGCCTCACCGAGGACGAACTGGCCCGGATCGGTGACCGCTTCTGGCGCAGCAGCCGCCACCAGAACGTCTCCGGCTCCGGCCTGGGCCTGTCGATCACCCGCGCGCTGCTCGCCGCCGGCGGCGCCACCCTCTCCTTCGGGCCGCACCGGCCGCACGGACTGCGGGTGACCGTCGAGGTACCGCGCACCGCGCCCTGACCTGGAGGTTCCGGCGCCGTCCCCGTACGGTCGTCCGCCGCCGTGGAGGTGTGTTACCGTTGGTGGTGTTGCAGTTGTTGTACCCATGAACTTTGTGCGCGCCCGGAGGCTGGAAGCCCCGGGCGTTCCTTGTTTTCCGGACCTTTCTCCGGTGTGGGGCGATCATCTCGGCGACAGGGAGGCCGCGCAGTGCGGTCTCCGGTTTGCCCCTAGAAGGAGAAAAACATGGCCACCGGCACCGTGAAGTGGTTCAACGCGGAAAAGGGCTTCGGCTTCATCGAGCAGGACGGCGGCGGCCCCGACGTCTTCGCCCACTACTCGAACATCCAGGCTCAGGGCTTCCGCGAGCTCCTGGAGGGCCAGAAGGTCAGCTTCGACGTGACCCAGGGCCCGAAGGGCCCGCAGGCGGAGAACATCATCCCCGCCTGACGGACCGCGCGTCCGCGGACGGGGCCCGCACCGACCGGTGCGGGCCCCGTCCGTATCCGTACGGCCCGTTCCGTACGCCCGCCGGTGCGCGCCCGCCACCCCGCGACCGCACCGCAGCCGCACGACCCGTATGCGTACGCCCCGTACCCATGCGGCTCCGAGACCGCACGGCACCGTTCCGTACGCGCTCGGCCTCCCTGCCACCGAAGGGCTTTCAGTGACCCGAGCGAACGCACCGCGACAGAGCGCCGCCTCCCAGCCGTCCCCGCGGACGGCCCCCCAGCCGCCCGCCGTCTCCTTCGACGAGCTGCCGCTGGCACCGGCCCTTCTCACCGCGCTGCGCGCGCAGGGCGTCACCGAGCCGTTCCCCATCCAGGCCGCGACGCTGCCCGCCACCCTGGCGGGCCGGGACGTGCTCGGCCGCGGCCGCACCGGCTCCGGCAAGACCCTGGCCTTCGGTCTGGCGATGCTCAGCCGTACGGCGGGCCGCCGCGCCGAGAGCAAGAGCCCCCTGGCGATGGTGCTGGTGCCCACCCGCGAGCTGGCCACCCAGGTCACCCAGGCGCTCGCGCCGTACGCCACGGCGGTCGGCCTGCGCACCACCACGGTCGTCGGCGGCACCTCGATCAACCGTCAGGTCGACGCGCTGCGCAAGGGCGCCGAGATCCTGGTCGCCACCCCCGGCCGGCTCGCGGACCTGCTGGACCGCGGCGCCTGCAAGCTCGACCAGGTCACCGTCACGGTCCTCGACGAGGCCGACCAGATGACCGACATGGGCTTCCTGCCGCAGGTCACCCGCCTGATGGAGAAGGTGGACCCGAACGGTCAGCGGATGCTGTTCTCCGCGACGCTCGACCGCAACGTCGACAAGCTGGTCCGCCGCTTCCTGACCGACCCGGTCACCCACTCCGTGGACCCGTCGGCCGCCACGGTCACCACCATGGAGCACCACGTCCTGTACGTGGACGACACCGACAAGCGGGCCACCACGACCGAGATCGCCGCCCGCGACGGCCGCGTGATCATGTTCGTGGACACCAAGCGCGGCGCCGACCGGCTCACCAAGCACCTGCTGGCGCAGGGTGTACGGGCCGCGGCGCTGCACGGCGGCAAGTCCCAGCCGCAGCGCACCCGCACCCTGGAGCAGTTCCGCACCGGCCAGGCCACCGCGCTGATCGCCACCAACGTCGCCGCCCGCGGCATCCACATCGACGGCCTCGACCTCGTGGTCAACGTCGACCCGCCGACCGAGGCCAAGGACTACCTGCACCGCGGCGGCCGCACCGCGCGGGCCGGTGAGTCGGGCACCGTCGTCACCCTGGTCACGCCCGGCCAGCGCCGGGACATGAGCCGGCTGATGTCCCGGGCGAAGATCACCCCCGGTACCGCGCGGGTCCGCCCGGGCGACAGTGAACTGATACGGATCACGGGCGCGCAGGCGCCGTCCGGAGAGCCGGTGGTGATCGCCGTTCCCGCGCAGCAGGAGCGGGCCAAGCCCGCGGGCGGCGGCAGCGGACGGCGGCGGCCGCGCCGCGGCGGTTCCGGCGGCGGCTCGGCGGGCGGCGGCAGCGGCGCCTCGGGCGGCGGCCGTCCGTCCCGCCGCCCCTCCCGCGCTCCGAAGGGCCCGCGCACCCCGCGGGCGCCCAAGGCGTGAGGCGCGCCTCCTGGGCTTCCGCGGTGTGACCCGCGCCGGGGTGTGAAAGGCGTGACGCGCTGCACTCCGTGGGTTTCTACGGGATGAGGCGCGCCGGAGGCGTGTAAGCGTGACGCGCTGCACTCCGTGGGTTTCCACGGGCTGAGGCGCGCCGGAGGCGTGAAAGGCGTGACGCGCTGCACTCCGTGGGTTTCCACGGGCTGAGGCGCGCCGGAGGCGTGAAAGGCGTGACGCGCTGCACTCCGTGGGTTTCCACGGCATGAGGCGCGCCGGAGGCGTGTAAGGCGTGACGCGCCGCACTCCGTGGGTCTCCACGGCATGGCGCGCGCCGGGGCGTGCACGGTGGTCCGTGCACGCCCCGGCGCTTTCAGTTCACGGACCCGGCGTCCTACGGCTTCTCCGACACGTAGTAGCGCCGCGCGCCCTCGTGCAGCGGCAGCGGATCGGTGAACACCGCGGTCCGCAGGTCCACCTTCTGGGCGGCGTGCACCTCCGTACCGATCCGGTCCCGGCTCTTTATGACGGTCCGGGTGATCGCCTCCGTCAGCACCGGGTCCTGCCGGTCGGTGGTCACCAGCAGGTTCGCGACCGCGATCGTCCTGATCGCCTGCCCCTTCTGGACCTGCGGATACGCGTCGGCCGGCATCACGGCCGCCCGGTAGTGCCGGGTCCGCGCGCCCTGCCGGTGCAGCGCCGGGATCAGATCCCCGAGCTGGACCAGCCGTACGGGCATCCGCCGGGCGACCTGCTGCACGGCCGAGGTCGGCAGCCCGCCCGACCAGAAGAAGGCGTCCAGCTCGCCGTCCTCCAGCAGCTTCGGCATCCGGTCGATACCGACGCGTACGGCTTCGATGTCCCGGTCGAAGTCGAGTCCAGCCGCTGCGACCAGCCGCCGGGTGATCAGCTGGACGCCGGACCCGTCCGCCCCCACACCGACGCGCAGCTTCCTCAAGTCCTTGGCCGAACCGACCGTGGAGCCCGCGGGGACGACCAGCTGCATGTAATCGTCGTACAGCCGCGCGCAGGCCCGCAGCCGCGCCGCCTCCCGGGGCTTGAGGCGCTGCAACTCGGCCACCGCGTCCACGGTCGCGATCGCGAACTCGGCGTTCCCCTGCGTCAACTGGGCCAGGTTGTCCAGCGACCCCGCACTGTTCATCAGCCGCACGTCGACCTGCGGCAGGTCCCGGCGCAGATCCTGCTTGAGGAGCTCCCCGTAGCGCGCGTACACGCCGGAGCGCACGCCGGTGGTCAGCGTGAGCTGCCCGCCGGGCGCGGGCGGGCCGCCCAGCGGCAGCAGCCACCACAGCAGCAGGCCGAGCGCGGTCAGCGCCGCGGCCGCCGCGAGCAGCACCCGGCGCCCGCCGGTGCGGGGGAGTACGGAAACCATGGGCGGGATCCTGCCAGCCCCGCACCGGGAAAGGGAGGGGCGAGGCGGCGGCGCGAGGACGTACCCTGGTCGATTGAGATGAGTGCGAAGACATACGAGGTGCGCACCTACGGGTGCCAGATGAACGTCCACGACTCCGAGCGGCTGTCGGGCCTGCTGGAGGACGCCGGATACGTGCCCGCGCCCAAGGGGGCCGACGGGGCCGATGTCGTCGTCTTCAACACCTGCGCGGTGAGGGAGAACGCCGACAACCGGCTCTACGGCAACCTCGGCCAGCTCGCGCCCAAGAAGGCCGCGCGCCCGGGCATGCAGATCGCCGTCGGCGGCTGCCTGGCCCAGAAGGACCGCGACACCATCGTCAAGAAGGCCCCGTGGGTCGACGTGGTCTTCGGGACGCACAACATCGGCAAGCTGCCGGTGCTCCTGGAGCGCGCCCGCGTCCAGGAGGAAGCGCAGGTCGAGATCGCCGAGTCGCTGGAGGCGTTCCCCTCCACGCTGCCCACCCGCCGCGAGAGCGCCTACGCGGCCTGGGTCTCGATCTCCGTCGGCTGCAACAACACCTGCACCTTCTGCATCGTCCCCGCCCTGCGCGGCAAGGAGAAGGACCGCCGCCCCGGCGACATCCTCGCCGAGATCGAGGCGCTGGTCGCGGAGGGCGTCTCCGAGATCACCCTGCTCGGCCAGAACGTCAACGCGTACGGCTCCGACATCGGCGACCGCGAGGCGTTCAGCAAGCTGCTGCGCGCCTGCGGGAAG
Organism: Streptomyces sp. NPDC052496; assembly: GCF_040679095.1. Classification (NCBI taxonomy): domain Bacteria; kingdom Bacillati; phylum Actinomycetota; class Actinomycetes; order Kitasatosporales; family Streptomycetaceae; genus Streptomyces; species Streptomyces sp. NPDC052496. The sequence continues at coordinate 55,216 of NZ_JBFAUH010000025.1, forward strand.
ATCGAGGGCCTGGAGCGGGTCCGCTTCACCTCGCCGCACCCCCGCGACTTCACCGACGACGTCATCGCCGCCATGGCCGAGACGCCGAACGTGATGCCGCAGCTGCACATGCCGCTGCAGTCCGGCTCGGACACGGTCCTCAAGGCGATGCGCCGCTCGTACCGCCAGGAGCGCTTCCTCGGCATCATCGAGAAGGTGCGCGCCGCCATGCCGGACGCCGCCATCTCCACGGACATCATCGTCGGCTTCCCCGGCGAGACCGAGGAGGACTTCGAGCAGACCCTGCACACGGTCCGCGAGTCCCGCTTCGCGCAGGCCTTCACCTTCCAGTACTCCAAGCGCCCCGGCACCCCGGCCGCCGAGATGGAGGGGCAGATCCCCAAGGAGGTCGTCCAGGCGCGCTACGAGCGGCTGGTGGCCCTCCAGGAGGAGATCTCCTGGGAGGAGAACAAGAAGCAGGTCGGCCGCACGCTGGAGGTCATGGTCGCCGAGGGCGAGGGGCGCAAGGACGACGCCACGCGCCGGCTGTCCGGCCGCGCGCCCGACAACCGCCTGGTGCACTTCACCCGCCCCGAGGAGCCGGTCCGCCCCGGCGACATGGTGACCGTCGAGATCACCTACGCCGCGCCGCACCACCTGCTCGCCGAGGGCCCGGTCCAGGCCGTCCGCCGTACCCGCGCGGGCGACGCCTGGGAGAAGCGCAACGCCGCCCCGGCCGACAAGCCGGCCGGCGTCATGCTCGGCCTGCCGACCATCGGCGCGCCGGCCCCCGCCCCGGCCCCGGCGGCGGGCTGCGGGTGCGACTGACGGCCTGAGGGCGGGCGAACCGGACGGGGCGCCCAGACCCGGGCCTGAGGCGGGGCGCTCGGATGGGGCGTCGGGGTCTGAGGACGTGGCAATCGGATGGGCGCCGGGGCCTGAGGCGGGGCAGTCGGAGGGAACGCTGGGGTCTGAGGACGGGGCAACCGGACGGGGCGCCCGGGCCTGAGGCGGACAACCAGCCGGGGCGCCCGGGCCTGAGCCCGCGTCCCGTCGGTGCCGCCTTGCTAGGGTTCCAGCCATGCTTGTCGCCGCCGCCGTCTGCCCGTGTCCGCCGGTACTCGTCCCGGAGGTCGCCTCCGGAGCCGCCCCCGAGCTGGACGGCCTACGGGCCGCCGCCGTGGACGCGGTCGGCGTGCTCGCGGCGGCCCGGCCGGACCGGCTGGTCGTCGTCGGCCCCGCCGAACAGGCCGGCCGCGGGCCGCACGCACAGGGCGCGGTCGGTTCCTTCCGCGGCTTCGGCGTGGACCTGGACGTGCGCCTGGGCGCCGCCGAGACGGCCCCGGAACGGCCGCTTCCGCCGTCGCTGTCGGTCGGCGCCTGGCTGCTGACCCGTACGGACTGGGCGGACGCGCCGGTGGAAGGGCTGGGCGTCGGAGAACCGCTGGCCGCCGACCGCTGCCTCCAGGTCGGCCGGGAGATCGCGGCGTCTTCGGAGCGGGTCGCCCTGCTGGTGATGGGCGACGGCAGCGCGTGCCGCACGGTGAAGGCCCCGGGCTACTACGACGAGCGGGCCGAAGACTTCGACGCCGCCGTGGGGCGCGCCCTGGCGGCCGCCGACACCGAGGCGCTGGCCGGGCTGGACGCGGAGCTGGCGGACGAGCTGAAGGCCTCCGGGCGGGCCTGCTGGCAGGTCCTGGCGGGCGCCGCACAGGGCGCCGGGCTGCGCGGCGTGCTGCTGCGCGAGGAGGCGCCGTACGGAGTGGGGTACTTCGTGGCGGCCTGGTCCTGAGACGTACGCAAGCCGTGCCGGCAGTGGCGCCCGCCGTGCCGGCAGCGGTGCCCGCCGTGCCGGCAGGCAGCAACGCGACGGCCGCGGAGCGCATCGCTCCGCGGCCGTCGCGTTGCTGTCCGGGCCGCCCCGCCGCAGGCCCGGCGGGAGAAGGTCAGGAGGCCGGTCCCTGCGGGCCGGAGCCGCCGGAGCCCTGACCGCCGGAGCGGCGGGACTCCTCGGACAGCCTGCCGAGGGCGTCCTTCGCCTTGCCCGCGCCGGTCCCGATCTGGCTGCTGTACTTGCCCTTGGTCCTCTCGTCGACCGCCCGCGCGGCCTTGTCGAGCCCCTGCTCGATCTTGTCCCCGTGCTGCTGCGCGAGGTCACCGGCCCTGCTCCGCAGCGGACCGAGCCTGGCCTTGAGGTTGTCCAGCAGACCCATGGGCACCTTCCTTCGTCTTCCTTCGTACGGTGTGCGCCTTACTTGCGGGCGCCTTCCCCGGCTTCGCTGTCCGCAGCCTCCCCGGCCGACTGCTGCTTGGGGATCTCGACACCTTCGGCGGCCGCCGCCTCGGCGGCCTCCTCCGCGGACGGCTTCCCGTCCGCCGCCTCGCCCTGTTCCGCCGACGGGGCGGCCTCGGCGGACGGCTCGGCACCGGGCTCCCCGCCCTCCGGGGCCGACGGTTCCGCCGTCAGCGTGGCGGCGCCGGCCTCCTCCGTCGATGCCTCGTCCTTGCGGCGACGAAACCGTGAAAACACGCCCATAACTACTCCAGACCTTACTCGTGTGGGCGAAATCCCGGGGCGCCCGGAGCGTCCCATTGCGCCGCCCGCGGGCTCCGGTCCGTGAACCGGCGGCCGGAACCTCGCAACAGGCAACGAACACGAAGGCGAGCCGTCACGTCGCTCGTTCGAGATGCGGCCCCGAGGTTTGCGAGACTGGGCCGGTGAACACCGCAGTTCCCGCACCCCGGGTCATCGCCGTCGTCGGTCCCACCGCGGCCGGAAAGTCCGATCTGGGCGTCGCGCTCGCCCGCCATCTCGGTGGCGAAGTCGTCAACGCCGACTCCATGCAGCTCTACCGGGGTATGGACATCGGCACCGCCAAGCTGACGGTGCCCGAGCGCCAGGGCGTCCCGCACCACCTCCTGGACATCTGGGACGTCACCCGGGCCGCGAACGTCGCCGAGTACCAGCGTCTGGCCCGCGCCGAGATCGACCGCCTGCTCGCCGAAGGCCGCACTCCCGTCCTCGTCGGCGGCTCCGGCCTGTACGTACGCGGCGCCATCGACGCCCTCGACTTCCCCGGTACGGACCCGGAGGTACGCGCCCGGCTGGAGGCCGAGCTGGCCGAGCAGGGCAGCGGTGCCCTGCACACACGGCTCGCCGCCGCCGACCCCGAGGCCGCCCGCGCCATCCTGGCGAGCAACGGGCGCCGCATCGTGCGCGCCCTGGAGGTCATCGAGATCACCGGCCGCCCCTTCACCGCCAACCTCCCCGGACACGAGGCGGTCTACGACACCGTGCAGATCGGCGTCGACGTGGCACGCCCCGAACTGGACGACCGCATCGCCCGCAGGGTCGACCGGATGTGGGACGAAGGCCTGGTCGACGAGGTGCGGCGGCTGGAGGGCGAGGGGCTGCGCGAGGGGCGCACCGCCTCACGGGCCCTCGGCTACCAGCAGGTGCTCGCCCAGCTCGCGGGGGAGTGCACGGAGGAGCAGGCGCGCGCCGAGACGGTCCGTGCCACCAAGCGGTTCGCGCGCCGCCAGGATTCCTGGTTCCGCAGGGATCCCCGGGTCCACTGGCTCAGCGGGGGCGCCGCGGACCGCGCGGAACTCCCGGGGCGGGCGCTGGCGTTGGTCGAACGACCGGTCACAGCCTGATCACGTCATGGCATCGGGACGCTCCGGCCGTCATCCGGGCCCCCGGGAGCGTGTCATCATCGACCTTCGATCGAGGCGTGCAGTCGGAGTGGGGAGGGCGCGTGGCGATGGAGGCCGGCCCTCGCAACAGACCGCAGCAACCGGACGGGCCGAGAGACGGACAGCGGGACGCGGCGGAGCCGCTGACCCAGGACGGGCCCGGGGCCGTCGGCCCGGTCGGGCCTGCCCTGGACCACGCGGCGGCCGTCGGGCCCGACGGTCCCGACGCTCTGGGTGAACCGGTTCGCCCGGAGCCCCTGGACGCCGGGGACGGCCCCGAGGAGGCGGCCGAGGGCGGCGAGTCCTTCCGGGAACTGCGCCCGCCGCGCAAGCTGCGCATCTGGCAGCTCGCGCCCATCGTGGGCCTGGCCATCCTCGGCTCGTTGATGTTCGCCTTCCCGCTCGCCTTCGAGTTCGGCGGTGACGGCGGCGCGGTGATCTCCATGCTCGGCCTGCTGCTCTTCGGCTGCGCGGCGGGCTGGGGCATGATGGCCGCCCGCCGGGTCGGCCACACCTGGCCCGGCCTGCCCGCCCGCGGCTCCGGCCGACGCCCGGACTGGCGCGTCGTCCTGGCGTACGCCGCGGTCGTGGCCGTCCTGGCCCTGCTCGCGGTCTGGCGGGTCGCGCGGCTGCACTGAAAAGGCGCGGCGCATGGGGCCGGGGCATGGACCCCGGCGAGCCCGGCGGAGCGTGTCGAACGGCGGGGGCCGACCGAGGCCCGGGGCGGGGTGTACGGACCGTACGAGCGCCGCGTGGGACGTATGAGCGCCGCGTGGGACGTACGGGCATGGTGCGGGCCGTACGGGCATGGTGCGGGGCGTACGGGCGTGGCGCGGGCCGTACGGGCGTGGCGCGGGGCGTACGGGCATGGTGCGAGCCGGGACATGCGCGGGCCGGAAACGTGCCACGGGTGCCGGGACGTGCGCGGGCCGGACACGTGCCACGGGCGCCGGTACATGCGCGGGCCGGACACGCGCCACGCGCGTGTCCGCACATGCCCTGACCGGGCCTGCGGCACGCGCTGTCACTGCCGCGCCGTACGATGCAGGCATGACCGACGCACAGGGGACCGTAGAGGCCACGGGGGCCGCCGTGAGCGCCGCCACGACCGCCGCGAGCGGCTCCGGCGGCCGGGGCATCGCCTTCCTCAAGGGGCACGGCACGGAGAACGATTTCGTGATCGTCCCCGACCCGGACGGCGCCCTGGAGCTGTCCGCCGAGGCCGTCGCGCGGATCTGCGACCGCCGGGCCGGCATCGGCGGTGACGGCCTGCTGCGCGTGGTGCGCTCCGCCGCCGACCCCGAGGCCCGCGCCATGGCCGGTGAGGCCGAGTGGTTCATGGACTACCGCAACGGTGACGGCTCCATCGCCGAGATGTGCGGCAACGGCATCCGCGTCTTCGCCCGCTACCTCCAGCACGCCGGCCTGGCCAAGGAGGGCGAGCTGGCCATCGCCACCCGCGCCGGCGTACGGACGGCGCGCCTGGCCGCGACCGGTGAGGTCACCATCTCCATGGGCCGTGCCGAGCTGCTCCCGGACGGCGTGACGGTCACGGTCGGCGACCGCAGCTGGCCCGCCCGCAACGTGAACATGGGCAACCCGCACGCCGTCGCCTTCGTCGAGGACCTCGACCACGCCGGAGAGCTGCGCGAGGTCCCGCCGTTCGGCCCAGCCGCCGTCTACCCGGACGGCGTCAACATCGAGTTCGTCGCCGACCGCGGCCCGCGCCACGTGGCCATGCGGGTGCACGAGCGCGGCGCCGGCGAGACCCGCTCCTGCGGCACCGGCGCCTGCGCGGTCGCCGTCGCCGCCGCCCGCCGGGACGGCATCGACCCCGCGGTCACCAACAGCCCCGTCACGTATACGGTCGACGTGCTGGGCGGCAGCCTGACGATCACCGAGCTGCCGGACGGCACGGTCGAGATGACCGGCCCCGCGGTGATCGTCGCGCAGGGTGCGATGGACCCCGCGTGGCTGGTCACGGCCCTCGGCTGAGACTTCGCTCGAATGGGTGATCCGGTTCACGCTGGGCGAGAGCGGGACAGCGCTGCGTGATGGGCTCGGTAGCATCAAGCACCGGCCCGGGCGACTGACTGCGGGCGCCCAACCGCCGGTCGACGCCGCCGGAGGTGCCCATGAGCGCAGAGGCCACGAACCCTGGTAACCCCGTCGCGCCTGCCCAGGCCGGTCCGTCCGACCTGGGGGAAGCCTCCCATCGCAGACGGGGCCGCCCCCGCCTGGAGCTGCGCGGACTGCGCCGCATCGGCCGGGCCGCGCTGCTCGGTCCGGCCCCCCGCGACGGCCTGCCGGACGCCCTGGAGCACGTCGCCAAGGTGCACCGCGCCCACCACCCGGACGCCGACCTGGACACCCTGAGCCGGGCCTACGCGCTCGCCGAGTCCTCGCACCGCGGACAGCTGCGCAAGAGCGGCGAGCCGTACATCACCCACCCGCTCGCGGTGACCCTGATCCTGGCCGAACTGGGCGCCGAGACCACGACCTTGACCGCCTCCCTCCTCCACGACACCGTCGAGGACACCGAAGTGACGCTGGATCAGGTCAGCAGCGAGTTCGGCAAGGAGGTCTGCTACCTGGTCGACGGCGTGACCAAGCTGGAGAAGGTGGACTACGGCGCCGCCGCCGAGCCGGAGACCTTCCGCAAGATGCTGGTCGCCACCGGCAACGACGTCCGCGTGATGTCCATCAAGCTGGCCGACCGGCTGCACAACATGCGCACCCTCGGCGTGATGCGACCCGAGAAACAGGCCCGGATCGCCAAGGTGACGCGCGACGTGCTGATCCCGCTCGCCGAACGGCTGGGCGTGCAGGCGCTCAAGACCGAGCTGGAGGACCTGGTCTTCGCGATCCTGCATCCGGAGGAGTACGCCACCACCCGCGCCCTGGTCCTCGGTCACGCCGGCCGCGCGGGCCCGCTCGACGCCATCGCGGAACGGGTGCGCACCGTCCTGGGCGAGGCCGACATCGACGCCGAAGTCCTCATCAGGCCCCGGCACTTCGTCTCCGTGCACCGGGTGCGGCTGGCGCGCGGCACGGTCACCGGCGCGGACCTCGGCCGGCTGCTGGTGCTCGTCGCCGAGGACGCCGACTGCTACGCGGTCCTCGGCGAGCTGCACACCTGCTTCACCCCGGTCGTCTCGGAGTTCAAGGACTTCATCGCGGCGCCGAAGTTCAACCTCTACCAGTCGCTGCACACCGCCGTCTCCGACGAGGACGGCGCGATTGCCGAAACGCTCATCCGCACCCACCGCATGCACCGCGTCGCGGAGGCCGGGGTGATCGCGCTGGGCAACCCGTACGCCCCCGCGGACGGCTCCGACCCGTCAGCGCCGGTACCGGACGGCGCGCAGGGCGCACAGCCGGCCGAGGACGGTGAGCGCGTCGACCCGACCCAGCCCGGATGGCTGTGCCGCCTCCTGGAATGGCAGCGCGCCACCCCCGACCCGGACACATTCTGGACCTCGCTGCGCGACGACCTCGCCCAGGACCGGGAGATCACGGTCTTCTGCACGGAAGGCGGCTTCGGCGACGGCGGCGGCACGGTCGCCACGGACCGCGCGGGCACGGGTACGGGCGGCACCGGCACCGTCGGCCTGCCCGCCGGCGCGAGCTGTGTGGACGCCGCGTACGCGCTGTACGGCGAAGGGGCCCACCACTGCATCGGCGCGCGCGTCAACGGGCGCCTGGCGACGCTCTCCACCGCCCTGAGCGACGGCGACAGCCTGCACCTGCTCATGGCCCCCGACTCCGCCGCCGGGCCCTCGCCGGACTGGCTCGACCACACCCGTACCCCGGCGGCCCGGCTCGCCATCTCACGCTGGCTCGCCGCCCACCCCGGGGAGGAGACGGGAACGGGGGAGGGCCAGGTGGGGGCGGGTACCCCGAACGCCGCCGGCGAGCCGCGGGGCGCCGGGGCCGGCCCAGCCGCCGGGCGTCACGGCGGCGACATCGCCACCCTGTCCACCGACCTCCCCGGCGCGACCGTACGGCTCGCGGGCTGCTGCACCCCCGTACCGCCGGACAACGTCACCGGCTTCGCCGTACGGGGCGGCATCGTCACCGTGCACCGGGCGCTGTGCCCCGTGGTGGCCCGGATGGCCGCGTCCGGCCGGCAGCCGGTCGGCGCGCGCTGGCGCGGTGCGGGCAACCGCGTACAGGGCTGCCGGGTCACCCTCCTCGCGGAGGCGTTCACCCGGCCGCATCTGCTCGCCGATCTCACCGAGGCGATCGCCGCCGAAGGCGCCGCCGTGGTCGCCGCGGCCGTCGAGCCGCCCCGTGAGCAGCGCGTACGCCACACGTACACGCTCCACCTGCCGGACGCGGCCAAACTGCCGTCCCTGATGCGGGCGATGCGGCAGGTGCCGGGCGTCTTCGACGTGCTGCGGGCGGGGCGGGCGCAGCCGAGGGTGGCGGCGCGGTCCTGAGGGGCGCCTGCGGCCCCATGCGTGCGCTTGAGGGCGTGGTCCTATGCGTGCGCTTGAGGGGCGTGGCCTCATGCGTGCGCTTGAGGGGCATGGTCCCACGCGTGAGGGGCACGGTCCCACGCGTCCGCACGAGGCGCACGGCCCCATGCGTGCGCTTGAGGGGCGCGGCCCCACGCGTGCGGTTGAAGGGCGCGGCCCCACGCGTCCGCATGAGGGGCACGGCCCCACGCTTCCGCATGAGGGGCACGGCCCCACGCGTCCGCATGAGGGGCGCGTTCGGCTTCCGCCTGCGCCCCTCCGGCCCTCTACGGGCGCAGGGATCCCCTCGTTCGGGTGCCGTACTGTCGCGTCGGCCACGGGCGGGGGCGCCACGCTGATAGCGGTTTGTCATGCCGCTTTCCTCGTCCCGCCCCGCCCCCGGCCCCGGACCGGGCTCCGAAGGCGCCCCGTCCCGCCCCCGTCCACGCCGCCCCGCCGGAGCCGCTGCCCGCCGCCGGAGCGCGCTCGGCCTGCTCGCCGCCGCCACCCTGGTCGCCGCCGGCCTGCCGGCCGCCGCACCGCTCGGCGTCGGTGACCGGCTCTACCCGCACCTCGGCAACCCCGGCTACGACGTCCGCGCGTACGACATCGCCCTGACGTACTCCGGACGCAACGACCGGCCGCTGGAAGCCGTCACGAAGATCACCGCGCGGGCCACCGCCCGCCTGAAGCACGTCAACCTCGACTTCGCGCACGGTGCCGTCCGCTCCGTCGAGATCGACGGCCGGCCCGCCGCCCACGTCAGCCGCGGCGAGGACCTCATCGTCACGCCGCACCGCGCGGTCCGCGCCGGCACCCCGCTGCGGATCGTCGTCCGGCACACCAGCGACCCGCGGCCCCCCAAGGGCGGCAAGGACAAGGATGTCGGCTGGCTGCGCACGAAGGACGGGCTGGTGATGGCCAACCAGGTCGACGCCGCGCACCGCGTCTTCCCGGGCAACGACCACCCCTCGGACAAGGCGCTCTACACCTTCCGCGTCACCGCCCCCAAGGACCTGACCGTCGTCGGCAACGGCACGCTGGTGGCGCGCTACCCGGGCGCCGTACAGGTCAGGAGCGTGGTGCCGGCGGAACCGGGCGTACGGCAGCCGGCGGCCGCTCCGGCCACCACCACCTGGGTCTACCGGTCCGCCCACCCCATGGCCACCGAAGTGGCACAGGTGTCCATCGGGCGCTCCGCCGTCGTCCGCCGCACGGGGCCGCACGGCCTGCCGCTGCGCGACGTCGTACCCGCCGCCGACCGCAAGCGCCTGGAACCGTGGCTGGCCGAGACGCCCGGCCAGCTCGCCTGGATGGAGCGCAAGGTCGGCCGCTACCCCTTCGAGACGTACGGCGTCCTGCTCGCCCAGGCCGAGACGGGCTTCGAGCTGGAGACCCAGACGCTGTCCCTCTTTGAGGAGCGGCTGTTCACCACGGGGCAGTACCCCCGCTGGTACATCAAAGCGATCATGGTCCATGAGCTGGCGCACCAGTGGTTCGGCAACAGCGTCTCCCCGCGCACCTGGTCGGACGCCTGGCTCAACGAGGCGCACGCCACCTGGTACGAGGAGCTGTACGCGCACGAGCACTCCGGGATGTCCATGGACGAACGGACACGGCGCGCCTACAGCGTCTCCGACCGGATGCGCGCCGAGGGCGGCCCGCCCGGGGCCCCGAAGATTCCCGCGCCCGGCAACAAGACGGGCATCTTCCGCCCGGTCATGTACGACGGCAGCGCCCTCGTGCTGTACGCGCTGCGAGCCAAGATCGGACCCGCCGCCTTCGACCGGCTGGAACGCGCCTGGGTGACCCGTCACCGGGACGGCGTCGCGGGCACCACCGACTTCGTCGCGCTGGCTTCCCGGGTCTCGGGCCAGGACCTCGGGAGCTTCTTCCGCAGCTGGCTGTACGACAAGAAGACACCGCCGATGCCGGGCCACCCGGACTGGAAGAGCCACTACCGGACGCCGCAGCCACCGGCGCGCACGCCGGGCGCGAAGCCTGCGGGGAAGCCCGCGCCCAAGCCGGGCGCTAAGCCTGCGGGGAATCCGGGCGGCAAGCCGGGCGCTAAGCCTGCGGGGAAGCCGAGCGGCAAGCCGGGCGTGAAGCCTGGTGGCACCCCGGCGCACAAGCCGGGGTGAGCCTGACCGCGCCCCGGCGCCTCCCACTCCCTCGCGCCCCCACTCCCTCCCACCCCCTCCCACTCCCTCGCGCCCCCCACGCCTCTGGCGCCCCTCACACCCCTGACGCCTCGCCCACGGAAAATCCGTAGGACGGTGACCAGCCGTCGTGCGACCATCGTCTGGCCGATGACGGGGCCGCCGCCGGGAATCTCCCGGGCGGTCCGGACGTTGTCACGATCGAGAGTCCCGGGGCCACGCGGCCCCGCACGGGACGTCCCAACGACGCAAAGGATCAAATGACCTCCTCTTCTTCCCTTCCACAGGACCGACAGCGCCTCCCCGAGAGCCGCCGGGCCGACGCCCTGATGGAAGAGGACGTCGCCTGGAGTTACGAGATCGACGGGGAGCGTGACGGCGAGCAGTACGACCGCACGGAGCGGGCCGCCCTGCGCCGGGTGGCCGGACTGTCCACCGAGCTCGAAGACGTCACCGAGGTCGAGTACCGCCAGCTGCGCCTGGAGCGTGTCGTGCTGGTCGGTGTCTGGACCACGGGCACGGTGCAGGACGCGGAGAACTCGCTCGCCGAGCTCGCCGCCCTGGCCGAGACCGCCGGCGCGCTCGTGCTCGACGGCGTCGTCCAGCGCCGCGACAAGCCCGACCCGGCCACGTACATCGGCTCCGGCAAGGCCCTGGAGCTGCGCGACATCGTCCTGGAGTCCGGCGCGGACACGGTGGTCTGCGACGGTGAGCTGAGCCCCGGCCAGCTGATCCACCTGGAGGACGTCGTCAAGGTCAAGGTCGTCGACCGTACGGCCCTGATCCTCGACATCTTCGCCCAGCACGCCAAGTCCCGCGAGGGCAAGGCGCAGGTCTCGCTGGCGCAGATGCAGTACATGCTGCCGCGGCTGCGCGGCTGGGGCCAGTCGCTGTCCCGGCAGATGGGTGGTGGTGGCTCCGGCTCCGCGGGTGGCGGTATGGCCACGCGTGGTCCCGGTGAGACCAAGATCGAGACGGACCGGCGGCGGATCCGCGAGAAGATGGCGAAGATGCGCCGGGAGATCGCGGAGATGAAGACCGGCCGCGACATCAAGCGGCAGGAACGCCGTCGCCACAAGGTGCCCTCGGTGGCCATCGCCGGGTACACCAACGCGGGCAAGTCCTCCCTGCTCAACCGCCTGACCGGGGCCGGCGTCCTGGTGGAGAACGCGCTGTTCGCCACCCTGGACCCGACCGTGCGCCGGGCCGAGACGCCCAGCGGGCGGCTCTACACCCTCGCCGACACCGTCGGCTTCGTCCGCCACCTGCCGCACCACCTGGTTGAGGCGTTCCGCTCCACGATGGAGGAGGTCGGCGACTCCGACCTGATCCTCCACGTGGTCGACGGTTCGCACCCGGTGCCGGAGGAGCAGCTGGCCGCCGTGCGCGAGGTGATCCGCGACGTGGGCGCCACCCACGTACCGGAGATCGTCGTCGTCAACAAGGCGGACGCCGCCGACCCGCTGGTCCTCCAGCGGCTGCTGCGCAACGAGAAGCACGCGCTGCTGGTCTCGGCCCGCACGGGCCAGGGCATCGACGAGCTGCTCGCGCTGATCGACGAGGAGCTGCCGCGGCCGCAGGTCGAGATCGAGGCGCTGGTGCCGTACACCCAGGGCGCGCTGGTCTCGCGGGCCCACGCCGAGGGCGAGGTGATCTCCGAGGAGCACATCGCGGAGGGCACGGTCCTCAAGGCGCGGGTGCACGAGGAGCTGGCCGCCGAGCTCAAGCCGTACGTGCCTGCCGCGTGACGCGACGGCCGTAGGCGCCGCCCCGTAGGGGGCGGCAGTGACGAGGCAGTACGAAGGCCCGCCCCCGGAGACCGGGAGCGGGCCTTCGCCATGTTCTGCTGCCCGTGTTCTTCTGCTGCTGCGGGCGGCGGCGGGGCCGGCCCCGTACCCGTCGTACGGATACGGGACCGGCCGTGTGCTCACCCGGCGCGAACCGGGTGCCCACCGCTCACGGCGTCCGCCTGGCCGGCCCCACGCGCTTCGGTCACCGCGCGTGTCCCGGCCGCCTCGGCGATCCTGCCTACTTCGACGCGAACTTCTTGCTCATCGCGCCGTACATGCTCTTGGCCTCCGGGCCGAGGTGCGGGCCCGCCAGCCAGCCGGCCGGACGCGGGCCGATCGAGGTGTTCGACACCAGCGTCGGCTTGCCGTCCGAGCCCTTGGCGAACCAGGGGCCACCGGAGGAACCGGCGGTCATCAGGCAGCCGATGCGGTACATGGTCGGCTTCTTGGCGTCCAGCGAGAGCCGGCCCGGCTTGTCGGTGCACTGCTGCAGCGTCGCACCGTCGAACGGCGCCTCGGCCGGGTAGCCCTGGGCGGTGAGGCTGGAGATGTCCGGGATCGCCGAGGCGTTGAAGTCCACCGAGTAGGCGCCGCCGGCGACCTCTTCGAGGGACTTGCTGCCCGCGCCCTTCTCCGGCGTCACGTGCATGATGGCGAAGTCGTACGGCGCCATCGGCACGCTGTTGCCCTGCGGACCGCCCTGGCTGATCCACTGGTTGGAGGTCGACGCGCCGTCGGCCCACCACACGCCCTTGGGGAACATCTGCTCCCGCGAGGCGTTCTCCAGCTGGGCCGCGGACTTGCCGCTGTCGTTGAACGACGGGGCGAAGACCATGTTGCGGTACCAGCCGCCGGACTTGCCGGCGTGCACGCAGTGGCCCGCCGTCCAGACCAGGTTGGACTTGCCGGGGTGCGCCGGGTCCTTGACCACCGCGCCGGAACAGACCGCGTGGCCCTCGGGGGTGTCGAAGAAGATCTTGCCGAGGCCGGGCGCGTTCTGGCCGAACGGCGGCTTGACGGCCTTGGCCTGGACCGGACGCGGGTCCGGGTCGGTCCGCCCCTGATCACCCGAGATGTCCTTGGGCGTGGGCTCCTTCGGCGGCTTGGCCTTGCTCGCCCGGTCCGGATCCCACAGACCCTTGATGATCGGGTTGATGAAGTCACTGGCCTCGCGGAGCCACTTGTCCTTGTCCCAGTTCTTCCACTCGCCGTTCTTCCACTTGTCCAGGTCGACGCCGTGTTCCTTGAGCTTGTCCTGGATGTCCTTGGGGATCGTGAAGCCACCCCCGCCCGCACTGCCCTGTTCCGCGGACTGGCTGGGCTTGCCGTCCGCCTGGTTGCCCTCGGGACCGCAGCCGGTGGCGGTCAGCGCCACCACGGCGGTGAGGGCGGCCGCGGCCAGGACCGGCCGACGTATGGATCGCATGGGTGAACTCCCCCTGGTCTGTTCTGGCGTGCCGCGGACACGCGGCCGTCCCCGGGCGGCCCTGCCGCGCCGTGGGTGACCGTGCCGGTCTTGCCCCGGACGTGCCCGCATCTGCTGTTTTGTCATGCACCGGAAAGCTGGGCGCAGGACCCCACTATGCCGGTGCCGTTGGGGACGACGGTGGGCGGGGCCCCGGTTCCGGTTCGGCGGGGATCTTTCCGAGGGGGTGGTGCGGAGGCGCGTACCGGGGGCGCGGTACGGGGCGGGGTGCGCGGATGGCGCGCCACCGGGCGCCTGCCCGCGCCCGCGAACAGCAAGGATCTTGCGGTAGGCCGTGCTCTCCCGCGGGCGGCGTCGTTGATACGTACGGGGGCGGCTGAGCCGTGTCCGGCGGCAGGGGAAGTGGTCCGCCGGCCAGGCCCGGCGACCTGCCGACAGCGGACCAGGCCCGGTGCGCGACGGAAGCGGCCCGATGGGGCGCGGCCGGCGCGCGGCGGGCCCGCCCGCAGTTCAACAGAAGAGTCCAGCAGCAGGAGGACCGAACCGCCGTGGCCTTGACCCAGCCTCTGCCGATGGCACCCCCTCCCGCCCACGAGGGCATCCTGCGACGGCAGTCGCTCCGCGAGTCCGCCGCCCGTACGTACGCGCGCTCGCTGCCCATCGTCCCGGTGCGGGCCCGCGGGCTGACCATCGAGGGCGCCGACGGCCGCCGTTACCTGGACTGCCTCTCCGGGGCGGGCACCCTGGCGCTCGGCCACAACCACCCCGTCGTCCTGGAGGCGATCCGCTCCGTCCTGGACTCCGGTGCCCCGCTGCACGTCCTCGACCTGGCCACGCCGGTCAAGGACGCGTTCGTCACCGAACTGTTCGCCACCCTGCCGCCCGAGCTGGCCGCCCACGGCCGCGTCCAGTTCTGCGGACCGGCCGGCACGGACGCCGTCGAAGCCGCCTTCAAACTGGTGCGGACCGCGACCGGCCGGGAGGGGCTGGCGGCCTTCACCGGCGCGTACCACGGCATGACGGCGGGGGCGCTCGCGGCGTCCGGGGGCGCGCGCGACACCTCCGTGCTCCGTCTCCCGTATCCGTACGACTACCGCTGCCCCTTCGGCACGGGCGGCGAACGCGGCGCCGAACTGGCCGCGCGCTGGACCGCGAACGTGCTCGACGACGACAAGAGCGGCATCGCCCGGCCGGCCGGAATGATCCTCGAACCGGTCCAGGGCGAGGGCGGGGTGATCCCCGCCCCCGACAGCTGGCTGCGCCGGATGCGCGAGATCACGGCGGCACGCGGCATCCCCCTCGTCGTGGACGAGGTACAGACCGGCGTCGGCCGCACCGGCGCGTTCTGGGCCATCGGGCACAGCGGCGTGGTGCCCGACGTCCTGGTGCTGTCCAAGGCGATCGGCGGCAGCCTGCCGCTCGCCGTCATCGTCTACCGCGAGGAACTGGACACCTGGCGGCCCGGCGCTCACGCGGGCACCTTCCGGGGCAACCAGCTCGCGATGGCGGCCGGCGCGGCCACCCTCGCGTACGTCAGGCAGCACGACCTGGCGCGGCGCGCCGGTGAGCTGGGCGCCCGCATGATCTCCCGGCTGAGCGGGCTCGCTACCGAGCACGACTGCGTCGGTGACGTACGCGGCCGGGGTCTGATGCTCGGCCTGGAACTGGTCGACCCGGACGCCGCACCGGACCCGGCGGGCGCCCGCCCGGCCGCCCCCGCGCTGGCCGCGGCCGTCCAGCAGGAGTGCCTCGACCGGGGCCTGATCGTGGAACTGGGCGGCCGCCACAGCTCGGTGGTCCGGTTGCTGCCCCCGCTCACCATCACCGACGAACAGGCGGACGCGGTCCTCGACCGCCTCGCCGACGCGCTGGCGGCCGCGGCGCGGGCCGGGGCGGGCGGGGGAGGGCGGACCGCTGGGGGCCGGGGGACCGCTGGGGCGAGTGGTGTGACTGCCGGGGCGGACGTGGAGCTTGCGCCGGACGGGCATGGCGGTGCGGCGGCCCGGCACGAGCCGACCCTCGGGGCGACGCCGTGAGCCGGGGCGTGCGTTGCGCGGGGCAGAGGAGGGCCGGGCGGCCGGGTACAGGTACTGGGCGGTCGGTTACGGGGGCGAGGCGTCTGGGGCGCCCGGTGTGCTCGGTGTGCCTGTCACGTCCGTCCTGCTTGGCATGCCGGGCGTGCCAGGTATCTCGCCGTGTGCCTTCATCCTTGCTCGCGTGCGCCGGCCTCCGCGTCTGCGCCTGCGCTGGCCTCCGCGTCTGCGCCTGCGCCGGCCTCCGGGTCTACCCCTGCGCTGGCCTCCGCGTCTGCGCCTGCGCCGGCCCCCGGGTCTACCCCTGCGCCGGCCCCCGCGTTCTCGGACGCATCGGTCCTCGCGGCCGCACGGCTCTTCCCGGGCGTCCGCCCGTCCGCCGCCCCGCACCGCCTCATCGCCCCACCACCGTCCAGACCGCGCCCACCGCGCCGACCCTGCGAGGCACATCCCGATGAACGAACGCCCCGGCCCCGACGGGACTCCGGCAGACGAGCGCCGTCTGCCCCGTGAACCCCTGGCCCGGCTGCGGGAACCCGCCGTGCCGCGCCAGAACCGGCGCGCCGCCGCCCACGACACCGCCGAGGGCGGCGAGCACGGCGGCCATACCGGCTGCGCCGTACGGCTCGGCCATCACGAGCGGCACGGCCACGAGGACTGCCACGGGCTGGGTGCGACCCGGGTCGTCACCGTGTACACGGACGACGAGGACGAGGCCAGGGCCGCGGCCGAGACGGAAGCAGGGGCGCGCACGGAAGCGGGGGCGCAGACGGGAGCGGGGGCGGAGGAGGCGCGGCCGCCCGCGCAGGACCGGCTGGACCACCAGGACCCGGCCGTCGCCGCCGACGCGGCCGGTGCCGAGAGCCTGCTCCGCTGCTGGATCCGCGAGAGCGGCACGGCCCGCCCGGCGGGCGACCGGCTGCGCATCCCCCTCGACGCCAGCGCGGCAGTCCTGCACGTACCCGTCCTGTACTGGTCGGACACCGGCTGGCACCGTCTCGGCGCACCCGTACTGGAAGGCGCCCCCGCCGACGCCGCTCCCCTGGACGCCGTGACGCTCGCCGCCCTGCTGCGCCGCGAGGCCGTACGCGGGGGCACGCATGACGGCGCAGGCCGCCCCGCTCCCGACCACCCCGCCGGAGTGCCGGACAGCGAGAGCGCCGACCTCGTCGGACGCGTCGCCGACTCCGTACGGCACACCGCCGTGTTCCTCGCCGACCGGCGCGCCGCCCCCGCCGACGACCACGGTCGCTCGCGCTTCCTCGCCGCCGAACAGGCCCTGCTCTTCGGCCACCCCATGCACCCGACCCCCAAGAGCCGGGAGGGCCTGACCGAGGCCGAGACGCGCGCGTACTCCCCGGAGCTGCGCGGCGCGTTCCGCCTGCACTGGACGGCCGTCCACCGGGACGTGTTCGCCGCCGCCTCGGCCTGGACCGAGCGCGGCCGCACCGTCCCCGCCGAGCACCTGGCCGCCCGCCTCGCCGCGGGAGCGCCGCCGGCGCCCGCCGGCACCCTGCCGCTGCCGATGCACCCGTGGCAGGCCCACCAGCTCGGCCACCGCCCGGACATCGCCGCGCTGTACGAGGTGGGCCGCCTCCACGACCTGGGCCCGGGCGGCCCCGCCTGGCACCCCACCTCCTCCGTACGCACCGTCTTCCGTCCCGGCTGCGACGCCATGCTCAAGCTCTCCCTGGGCGTGCGCATCACCAACTCCCGCCGCGACAACCTCCGCAAGGAACTGGAACGCGGCGTCGAGGTGCACCGGCTGCTCCGCACCGGCCTGGCCGCACAGTGGCGGGCGGCCTTCCCCGGCGCCCCGGGCTTCGACATCGTCCGCGACCCGGCCTGGTTCGGTGTCACCGGAGCCGACGGTCAGCCGGTGCGCGGCCTGGACGTGGTCGTCCGGCACAACCCCTTCACCGCCACCGACGACGCCGTCTGCATCGCCGCCCTCACCTCGCCCCGCCCCTGGCCGGGCCACACCGGCCTGCGGTCCCGGCTCGCCGACGTCATCGGCAGGCTCACCGCCCGTACCGGACGGCCGGCCGGCGCCGTCGCCACCGAGTGGTTCCTGCGCTACCTCGAAGCGGTGGTACGGCCCGTCCTCTGGCTCGACGGCACCGCGGGCGTCGCCCTCGAAGCGCACCAGCAGAACACCCTCGTCCTGCTGGACCGGGACGGCTGGCCCGCCGGCGGCCGCTACCGGGACAACCAGGGCTACTACTTCCGCGAGTCGCGCCGTACGGAGCTGGCACGGCGGCTGCCCGGCATCGGCACCACCAGCGACACCTTCGTCACCGACGAGGTCACCGACGAACGCTTCGCCTATTACCTCGGCATCAACAACGTCCTCGGCCTCATCGGCGCCTTCGGCTCCCAACGCCTGGCCGACGAGGCGGTGCTCCTCGCGGCCTTCCGGCGGTTCCTCACCGACGCCGCCACCGGACCGGCGGAACACCGTTCACCGCTGCCCGGCCGGCTCCTGGAGGCCCGCACCCTGCGCTGCAAGGCCAACCTGCTGACCCGGCTGCGCGGCCTCGACGAACTCGTCGGCCCGGTCGACACCCAGTCCGTCTACGTCACCATCCCCAACCCCCTGCACCCCTGATCTGCTGACTGACCTGCTGACTGACCTGCTGTCCGTCCCGCTGTCCGACCTGCTTCCTGCCCCCGTCTCCGCATCAGCCCACCGCCCCCGACTCCCCGCCCGCCCGCCCCGTGACCTCGTGAGGAGGCCCGGAAAGGAGAGAGCGCCATCGTGCCCCCCACCGAATCCGGCATCGACCCAGGAGCCGCCGAGACCTTCGGCCACCCCTTCACACCTATCGAAGCCACCCCTGAAGCCCCACCCGAAGCCCCTCCGGACGACGCGCTCGACGACACCCTCGACCTGCACCTGCCGCCCGACATCACGGCGCTGTTCAGCGCGGCACCCCTGTCCGCCGACCCGGCCGACAGCCCGGGCGGCGAAGACCTGCTCGACCACATCGCCTGCTGGAGCCCGGCAGCCACGGCCGCCGGACCGTTCCAGCTCGTACCGGTACGCATCGAACGCGACCTGCCGCTGATCTCCGCCTGGATGAACGACCCGGCCGTCGCGGCGTTCTGGGAACTGGCCGGGCCCCAGGAGACCACCGCCGCCCACCTGCGCGCCCAGCTCGACGGCGACGGACGCAGCGTGCCCTGCCTCGGCGTACTGAGCGGTGTCCCCATGAGCTACTGGGAGGTCTACCGCGCCGACCTGGACCCGATCGCCCGCCATTACCCGGCCCGGCCGCACGACACCGGGCTGCACCTGCTGATCGGGGGCGTCGCCGACCGGGGCCGCGGCATCGGGACGACGCTGCTGCGGGCCGCCGCCGACCTCGTCCTGGACCACCGCCCGCCGTGCGGCCGGGTCATCGCCGAACCCGACCTGCGCAACATCCCGTCCGTCGCCGCCTTCCTCGGCGCCGGGTTCCGCTACGCCGACGAGTTGGACCTGCCCGCCAAGCGCGCTGCCCTCATGGTCCGCGACCGCGCCCACCGCCGCCTCCTGTGACCACCCGCCCAGCGCGCCCCCACCGCCGACGTCCCACCGCCGGCGGCCCCCGCCTGCCCTGCCGCACCCACCACACCCCCACCGCCCCCCTGCCCGGCCGACGGCTCCAGCCACGTACGCCACTCCAGCCATGCCCGCCGGTCCGGTCACGTCTGCCGGTCCAGTCACGTCTGCCGGTCCGGTCACGCCCGCCCCGTCGGCTTCATCCTTCGCTCCGGTCACGTCCTCCAGTCCCGTACGGCCTGCTCGGCCGTCCCCTTCGCACTGCCCGCGTCTCCACACCTGACCCCCTTTCTCCACGCACTGTCCGTGTCGCTCAGGTCTCGTCCCCAGGAGTCCCGCCTTGCGTCCTTCTTCCGAACCTCTCCATAGCCCCGCGTCCGGCGCCGGCGACCCCGGCAGCAACAGCCCGGGCCCCCGCAGCCGCGGCGCCGACAGCCCCGGCAGCCCTGCCGCCCCGGGGCACGCCATCACCGGCCACGTCCCCACCGGCCACGCCTTCCCAGCCGCCGAGGCCCCCGATGTGCCTGAGGCCCTCAATATCCCTGAGGCGCCCGATGCCTCTGAGGCACCCGATGCCCCTGAGGCGCGAGGTGTCCTCTCTGAGGCCCCCGGTGTCCCTGAGGCACCCGCAGCCTCCGCGACTCCCCGAGACGAGCCCCCCGGCAGCGGGGCGGACAGTCACCGCGCATGGCAGAGAGCCGCTCGCCGACTGCTCGCCAAGATCCTGGCGGAGTTCGCGTACGAGGAGGTCATCACCCCCGTACCCGACCCCAGCACCGCCTCAGTCCCCAGCACCACCTCCGTTCCCGGCCCCCGTGACGGCCACGGCCCCCCAGCTGACGCTCCCGCCACCGCCCCCGCCGACGCCCCCAACAGCGCCCACGCACACGCCCCCCACAGCGCCCCCAGCACCCTCACCCGCCACACCGCCGATGGATCCCGCCCCTATCGCGTGCGCCTGAGCGACGACGTGACCTACCGCTTCCGGGCCCGGCGCGGCGCGTACGGACACTGGCGTGTCGATCCCGACTCGATCACCCCCACAGGCGACCCCCTTCACTTCCTCTTCCACGCCCACGACACCGTCCTGGGCCTGTCCGGTGACACCACCGGCCACCTCATCCGCGAGCTGACCGCCACCCTCGCCGCCGACACCCGCCTGGACGCCACGGCCCTCAGCGCGGCGCAGCTCGCCGACCTCGATTACGCCGCCCTGGAAGGCCACCAGACCGGCCATCCGTGGCTCGTCGCCAACAAGGGACGGCTGGGCTTCTCGGCGACCGACGCCGCCGTCTGGTCACCCGAGGCCCGCACCCCGCAGCGCCTGCCCTGGATCGCCGCGCACCGCCGGCTGGCGGTCTACCGGGGCATCCCGGCCCTGGCCACCCCTGATCGTCTCTTCGCCGATGAACTCACCCCCGACATCCGTGCCGCCTTCGCCGGCACCCTCTCCTCGCAGGGCCTCGACCCCGCCGACTACCTCTACCTCCCTGTCCACCCCTGGCAGTGGGACGAGACCGTCGCGCCCCTCTTCGCCCCCCAACTCGCCGACAAATCCATCGTCCCACTCGCCACTGACAACGACCTGCGACTGCCCCAGCAGTCCATCCGCACCTTCCTCAACCTCAGCCGCCCCCGGGCCCGTACGGTCAAGCTGCCGCTCTCCGTCCTCAACACCCTCGTCTGGCGCGGCCTGCCGACCGAACGCACCATCGCCGCCCCCGCCGTCACCGCCTGGGTCCACGGCCTGCGCGACGCGGACCCGTACCTGCGCGACGAGACCCGGGTGATCCTGCTCGGCGAGACCGCGTCCGTCACCGTCGAGCACCCCCTCTACGACCGGCTGCCCGGCGTCCCGTACCAGTACAAGGAGCTGCTGGGCTGCATCTGGCGCGAGCCGATCAGCCGCCACCTGGACCCGGGGGAGCGGGCCCGCACCCTGGCCGCGCTCCTGCAGACCGACCCGCACGGGCGGGCTTTAACAGCCGAGCTGGTGCACCGCTCGGGCCTGGCACCCCGCGTCTGGCTGCGCCACCTCTTCGCCGCCCTGCTGCCGCCCCTGCTGCACTTCCTCTACCAGTACGGCACGGTCTTCTCCCCGCACGGCGAGAACGCCATCGTCGTCTTCGACGAGCAGGACGTCCCCACCCGCCTCGCGGTCAAGGACTTCGTCGACGACGTCAACACCAGCGCCGAGCCGCTCCCGGAACACGCCTCCATGCCCGCCGACGTCCGCGCGGTGCTGCTCACCGAACCGCCGGACTTCCTCACCCAGTTCATCCACTCGGGTCTCTTCGTCGGTGTCTTCCGCTACCTCGCCCCCTTGTGCGAGCAGCAACTGGCCGTCCCGGAGGCCGAGTTCTGGTCCCTCGTACGGGCGGAGATCCTGCGCCACCAGGGGCGCTTCCCGCACCTGAAGAAACGCCACGAGACCTTCGACCTGCTCACCCCCCGCATCGCCCGGCTGTGCCTGAACCGCAACCGGCTCCACCTCGACGGTTACCGCGACCGGGCCCAGCGCCCGCACGCCGCCGTCCACGGCACCGTGCCGAACCCCCTGCACCACCCGTGACCGAGCAGATTGTCAGTGGGCCCGCGTAGGGTGGCAGCGCTATGACGAAGCCCTCCCTCCCCGACCTGCTGCACGCCGCCGTCACCGCTGTCGGCGGCACCGAGCGCCCCGGCCAGATCGCCATGGCCGAAGCCGTCGCCGAAGCGGTCGACGACAACAGCCACCTGCTCGTACAGGCCGGCACCGGCACCGGAAAGTCGCTCGGCTATCTGGTGCCGGCGCTGGCCCACGGCGACCGTGTGGTGGTCGCCACGGCCACCCTCGCGCTCCAGCGCCAGCTGGTCGAGCGTGACCTGCCGCGTACGGTCGAGGCCCTGCATCCGCAGCTGCGCCGCCGTCCGCAGTTCGCCATGCTCAAGGGCCGCTCGAACTACGTCTGCCTGCACCGCCTGCACGAAGGCGTCCCGCAGGAAGAGGAAGAGGGCCTCTTCGACCCCTTCGAGAACGCGACGCCCACCAGCAAGCTGGGCAAGGACCTGCTGCGCCTGCGCGACTGGGCGGACGAGACCGAGACCGGTGACCGTGACGATCTCACCCCCGGCGTCTCCGACCGTGCCTGGGGGCAGGTGTCGGTCTCCTCGCGGGAGTGCCTGGGCGCCTCGAAGTGCGCGTACGGCGCGGAGTGCTTCGCCGAGGCCGCCCGTGAGCGCGCCAAGCTCGCCGATGTGATCGTCACCAATCACGCCCTCCTGGCCATCGACGCCATCGAGGGCGCCCCGGTGCTGCCCCAGCACGACGTGCTGATCGTCGACGAGGCCCACGAGCTGGTCTCCCGCGTCACCGGAGTGGCCACCGGGGAGCTGACCCCCGGCCAGGTCAACCGGGCTGTCAAGCGCGCCGCCAAGCTGGTCGACGAGAAGGCCGCCGATCAGCTGCAGACCGCTTCGGAGACCTTCGAGCGGCTGATGGAGCTGGCCCTGCCCGGCCGCCTGGAGGAGATCCCCGAGGACCTGGGCTACTGCCTGATGGCGCTGCGCGACGCGGCCCGTACGGTGATCTCGGCCCTCGGTACGACCCGCGACAAGTCCGTCCAGGACGAGGACGCCGTCCGCAAGCAGGCCCTGGCCTCGGTGGAGAGCGTGCACGCGGTCGCCGAGCGCATCGCCAACGGTTCCGAGTACGACGTCGTCTGGTACGAGCGCCACGACCGCTTCGGCGCCTCCCTGCGCGTCGCGCCGCTGTCCGTGTCCGGCCTGCTGCGCGAGAAGCTCTTCACCGACCGTTCCGTCGTGCTCACGTCAGCCACGCTCAAGCTGGGCGGGGACTTCAACGGCGTCGGCGCCTCGCTCGGCCTCGCTCCGGAAGGCACGGAGGGCGAGGACGTCCCGCGCTGGAAGGGTCTGGACGTCGGGTCGCCGTTCGACTACGGCAAGCAGGGCATCCTGTACGTCGCCAAGCACCTCGCCCAGCCGGGCCGCGAGGGCAGCCGTACGGACATGCTCGACGAGCTGGCCGAACTGATCGAGGCCGCCGGAGGCCGCACCCTCGGCCTGTTCTCCTCCATGCGCGCGGCCCAGGCCGCCGCCGAGAACCTCCGCGGCCGGCTGGACATGCCGATCCTCCTCCAGGGCGAGGAGACGCTCGGTGAACTGATCCGCACCTTCGCGGCGGACGCCCGTACGTGCTTGTTCGGAACGCTCTCCCTGTGGCAGGGCGTCGACGTACCCGGTCCGAACTGCCAGCTCGTGGTCATGGACCGGGTGCCCTTCCCGCGCCCCGACGACCCCCTGATGAGCGCCCGGCAGAAGGCCGTGGAGGAGGCCGGCGGCAACGGCTTCATGGCGGTCGCGGCGACCCACGCCGCCCTCCTGATGGCCCAGGGAGCGGGCCGGCTCGTACGCGCCACGGGCGACCGCGGCGTCGTCGCCGTCCTGGACCCGCGCGTCGAGCGCGCCCGCTACGGCTCCTTCCTCCGCAGGTCCATGCCCGAATTCTGGTACACCACCGACCGCAACCAGGTCCGCCGCTCCCTGGCCGCCATCGACGCCGCGGCCAAGGCGGCGGAGGAGGCGTGAGCGGGCGGCACGGGACCGGCTCAGGGGCGTAACGGCAGTACAGGCGGTACGAGGCAGCACGGGCACTACGAGCCCTACGGGCACGACGGACACGACGGGCCGACCAGACGGCAGCGCAGGCCACCAGCGCCCGCTCCAGGCCCCCTCCAGGCCCCCTCCGGCGCCCCCCACGCAGCGCTGCGGGGACACGAGCCGGCCCGCCCTCACCAGGGAGGCGCCGGGCTCGCCTCGGCCACCCCTCGTTCGGCCAGCCACCGGCCCAGCTCCCGCGGACGGACGAGGGGGCGTTCGCCGCCCCACCGCTCCCATTCCAGCCCCCCGCCGAGGTGGTGGGTCAGCACGCCGAGGACCTTTCCCCGCTCCCCTCGGACGGTGAACCGTACGTCGCCCGGGCACATGCACACGAAGGCGAAGGGCGTCGGTACGGCTTCCAGCAGACCGGCCAGTTCGGCGATCTCCGCCGCGTCACCCACCAGGACATCCCGCTGACCGGATCCCGGTCGCACCGAATCCACCTCGACGGAACGGGCCCCCGCCCACACCCCGTCGATTTCCCGCAGCCACGCCCAGCCCACCCGTCGCCCCTCCGTTCATACGGCCCCGAAGGACACCGAACTCCCGCACCGAACCCACCGTTAATTCACCGCCGAATTCCCGAGCGGGCCCGCGCCCACTCCCACCCAAACCCCGCAGTAACCCCCGCCTCAATTGAGCAACCCCCGCCCCGGACCACCACCGAGCGAAACGCAAAAGCAGCGCCGCGCCCTTTCGCGCGCACAAGCAAGCCCCGGGACCGGCGCAGTGGCCCCGGGGCTCGGTCGTGGGGTGGGTCAGACCCGCCGCAGCACCGCCACCACCTTGCCGAGGATGGTGGCCTCGTCACCGGGGATGGGCTGGTACGCGGAGTTGTGCGGGAGCAGCCAGACATGGCCGTCCTCGCGCTTGAAGCGCTTGACCGTGGCCTCGCCGTCCAGCATGGCCGCGACGATGTCGCCGTTCTCCGCGACGGGCTGGCGGCGTACGGTGACCCAGTCGCCGTCGCAGATCGCGGCCTCGACCATCGAGTCACCGACGACCTTCAGCACGAACAGCTCACCGTCGCC
The DNA here is from genome assembly GCF_040679095.1 of Streptomyces sp. NPDC052496. Lineage (NCBI taxonomy): Bacteria > Bacillati > Actinomycetota > Actinomycetes > Kitasatosporales > Streptomycetaceae > Streptomyces > Streptomyces sp. NPDC052496. The sequence goes on from NZ_JBFAUH010000025.1 coordinate 79,993, forward strand.
GACCAGCTGCCGGGGCAGCGGGAAGACGTCCTCGACCGACTCCTCGGCGAGGATGGGGCCGCCGGCCGCGATCCGGCCGACGAGCGGGACGTAGGACGCGGCAGGCTTGCCGGTCGTGTCGGTGGGCGCGCTGCTCGGCTGGTCGGAGCCGCGGACCTCGTACGCCCTGGGGCGGTGCGGGTCGCGGCGCAGGAAACCCTTGCGCTCCAGAGCCATGAGCTGGTGGGCGACGGACGAGGTGCTGGACAGCCCGACCGCCTGGCCGATCTCGCGCATGGACGGCGGATAGCCGCGGCGCTGGACGGAATCCCGGATGACCTCGATGACCCTGCGCTGCCGGTCGGTGAGTCCCGAACTGTCGGCACGGATGCCTGGAGGGCGGCCGGGCAGTGAGCGGGCCGGCTTCTGCCCCTCGGGATTCATTGCGTCGTCCATCGGCGGTTTCCGGGTCGGATCGAATCGGCTCTGGGAGTGGCTCTGGGCGGTGATGGTGGCGCTGTCTGCGGTGGTGGTCACGTCGGCCCCTCTCGGAATGTGCTCCCTAGTTAGCCAACGGTAGTTGCTTTCGAAAGGTTGCGCCAAACACACGTTCGAGTGAAAATTTCAGGATTAGCTGACCTGATCACGGGCTTAGGTGTATAGCCGAAAGGCAATTCGGGTCATTGCGGTACTCTTCGCCCCGAGTTGATGGCCGGGAGTGCGCGCCGTCCCGCCGGGTACGGACCGGGCGCCGCGACGTGCCGATTCTGTCATCCCCGCCCCGCCGGAGGCGCCCCCGGGGTCCGTCCCGTACCCTCGTCGGCGGCCCTGCGAGTGGCCCCCGACGCCCCGCCCCGCCACGACACGCTGGGGACGCGCGTGACCTCCCAACACCACATGTAGTGCTTTCATGACTACAGCGACCCAGAAGTTGTGGTGTCGGTGTCTCTGGGGGCTCTGGGGATCGCCTATGCTTGGGGTCGCTCCGAGGGGCCCGTGAGGGCGGCCCGGAGGTCATTGCCGTACGCCGGGACCATGGGCGTACGACCGTAATTTTTCGAGGGTGAGGAGGGTGAATCCATGCATTGCCCCTTCTGCAGGCACCCCGACAGCCGGGTGGTCGACAGCCGCACCACCGACGACGGCACCTCGATCCGCCGGCGCCGCCAGTGCCCGGACTGCTCCCGCCGCTTCACGACCATCGAGACGGCGTCCCTGATGGTGATCAAGCGGAGCGGGGTCACCGAGGCCTTCAGCCGCAACAAGGTCATCGCCGGCGTGCGCAAGGCGTGCCAGGGCCGGCCGGTCACCGAGGACGCCCTCGCCAAGCTGGGGCAGCGGGTCGAGGAGGCGGTACGCGCCACCGGCAGCGCCGAGCTGTCCACCCATGACGTCGGGCTGGCCATACTGGGCCCGCTGCAGGAACTCGACCTCGTCGCTTACCTGCGTTTCGCGAGCGTGTACCGCGCCTTCGACTCGCTGGAAGACTTCGAGGCGGCCATCGCCGAGCTGCGGGAGCAGAGCGAGCGGGCAGCGCCCGCGCGGGAGTGCGGTTGTGAAGGGGGCGCCGGGCAGCCGGCGGTCCCGGTGCCCGCCCCCGCCGCCGACTGAGATCGGCACATCACAGACCTGACCAGGGCAAATGCAGGCGCCCTGGTGCCAGACAGACACACACCGTGCCACGGGAAGAAGTGCGCACATATGGGCGTTTGCCCGTACAGGGAGGCGGAATGACAGAGACGACGAGCGGCCCGGCACGAGGCTCCCGCGCCAAGGGCAGCAAGGCGAGCAAGGGTCTGCGTATCGAGCGCATCCACACCACTCCCGGCGTGCATCCGTACGACGAGGTGGCGTGGGAGCGCCGTGACGTCGTCATGACCAACTGGCGCGACGGCTCGATCAACTTCGAGCAGCGTGGCGTCGAGTTCCCCGAATTCTGGTCGGTGAACGCGGTCAACATCGTCACGAGCAAGTACTTCCGCGGCGCGGTGGGCTCCGACACCCGGGAGTCGAGCCTCAAGCAGCTCATCGACCGGGTCGTCAAGACGTACACGAAGGCCGGCGAGGAGAACGGCTACTTCGCCTCCCCGGCGGACGCCGAGATCTTCGAGCACGAGCTGGCGTACGCCCTGCTCCACCAGGTCTTCAGCTTCAACTCCCCCGTGTGGTTCAACGTCGGCACGAAGCAGCCGCAGCAGGTCAGCGCGTGCTTCATCCTCTCCGTCGACGACTCCATGGACTCGATCCTGGACTGGTACAAGGAAGAGGGGATGATCTTCAAGGGCGGCTCCGGTGCCGGCCTGAACCTCTCCCGCATCCGCTCCTCCAAGGAACTGCTGTCCTCCGGCGGCAACGCCTCGGGTCCGGTCTCCTTCATGCGCGGCGCCGACGCGTCCGCCGGAACGATCAAGTCGGGCGGCGCCACCCGCCGCGCCGCCAAGATGGTCGTCCTGGACGTGGACCACCCGGACGTCGAGGCCTTCATCGACACCAAGGTGAAGGAGGAGGAGAAGGTCCGCGCCCTGCGTGACGCGGGCTTCGACATGGACCTGGGCGGCGACGACATCACGTCCGTCCAGTACCAGAACGCCAACAACTCCGTCCGCGTGAACGACGAGTTCATGAAGGCCGTCGAGACCGGCTCGAAGTTCGGCCTGCGCGGCCGGATGAACGGCGAGGTCATCGAGGAGATCGACGCCAAGGGCCTGTTCCGCAAGATGGCGGAGGCCGCCTGGGCGTGCGCCGACCCCGGCATCCAGTACGACGACACGATCAACCACTGGCACACCTCGCCGGAGTCGGGCCGGATCACCGCCTCGAACCCGTGCAGCGAGTACATGCACCTGGACAACTCCTCGTGCAACCTGGCCTCGCTGAACCTGATGAAGTTCCTGCGCGACGACGACAAGGGCAACCAGTCGTTCGACGCCGAGCGCTTCGCCAAGGTCGTCGAGCTGGTCATCACCGCGATGGACATCTCCATCTGCTTCGCGGACTTCCCCACCGAGAAGATCGGTGAGACCACCCGCGCCTTCCGCCAGCTGGGCATCGGCTACGCCAACCTCGGCGCCCTGCTGATGGCCACCGGCCACGCGTACGACTCGGACGGCGGCCGCGCGCTGGCCGGTGCCATCACCTCCCTGATGACCGGCACCTCCTACAAGCGCTCCGCCGAGCTGGCCGCGGTCGTCGGCCCGTACGACGGTTACGCCCGCAACGCCGACGCCCACAAGCGCGTCATGAAGCAGCACTCGGACGCCAACGGCGCCGCCAAGCGCATGGACGACCTGGACACCCCGGTGTGGGCCGCGGCCACCGAGGCCTGGCAGGACGTCATCCGCCTCGGCGACAAGAACGGCTTCCGCAACGCGCAGGCCTCCGTGCTGGCCCCCACCGGCACCATCGGCCTGATGATGGACTGCGACACCACGGGCGTCGAGCCGGACCTGGCCCTGGTCAAGTTCAAGAAGCTGGTCGGCGGCGGCTCCATGCAGATCGTGAACAACACGGTCCCCAAGGCGCTCAAGCGGCTCGGCTACCAGCCGGAGCAGGTCGAGGCGATCGTCGCCCACATCGCCGAGAACGGCAACGTGATCGACGCCCCCGGCCTGGACCCCGCGCACTACGAGGTCTTCGACTGCGCCATGGGCGAGCGCTCCATCTCGGCCATGGGCCACGTACGGATGATGGCGGCGGCCCAGCCGTTCCTGTCCGGCGCGATCTCCAAGACCGTCAACCTCCCCGAGTCGGCCACCGTCGAAGAGGTCGAGGAGGTCTACTTCGAGGGCTGGAAGCTCGGCCTGAAGGCCCTGGCGATCTACCGCGACAACTGCAAGGTCGGCCAGCCGCTCTCCGCCAAGAAGAAGGAGGAGGAGAAGAAGGCCGAGGAGAAGCCGGCCGAGAAGGTCGTCGAGTACCGTCCGGTCCGCAAGCGCCTGCCCAAGGGCCGCCCCGGGATCACCACCTCCTTCACGGTCGGCGGCGCCGAGGGCTACATGACCGCCAACTCCTACCCGGACGACGGTCTGGGTGAGGTCTTCCTGAAGATGTCCAAGCAGGGTTCGACCCTCGCGGGCATGATGGACGCCTTCTCCATCGCCGTCTCGGTGGGCCTCCAGTACGGCGTGCCGCTGGAGACGTACGTCTCGAAGTTCACCAACATGCGCTTCGAGCCGGCCGGCATGACGGACGACCCGGACGTGCGGATGGCGCAGTCGATCGTCGACTACATCTTCCGCCGCCTGGCGCTGGACTTCCTGCCCTTCGAGACCCGCTCCGCGCTCGGCATCCACTCCGTCGAGGAGCGTCAGCGCCACCTGGAGACCGGTTCGTACGAGCCGGTCGAGGAGGAGCTGGACGTCGAGAGCCTGGCCCAGTCGGCGCCGCGCCACCTGGAATCCGCACAGGAGCCCTCGACGAACGAGATTCTTGAGGAGACCGCGGCCCCGGCCCCCAAGCAGGCGCACACCAACGCGGAACTGGTGGAGATGCAGCTCGGCATCAACGCCGACGCTCCGCTGTGCTTCTCCTGCGGCACGAAGATGCAGCGCGCGGGCAGCTGCTACCTGTGCGAGGGCTGCGGCTCGACCAGCGGGTGCAGCTGAGAAACAGCGGAATCGCGTCGGAGCGTCATCCGGCGTAGCTGATTCCGCAGAGTGATCTCGCTGTGAGGGAGGGGCACCGGTCTTGGGCCGGTGTCCCTCCCTTTCGGCATGAAACAGCCTTCCGAAGCTGCGGGGTGCACCATGGCGCAGCAAAAGGCGCTGCGGGAGACGTACCTCGAAGTCCTGGGCCGAGCGGAGTGGACCCGGGCCGCGCGCGACGGTTTCGTGGCGGGCGACAACCGGATACGACGGTTTCGTGGCGGCGACAACCGGATGCGGTGGCTCGCCGAGCGCCGATCGCCGAGCGCCGCGGTTGAGGCTGCGGGCGTTCCCCGATCGAGATCCGAATTTCGGGGAATGACGCGCGCCAGGGGAAAGTGGTCTCCGCCAGTAGGCCGGACGCCTCGGTATGACTGACTGACCAGGGTGGGGAGCCGCGATTCCGGCTCCCCACCCTGCTTCGTGTACGAGGCCCGTCGGCCTACCTGAACGCGCGGCGGAGGGGTGGGCCCGACAGCGTTTTCGCGTCCGAGAGTGGTTTCTCCGCGGCGTCAGGGGGTGGTGTCTTTCAGTCGCCCATGACGGTGACGAACGTTTCCGGGTCGGTGTCGAAGCCCCTTACGGAAGGGTGGAATCGCCACTCGTCCGACGCGTCGCGGCCGAATTCCGCTATCACCGCCGCGGTGGCTCCGGCGACCTCCGAGAAATCGCCCGCCGCCAGCTCGTCGTAGCCCTCGTTGACGCGGAAGGCGGTATGGGAGATCTCCCCGAACGTCTTGCGTCCGCCGCGCTGCTGAATGGCCACGCCGACGACCACGCGTGCGTAGATGTCCGCCAGCCGGTTCAGCTCCAGCACCATGGCTTCGTCGGTACCCAGGCCCAGGCCGGTGCGGCTGTCACGGCTGAGAATGATGGTGCCGTCGGGCGAGCGGCTGTCGAAGTGCACCAGGTAGCCGGGCGTCCCGCGCGGATCGTCCTTCGTGTACGTCGCGGCGATGAGGTCCAGGTCGTGGGCCGGCGCGCCCGCGGGGCTCGGATCCCACTTGAGGGTCACTTCCACTTTGCCGATCCCTTTGTTGAGGCTGCTCACAGAGATCCCTTCCGGTGTTGCAACTCCCGGGCTGTACAAGGCGTTCCACCAATGGTGTCACGCCCCGCACGCCCTGCCCCGGCGGTCGGGGCGACGCCGTCCGGTCGGAAGGACTGGTACGCGTACTGCTCCTCCGACGTTTTCCGTACGACTGGAGTTCCACCAGTACTCCGTCCGGGGTACGCAGAGGGGCCGTACGCAGGTTGAGCCCCCGGTCAGGGCGGTCCTGCGGCTGCGCCACGATGTCGGCTCCGTGGGCGGCGAGTTGACGAGTGGCGCCGTCCACCACGGGCACGCGCAGCACCGGCATGGACGCATCCTGACCCGTCGCCCCGACCGGCAGCGCGTCCGTGCCGACGGCCTGCGCCATGGCCGCGCGCGAGTGCAGTACGAGGACCGCCCGCCCGTCGAGGTTCCCCCCCGTGGGCGTACTCGGCCTGCGGGATGACTTTGACGGGCGCCCGACGCCCGGCAGGTCGCGCTAGGCGCCTTCCCGGAAGCGCGCGGCCGTTGCGAAGCTCTCCACCGGGAGGCGCGGATGGAGAGCGTCCATGGTCGGGAGGGTACGTGCGAACCGGTGGGGTCAGACGGCCAGGTCGCCCCAGAGGCGCGCCAAGTGGCTGTCCAGGGCGTCGAGTGCCGCCTCCGGTGTGAGGTGCCCGATCAGGACGTGGGTGGTCAGACCGTCGGTGAGAGCCAGCAGGGTGCGCGCTTCGCGCTCCGCGTCGGGGGACGCGGTGGCCTCGGTGATCAGGCGCGTGAACAGGCCGTGCAGGTCGGTGTAGTTGCCGCGCAGGATCTCGGCCAGTGCGGGGCTGACCGCGGCCTGGGCGACGAAGGCGAGCCAGACGCGTGCTTCGGCGCGGTGTTCGGGGCGCAGCAGGGAGACCTCGGTGGTCGCGTGCCCGAGGGCCGTACGGGCCGACTGGGCGGGGGACTCGGTGAGCCGCGCCGTCACCCGCGCGGAGATCCGCGCTCCGATGTGGCCGAGCGCGAAGACCAGCATCTCCTCCTTGGTGCGGAAGCAGCGCTGGACCGCCCCCATGGACACGTCGGCGCGTGCCGCGACGTCCCGCAGGGTGACGCCCTCCAGGCCGTGCTCGTCGGCGAGGCGGCAGACGGCGTCGGCGATCTGCCGACGGCGGCTCTCGTGGTCCACCTGCTTGGGCATGCGGCACTCCCGGTATTGCGATGCGTGCGTATCGATGACAAGGGTACGATGTGATGCGCTTGCATCGGAACGTGGGCGCGACAGGCCCGTGCCTGTCGAGGAGCACCCGAGGAGAAGGAGTACGAAGTGGGAGCGCAGCAGGCGCTGTGGAAGCTGCCGGCCGGGGCCCAGGCGGCCGCCGTACGGAGCGGAGAAGTCACCGCCGTCGAGGTGGTCGAACACCACCTGGAACGCATCGCCGAGATCAACCCGGCCGTCAACGCCGTCACGCAGCTCCTCGCGGACCGGGCGCGGGCGGACGCGGCCGCGGTGGACCGGCGCCGCGCCGCGGGCGAGGACCCGGGCCCGCTCGCCGGCGTGCCCTTCACGGTCAAGGAGACCACCGCCATCGAGGGCGTACCGACGACGTACGGCGCGGAACGCTTCCGCCACAACGTCGCGCGCTCCGACGCGCCCCCGGTGGCACGCCTGCGTGCCGCGGGCGCCGTACCGATCGGCCACAGCAACATGCCCACGCTCGTCCTCGCGGGCATCCACACACGCAGTGAGCTGTACGGCGACACCGCCAACCCCTGGGCGCCGGGCGTCACCCCGGGCGGGACCAGCGGGGGCGACGGCGCCGCGGTGGCCGGCGGCATGGCCGCGATCGGGCTGGGCAACGACTCCGGCGGATCGGTGCGGATACCGGCGTCCTTCTGTGGCGTGGCGGGTCTGAAGCCCACCTACGGGCGCTTTCCCGCCGACCACCGCCTCGGTGCGGAGGACCCGGGGCTCGCCACTCAGGTGCTGGTGGTCGACGGACCGCTGGCCCGTACGGTCGGTGATCTGCGGCTGGCCTACGAGGCGCTCGCGGGCACGGACCCGCGGGATCCGCGGGCCGTGCCGGCGCCCCTGTACGGCGCGCAGGTCCCGCGGCCGGTGAAAGTCGCCGTGGTCGGTGATCCGGGCGGCAAGGGGGTGCACCCCTCGGTCCGCAAGGCCGTCGAGGATGCCGCCGACGCGCTGCGCGACGCCGGGTACGAGCTGTGCGAAGTCCCGGACGTGCCGTGCCTGGACGAGGCGCTGGAGGTGTACGGCCGGATGACGCTGGCCGAATTCGCGCCCACCTGGCCCGTGGTGCGCACTCTCCTGGGCAAGGAAGGGCATCGCTACATCGAGATGTCGATGGGGGCGCGCGACGACGTACCGGTGGACGTGCCGGAATACCTGCGCCTGACGGGCGCGCGGCTCGGCATCCAGAGGGCGTGGGCCGCCTTCTTGGACACCTACCCGCTGGTGCTGGCCCCCGTCTTCACCGAGCCGCCCTTCGCGCCGGGGCTGGAGGTGCGCGACCAGGAGAGTCACGCGCGCGTCCAGCGGGCCATGCGCCTGTGCACGGCCACGAGCCTCGTGGGCGTACCGGCGGTGGCCGTGCCGACCGGGGTGACGCAGGGGCTCCCGTACGGTGTGCAGCTCATCGGCCGCGCCTACCGGGAGGACCTGTGCCTGGAGGCGGCCGAGGCCGTGGAGCGGAGGCTCGGAGTGATCACTCCCATCGACCCGCGCTCGTAGGGGAGTTCGGTGTGGTGGGAGCGTGACGCGCGGTGATGCCGGGCCCCGGCGGGCCGTACGATGGCGCGGTGCTGGTCAAGTGGATTAGATGCACGGTCGTCGACCGCCGGGGGTTCGAGAGAGGACAGCGGAAGTGGGCGGGGCTGCTCGGCGAACCGGGTTTCCGGGGGCAGGGCGGCGGGTGGAGCCGGACGCGGCCGTCGGTCGCGCATCTGGTCGCCTTCTGGGAGAGCAGGGCGTTCTACGACTCCTTCATGGCGCGCTCGCACGACCGGCTGGCCGCCTCCCAGGTGGGCACGTTCAAGGACTCCCGGGTGCGCCTGTTCGAGTACGAACTCGACGTGAAGGTGGGCTTCCGGCCGGTGTTCGCCGACGCCGACGTGCTGCGGATAGCCCACTGCCAGGTGCGCGCCGACCGGGTCGAGCACTTCATGCTGATGCAGGAGAAGGTGTGGAATCCGGCCATGGCCGGCTCCCCGGGGATGCTGCGCGGGCTGATGGGGCGCGCTCCGGGGGAGGAGTTCCTGATCCTGTCGATGTGGGAGTCGGCGGCCGAGCGGGGCAAGTACCGGCCGGAACGGGTGGAGCGGCTCGGCCTCCGCGCGCAGACGGAGGCCGATGTGCGGGCCGTGACGGGCGATGTGGCCGATCTTGAGCCGTCGTGGACGGTGTGAGGGGGCCTCGTCCGGGGGCTGGTGGCTGCGCGGGTGGCTCGGCGTGTCGTGGGTGCTGTTTTCGGTGGGCTTCAGTGGGTTTCGGTGGGCTGATGTCTCTGGGGCGCGTCTGCGTGGATGCCCGGCCCATGGGGGTGCGTACGCCCGGCTCGCGGCTACGCGGGCGCGTCGGTCTCCTCCGGTACGGCCCCGTCGCCACCTGACGCGGCGGGTGCCCCGCCCCTCGATGGGGTGAAGACTCCGGCGCGCGCGGCTGCCATGGCCGCCGCGGCGGCCTGGTCGGCGGTGTGCCCGTCGACCGGTTCGCGGGTGACGAAGAGCCGGAAGAAGAGCGGTGCGCAGGCGGCGCGCGTGAGCGCTCCGGCGTCGATGCCGTTTTCCCGCGCGGCCGGGAGTTCGCCCCGTTCGACCGCGCGCTGCACCAAGGGTTCGCAGCGCTTGAAGCGCTCCCCGTAATAGGCGCGCAGGGCGTCGGCGGCCCGCTGCGACTGGAAGGCGGCCGCGATGATCGCGGAGCCGGAGGCCGATGTGGCCGGGTCGGTGAACGACTCCACCACCTCGCGGCCGAGCGCGCGCAGATCCCCCTCCAGCGACCCGGTGTCGGGGGGCGTCCAGCTGTCTTCGCCGGCCAGGTCCAGGGCGTCGGCCAGCAGCCCTTCCAGGCTGCCCCAGCGACGGTAGAGCGTCGTCTTGTGCACGCCCGAATGCTCCGCGACGTACTCGACGGACAGGCCGGGGTAGCCGTGCTCGACCAGGCCGGCCAGCACGGCGTCGCGGACGGCGGCGCGGGTGCGGGCGGTGCGGCCGCCCGGGCGGCGGGTGCCGGGGCGCGGGGCGGGGGATTCCGGTTCTTCGGGCAACTGCAACTCCTGTTGCGTTAGATCGGCGCGTGTGCCATCATCGTCGTAACGCTACAAGCGTAGCGTTTGAGTTCGGGGTGCGGTGTCGCACCGTCGCGTCGGGGGGCCGCATGACCACACAGATCGCACTTCACGCCGTGTCCAAGTCCTACGGCGACCGGCTCCTGCTGGACGGCGTCTCCCTGGCGGTGCGCCCCGGCGACCGGGTCGGCGTCGTGGGGGAGAACGGTGCGGGCAAGTCGACCCTGCTGCGGATACTGGCGGGCCTGGAGCAGCCGGACGAGGGCCGGACCGTGCTGACCGCCGACGGCGGCACGGGGTATCTCGGGCAGGTCCCCGACCTGCCGGCCGGCTGCACGGCCGACCAGGCGGTGGACGCGGCTCTGGCGGAGTTGCGGGACATGGAGGACCGGCTGCGCGCGCTGGAGGCGCGTCTGGGTGCCGGAAGACCGCAGGACATGGAGGAGTACGGACGCCTCCTCGGCGTCTTCGGGCTCCGCGGCGGTTACGAGGCCGACGCGCGGGTCGACAAGGCTCTGTACGGCCTCGGGCTGCAAGGCGTAGAGCGGGACCGTCCCTTCGGCAGCCTCTCCGGCGGTGAGCAGGCCCGGCTGGGGATCGCCTGCCTGATCGCTGCGTCACCCGAGGTGATGCTGCTCGACGAGCCGACCAACCACCTCGACGCGGCGGCGCTCGACTGGCTGGAGGGCGCGTTGGCGGCCCACCGCGGCACCGTCGTCGCGGTCTCGCACGACCGGCTCTTCCTGCAGCGTGTGGCCGACACGCTCGTCGAGGTCGACGCCGACCGCCGGACCGTCGTCCGGTACGGCGGCGGATACGGCACCTTCACCGCCGCCAAGGCCGCGGCCCGCCGCCGCTGGGAGCAGGAGTACGAGCAGTGGTGCGCCGAGACCGCGCGGCTGGCGGAGTTCGCGGCGGGCGCCGCCCATGACGTCGCCCGGGGCCGGGCGATCAAGGACAACAACAAGATGGCGTACGACCGGGCCGGCGGCCGGGTCCAGGCCTCGGTGGCCGGCCGGGTGCGCCATGCCCAGGAGCGGCTTCGCCGCTTGAACGCGGACCCGGTGCCCAAGCCCCCGGAGCCCGTCCGCTTCCGTGCCGGACCGGCGGCCGGGGACACTGAAGGCACGCTCGTCGAGCTGGACGGCATACGGGTGGGGGACCGGCTGGCCGTGGACGGGCTGACCGTCGCCGCGGGGGAGCGGCTGCTGGTCCACGGAGCCAACGGCGCGGGGAAGAGCACACTGCTGCGAGTGCTGGCGGGCGTGCAGCAGCCCGATGCGGGCACGGTCACGCGGCGCGGACGCATCGGCTACCTGGCTCAGGAGATACCGGTGTCCCGGCCGCGGGAGCGGCTGCAGTCGGCCTTCGGCCGCGGCCTGTCCGGAGCCCCGGAGGAACTGACCGAACTTCTGCTGTCGTTCGGTCTGTTCCGGGAGAGCGATCTGCAGGTCCCGGTGGGTGCCCTCTCGGCAGGGCAGCGGCGCCGGCTGGCCCTGGCCCGCCTGCTCGCCCGCCCCGCCGACCTCCTGCTTCTGGACGAGCCGACCAACCACCTGGCGCTCGGCCTGGTGGAGGAGCTGGAGGCGGCGCTCGCCGCCTGGCCGGGTGCTCTGGTCGTCGTCTCGCACGACCGGCTGCTCGGTCGCCGCTTCGGCGGACGCCGGTGCGAGATACGGGCTGGGCGGGCGGTGTGCGACGAGCGGTGACCGAGGGCGAGCAGGGGGTCGGCGGACGGTGACGGTGCGGCTGTTCCGGCCGGGGCGGGGTACGGGGGCATGAGGCATGTACAGAGCAACCGTTTTAGGGTGGCGGCATGGCACGGCCCCGACGCATCGTCCTCATCCGGCACGGAGAATCGGAGGGGAACACCGACGACACGGTCTACGAACGGGAGCCCGACCACGCGCTGAGCCTCACGAAGGACGGGCTGCGGCAGGCAGAGGAGGCCGGCAGCTCGCTGCGCGCGATGTTCGGCGACGAGGGGATCTCCGCGTACGTGTCGCCGTACCGCCGCACGCACCAGACCTTCCAGGCGCTCGGTCTCGACATGGACCGGGTCCGGGTCCGCGAGGAGCCGCGGCTGCGCGAGCAGGACTGGGGCAACTGGCAGGACCGCGAGGACGTACGCCTGCAGAAGGTCTACCGCGACGCCTACGGCCACTTCTTCTACCGTTTCGCGCAGGGGGAGTCCGGCGCCGATGTGTACGACCGCGTCGGCGCGTTCCTGGAGAGCCTGTGGCGCAGCTTCGAGAGCCCGGACCACCCGCCCAACGTCCTGATCGTCACGCACGGCCTGACCATGCGGCTCTTCTGCATGCGGTGGTTCCACTGGACCGTGGCCGAATTCGAGTGCCTGTCCAATCCGGGGAACGCGGAGTGGCGCTCCCTGCTCCTGGGCCCGGACGGCCGGTACGTGCTGGACCGGCCGTTCGAGCGCTGGTGTGAACCGGAGTCGTACGGCATCACCGGTTAGAGTGCACACCGATGAGCGCCGACCACCGTGACGCAGACCGCTTCGAGCGGGCTCTCCGCAGCCTGCGCGGACTTTCCCTGGGCGATGCCCTCGGCTCCCAGTTCTTCGTTCCCGCCAACTACCCCAGCCTCAAGCGCCGTGAGCTGCCACCGTCGCCGTGGCAGTGGACCGACGACACGGAGATGGCCTGTTCGGTCGTCGCCGTGCTCGCGGATCACGGCCGCATCGACCAGGACGCGCTGGCCCGTTCCTTCGCCGACCACCACGACGTCGACCGGGGCTACGGCCCAGCGGTCAACCGGATGCTCCGGCTGGTCCGGGAGGGCGGCGACTGGCGCGAGCTGGCCTCGGCGCTCTTCAACGGCCAGGGCTCCTGGGGCAACGGCGCGGCCATGCGCATCGCCCCGCTCGGTGCCTGGTACGCCGACGACCCCGAGCAGGCGACGCACCAGGCCGAGATCTCGGCCTACACCACCCACCAGCACCGGGAAGCGGTGGTCGGAGCCATGGCGGTGGCCGCCGCGGCCGCCCTGGCCGCCGCCCCCGGCCGTACGGGCGGCCCCGAGGCGCTGCTGGACGACGTACTGGCGCTGATCCCGCGCAGCGCCGTACAGGCAGGTCTGCGGCGTGCCCGGGACATGCTCGACTACGGCAACGCCGGCACGGTCGCCGCGGTGCTCGGCTGCGGGCGCCGGACCAGTGCGCACGACACCGTCCCGTTCACGCTGTGGGCCGCCGCCCGCCACCTCGGCGACTTCGAGCAGGCGCTCTGGGCCACGGCCCAGGCCGGCGGTGACGTGGACACGACGTGCGCCATCGTCGGCGGAATCGTCGCGGCCGCGGGCGCCGCGCCGCCCAAGGACTGGCTGGAGCGCACGGAACCGCTCCCGGGCTGGTTGCCGAAGCTCTCCGGCTGAGCCGTAGCGGGGGCGGGCGGTGAAGGCGCCGGGCGGGAGTGCGGGGGAGTGGGCGAGAGCGGGGCGGGGCCAAGAACGCTCTTCGCGCGCGTAGTTGATCTAGCTCCGGAGGGGGGAGAGCGCCGACCGTGCGCCGGGGGTGCCGTCCCGCGGACTCGCCTGGTCGCGAACCCGCTGATCAGCCGCCGCGCCGCCGCCCTCAGGGGCGGTGGCGATGATCGGCTCCGGGGGGCGGGGCGCTCAGGCGGTACCCGGTGCGCACGACCGCCACGATGAGGCGTACGCTTGCTGGCGCCATGCCGTACGAGCCCCCAACCCACACCGTCGAGCGATCGCTTCGCGCCACCACGGGCGCCAAGATCATCGCTGGGGTGGACGAAGTCGGACGCGGCGCCTGGGCCGGCCCGGTCAGCGTCTGCGCAGCCGTCACCGGACTGCGCCGCCCGCCGGACGGACTCACCGATTCCAAGCTGCTGACACCCAAGCGACGCAATGAACTCGCCGAAGTGCTCGACGGCTGGGTCACGGCGCACGCCCTGGGCCACGCCTCTCCGGAGGAGATCGACGAGCTGGGCATGACCGCGGCGCTCCGGCTCGCGGCCGTACGTGCCCTGGAAGCGCTGCCGGTCCGTCCGGACGCGGTCATCCTCGACGGCAAGCACGACTACCTCGGTGGTCCCTGGAAGGTCCGTACGGTCATCAAGGGTGACCAGTCCTGCATCGCGGTGGCCGCGGCGTCCGTGCTCGCCAAGGTCCGCCGTGACGCGATGATGGGTGAACTCGCAGGCGTGCACGCCGACTTCGCGTTCGCGGAGAACGCCGGTTACCCGTCGCCCGCGCACCGTACGGCGCTGGAGGAGTACGGCCCCACGGCGTACCACCGGGTGTCGTGGTCCTACATGGACGCCCTGCCCCGCTGGCGCCACCTGAAGAAGGTGCGCAGTACCCCCGAAGCAGCCGCTCTGGAGGCCGGTGGCCAACTCGGCTTCGACTTCTGAGCGGTGCGGGCATGAATTCGGTACCCGATGACGTGTTCCGCACCTACGTTTGATAGACATCCTTTTATGCCTCTCATCCCCGAGGAGCCTCAGATTCACGAGAGTGTCCCGGGTCACCGCGCAACTCCGGCCGCCGGCCGCACCGCGTCGACCCCCCGTCCTGTTCCTGGCCCCGGTCCCCGCCCCGCGCCTCCGCGCGGCGCCCCCGCGGCCAGCGCCCGCCCCGGCAAGCCCGGACCCGCCACGCCGTCCCGCGGGCCGGCCGGCGCTCCTCCGGCGCAGCGCCCGGGCCCCCAGCAGCCCACCGCGACCGCCGGTGCCGCCGGCGCCGCTTCCGGAGCGCAGATCCAGCTGATCCCGGCCCCGCAGTCCGGCGCGCTCGACGCCGCCGAGGAGGCCGTCGACCTGCTGCTGGACTCCGGACGCGCGCCGGGCGACATCCTGGTGCTCACCACCGGTGAGATGCACCCGTGGGCCGCCCACGAACTGTCCTTCGGTGAAGCGGCCTACTGGGCGCAGCAGGATGCCGCGGACGACGTGTTCTACGCGGACGCCACCGCCGAGCGTGCGACCGGACGGCCCGTCGTGGTCGTCGCGGTCAACGGTGGCGCCGAGCAGACCGTCGCCCAGGCCCTGCCCGCCGCGATGACCCGGGCCGGCGCGCTCCTGGTCGTCTGCGGTGACCCGCAGCGGATCAACGCCCTCCTGGGCGTGCACGCCTGACGGGCGTTGTCAGGGGGAGCCCGGCGGCCACGGCCGTCCGGGCGTCTCGCGTCGGGCGCCCGCGTACCGTCAACGGGCCGCGGCGCGTCGTCGCGCTTCCCGTGTGCCGGCCGTGCCGCGTCGTGGTGAGCGTCGTCCGTCCTCGTACGACGGTTCCGAAGCGGGCCGCGGCCCCTCGGCGTACGGCTGCGGGGCTGGCGCGCGCGTCCGTTCCGCGGAGCGGGACCGCTCCGCCGGAGTGAGCCGTTCCGGTGAGTCGGGCGATGGCGGTGGTCCGGACCGCCGTGCTGCGCCGGTGTGCCCGGACGCTCCCGGCGGCGCGGCGCCATCGGCCTGCCCGGAGGCTACCGGCGGGGTCTGCCCCGGCGTTCTGCGCCGCTCGACCGGACCGGGCTGTTCCGGTACGTACCGGTGCGGCGGTGGTCCCGTACCGTCAGGGCGGGCGGGGCGTGCCACAGAGCGTGGCCGGCGGCCGCCACGGCCTTCGCCCAGCACCTGCCAGCCGCTGCGGGTCAGCGTGATGTACGCGCCGCAGCGAAGCCCGTGCAAAGTGCACGCGTCGCGCAACCCCCACATCCAGGCACCGTCCGCCTCCGTCCAACGCGGGTCGCCCTCCCGGCAGTAGAGCAGGACGGCCGTACGGACCGGCACCCGCAGCCGCAGATCGTGCGGGACGACCCGACGCAGCTGGGCCAGGAGCGCGTTGCGGAACTCCCAGCCGTCCGGCGCCGAGGCGCGCTGGACGAACGAGGCGCTGGCGACGACGCGTTCCTCGGGGCCGAGCACCGCCACGACGGCCGTCGAGAGGCCGGGCAGGTGCCGGTCGTGCAGGCCGGTGACCACCTCACGCGGGTTGCGCAGCAGGGGAATACCGGCCGACGCCCACTCGGAAGGCTCCAGCATGCGGCTCAGCCGGGCGGCGGAATCGGCGGACGTGGGCAGGGAAACATCCGGGGGCTGAGCGAAGCCGAAGGTCACGGTCCTCCCTTCGTCTGCGCGTCCGCACGCCGGAGGGCGGCCGGCCGTGCGGGCACGGTGCCGTACCGCCGTACCGGGCCGCGGGCGACGGGTACGGGGAAGCGGGGGTCCAATTCTTACGTTCGTACAGACATGCGGCAATGAACGCGTCGCGCGCACAGCCGGAATCGGGCGCGGCGCCTGCGGTATTCATGCCCGCCGCACGGGCCCCTGACGCCCGACCACCCCCTTCACCTCACCCTTGTACGGCAAGGACCAGCGGAAACACTCCGGAGGCTCCCGCCTTGCGCAGCAGCCGGGCGGCCACGGCCAACGTCCAGCCGGTGTCCGCGTAATCGTCCACCAACAGCACCGGGCCGGCCGCCGACGCCAGGGCCTGCGCCAACTCCGGCGGCACACTCAACGACCCGTGCAGCGCCCGCAGTCGCTGCGCGCTGTTGCTCCGCGGAATCCGAGGGTCCGGTCCGTCCTCGCCGTACGTCACCGTCCCCAGGAACGGCATCCGCCCGACGGCGGCGATCCGCTCTCCCAGGGAACGCACCAGCTGCGGACGGGTACGGGAGTCCAGCGTCACGACTCCCATCGGACGCGCCGGGGCGTCCGCGGCCCCCGAGGCCCAGCCGCCGGGGCCCTTGGCCCAGTCGGCGAGCACCGTCACCACCGCGGACGCGACATCGTCCGGAATCGGTCCGTCGGGGGCCTGCGCGGCGAGCATCGGCCGCAGCCGGTTGCCCCACCCGATGTCGGACAGCCGGCCCAGCGCCCGCCCGGTGGCGGCCTGCTCACCTGCCGGAATGCGGCCCTTGAGATCGACACCGATGGCGGGCAACCCCGTCGGCCACATCCGCCGCGGCTCGACCTCCACACCAGGCCGCCCCAGCTCACCGCGCGCCGCGTCCAGCGACGCGGTGGACACGTCCGCCGTGAAGCGCGCGCCCGCGCAGTTGTCGCACCGCCCGCACGGCGCCGCGGCCTCGTCGTCCAACTGCCGCCGCAGGAACTCCATCCGGCAGCCCGTGGTCGTGGCGTAGTCCCGCATGGCCTGCTGCTCGGCCGCACGCTGCCGCGCCACCCAGGCGTACCGCTCGGCGTCGTACGTCCACGGGCGGCCGGTCGCGGTCCACCCACCCTTGACGCGGTGCACCGCACCGTCCACGTCGAGGACCTTCAGCATGGTCTCCAGGCGGGAGCGGCGCAGTTCCACCAAGGGCTCCAGGGCCGGCAGCGACAGCGGCCGGTCCGAGCCCGCCAGAACGTCCAGCGTCCGGCGCACCTGCTCCTCGGGCGGGAACGCCAGTGAAGCGAAGTACTTCCAGATCGCCTCGTCCTCACGGCCGGGCAGCAGCAGCACCTCGGCGTGCTCGACACCGCGCCCGGCCCGCCCGACCTGCTGGTAATAGGCGATGGGGGAGGACGGCGAACCGAGGTGCACCACGAACCCGAGGTCGGGCTTGTCGAAGCCCATCCCCAGCGCGGAGGTGGCGACCAGCGCCTTCACCCGGTTGCCGAGCAGGTCGTCCTCGGCCTGCTGGCGGTCCGCGTTCTCGGTCTTCCCCGTGTACGAGGCGACCGTGTGGCCGCGCTGCCGCAGAAAGGCGGTGACCTCCTCGGCCGCGGCGACCGTGAGCGTGTAGATGATCCCGGAGCCCGGCAGCTCGTGCAGATGGTCGGCCAGCCAGGCCAGCCGGTGCGCGGCGTCCGGCAGCGGCAGCACGCCCAGGCTCAGGCTCTCCCGGTCCAGCGGACCGCGCAGGACGAGCGCCTCGGCGGCCCCCTCGCCCGTTCCCAGCTGCTCCGCCACGTCGGCCGTGACCCGCGCGTTGGCCGTCGCCGTGGTGGCGAGCACGGGCACACCGGGCGGGAGGTCGGCGAGCATCGTGCGCAGCCGCCGGTAGTCGGGCCGGAAATCGTGGCCCCAGTCGGAGATGCAGTGCGCCTCGTCGACCACCAGCAGACCGGTGGCGGCGGCCAGCTTGGGCAGCACCTGATCGCGGAAGTCGGGGTTGTTGAGGCGCTCCGGCGACACGAGCAGGACGTCGACCTCGCCCGCCGCCACCTCGGCCTGGATCGTGTCCCAGTCCTCGGTGTTGGACGAGTTGATCGTGCGCGCGCGGATGCCGGCCCGGGCCGCCGCGTCGACCTGGTTGCGCATCAGCGCGAGCAGCGGCGAGACGATCACGGTCGGGCCGCTGCCGCGCTCGCGCAGCAGCGCGGTCGCGACGAAATAGACCGCCGACTTGCCCCAGCCCGTGCGCTGCACCACCAGCGCGCGGCGGTGCTCGGCGACCAGCGCCTCGATCGCCCGCCACTGGTCCTCGCGCAGCCGGGCCGTGCCGCCGGGATCCCCGACGAGGCGGGAGAGGACGGCATCGGCCGAGGCGCGCAGGTCTTCGTTGCTCATGGCTCCATGCAACCCGATGCCACTGACAACGCGCGAACCGCCGCCCGATCCTGTGGACAACTTCCGTCACCCGTGAGTTATCCACAGGGGTCGCGGCGGCACGGCGATCCGCGGGATCTTCGAGCCATGAACCAGCACAGCGAAATGCCCAGCCAGCCCGAACAGCCTCAGCGATCCGGTCGATCCGATCGGTCCGATCGACTCGGTCACTCCGATCGACTCGGTCGGTCCGATCGGCCGGAACAGCCCGGTCAGCCGGAAAGGAGTGGTCGACCGGAAAGGAGTGGTCGACCGGGACGAGACGGCCGGCCGGAGCGGAGCGACCAGGTACGACCGGGTGACCAGCCCGACCTGCCGAGCCGTCCCGGGAGGCTCGACCGACCCGCACGGCTCGACCAGCCCACCAAGATCGACCGAACCCGCCCGCCCATGCCGCCCACGCCACCCGCTCCGGCCCCGGCCCCGACCGCAGCCGCAGCCCCGACCCCGCCCACCGCCCCGCCCCCGCCCGCAACCCCGCCCCCCATCGCAGCCCCGGCGAAAGCCACCGGGGACGGCGACGAGGACACCGAAGGACCCAAGGTCACCCTGCGCGGGCCGGCCGAGCTGGCCGACGCGCTGCCGTACCTGCTCGGGTTCTTCCCGGACGACAGCATCGTCCTCGTCGGCCTGCACGGCGAGCGGGGGCGTTTCGGCAGCCGGGCCCGCCTCGGCATCCCGCCCGACCGGTCCCAGTGGGCGTACGTGTCCGAGCAGCTCGCCGGTTCGCTCGTGACGCTCGGCGAGCAGCGCCGTTCCCGCCCCGAAGGGATCATCGTCTACCTCTGCCAGGAACCGGCGACGGGCGAGAGCGGCCGGGACGTCAAGGAGCGCCTCCTCCCGCTCGCCCAGCGGCTGCGCATCGCCTGTGGCGCGCTGGACGTCCCGGTGCTCGACGCGCTGTGCATCTCCGACGGCCGCTTCTGGTCCTACTGCTGTCCCGACTTCCGCTGCTGCCCCGCCGAGGGCACGCCGCTCACCCCGCCGGGTACGTCGGTGATGGCCGCCGCCGCTGCCTACGCCGGCATCCAAGTGCGCGGATCCCTGCGTGAATTGGAATCCCGGCTGACCGCGTGGACCGGACCGCGCGCGGCGGGGCAGACCAGCGCGCTGGACGCCGAGGCCCACGCACTCGTCCCGCGCATGATCCAGGAGGGGACGGCGGCGCCCATGCGGGCGGAGACCCTGGCCCGGGCGAGGGAACTGGTCCGCCGGTTCCGCGAGGACCCGCCCAAGGGCAGCCGGCGGGCCAGGGACGCCTGCGACGACGCACTCCTGACCGACGCCGAGGCCGCCCGTCTCATCATCGGGCTCCAGGACCGCGTCGCCCGGGACCGCGCCGCGGAGTGGATGGAGGGGCCCGACGCCGAACCCTCGCTGCGCCTGTGGCAGGCGCTCTCCCGCCGCTGCGTCGGCGGATACGCCGAGTACGCCGTGGCACCGCTCGCGCTGGCGGGCTGGGTCGCCTGGGCGACGGGCGACCAGCCGTCCGCCCGCATCGCGCTCGGCCGCGCGCTGAGCCTGGATCCCGAATGCCTCTTCGCCCAGTTGCTGCACAGCGGCATCAACCAGGGACTGGACCCGGAAGCGCTGCGCCGCTGCCTGCGGGAGGAGCAGGACGAACGGGCCGGTGGCGCACGAGAAGGCGGCGTCGTACTGGCGTCCGGGTGTGACTCCGTACCGGTGCTTGTGGACGGCCCCGCGCCCGTGCCCGGCTCCTCGCCCGAGGCCACCCGGCCGGGTGACCCCCGCCGCGGCGGTCAGCCGGCACGACCCGCCGCATCGGACGGCCCCGGCAGGGCGGAGCGCCCCGGTGGGAACGGACGTTGCGGTGGATCGGACCGCCCGGGCGGTCCGCGCGGCAGTACGCGCCCCGGTTCGCGTACGACCCCCGGCCGGGACGGACGGCGTTCCGCCCGCAACGGCGACCGGAGCCGGCCGTGAGCCCGCCGGTGCGGGAGCGCCGGCGTGACCTGGGCGCCGGCCCTGGCGTTCACCTCTGTGGCGCAGTCCGTATGGATCCCAGACCCCAGCAGGGAGCGCAGAGAGTGTCAGGCATGGTCCCCACCGCTCAGCCGGCCCGCCGGGCATCCGGAGATCACCGTTCCGGGGTGCCCCGGCCACCGGAACCGCAGCCTGTCCACGGGACCTTGATCTGCGTGGCGCTGCCGGCCCTCGCCATCTCCTCCGAAGAGGGCCAGCTCACCGGACGGGGGACGGACGGCTTCTACCGCGCGGGACGCCGTGTCCTGTCCCGCTGCCAATTGAGCGCGGGCGGCGCCGAACCCGTCATCGTGCAGGGCAGGTTGGTCGCGTCGGACCGGGCGCGGTTCGTCGGCACGGTCCGTACGGCCGTCGACCGCGGCCCGGACCCCGAGATCCGTGTGGAACGGCTGCGGTCCGCCGACGGCGTCGAACGGATCACGTTCCACAGCAGCGCGCCGCGCCGGGTACGGCTGCCGGTGGAACTACGGCTGGGCACGGACCTCGCCGATCTCGGTGCGATCGCCGTCGGTGTCGCCGGCCCCGAACTGCCCGCCAGTGTGCACGGGTCGGGGTTGCGCTGGTCCGCCGGGGGAGCCCATGCGGTGATCGCCGCGACACCGGCCCCCACCGATGTCATGGCCTCGGCCGGTCTGCTGTGCTGGGAGCTGGACCTGCCGCCCGGTGGCCAGCACACCATCGAGGTGCGCGTCCGGCTGGAACATGCGACGTCGGGGGCGTTCGCCGGCCGGCCGGGCCCGCCGCTCCCGGCCACCCGGGGCGGTGAGCAGCCGCCTCGCCCGTGGTCGGCGGCGCGGCTCCAGTGCGACGACCCCCGGGCCGAAGCGCTGCTGGCCGTCGGCCTCGACGATCTCCACGGTCTGCTGATGCGTGGCCCGGGCGCCCCTACGGACACGTACGTCGCGGGGGGCGTGCCCTGGCGCTGCGGCCTTTCGCCGGCCGAGGCCCTCTGGGCCGCGCGGATGCTCCTGCCCCTGGGCACCCGGCTCGCGGCCACCACCTTGCGCACGCTGGCGCATGTCCAACTGACCGGTTCGGGGGCGGATTCCGGTCGAATTCCGGGTGCGCTCCGGGACGCCGGTCCGTACGCGCCCCCAAGTTGCACGGGCGTCGAAGCGACACTGCTGTTCCCCACGGTCCTCGCCGAGGCCCGCCGCTGGGGACTGCCCGACCGTGAGACCGAGCAACTGCTCCCGGCAGCGGAGAGCTGCCTCAGATGGCTGCGTACGGCCGTGAGCGACGGAGACGCGCCCGGTGACGGAGCCCTGGGCGGAGGC
Source organism: Streptomyces sp. NPDC052496 (assembly GCF_040679095.1). Lineage (NCBI taxonomy): Bacteria > Bacillati > Actinomycetota > Actinomycetes > Kitasatosporales > Streptomycetaceae > Streptomyces > Streptomyces sp. NPDC052496. The sequence goes on from NZ_JBFAUH010000025.1 coordinate 101,756, forward strand.
AGCGGCTACGTCCCCGATCCGGCACCCGGAGGGCCGTACCGCTGCGCCACCCAGGCCCACGCACACCGCGCCGCGCTGCTCGGCGCCGACCTCCTCGACGGCTGCGGCAGACCGGGAGCGCCGGCGCTGCGCGAGTGGGCGGCCGGGCTGCGGGCACGGTTCCGTGAGGAGTTCTGGGTGGAGAACCGCAGTGGCGGCAGCCCCGCCGTCCTGCGCACCCCGGGCGGCCGGCTGCTTCCGCACTTCGGTTCCGCGGCCGTCCATCTCCTGGACACCGGACTGCTCGGCGGCGGCCGCACAGCTGTCGGTCTGCTCGACCCGGCACGCACGGAGCGCCTGGCCCGCCTCCTGGGAAGCCCTGCCATGGACTCGGGCTGGGGTCTGCGGGGGCTGGGCGTCAAGGAGGGCGGTTACAACCCCTTCGGACACCGAAGCGGCGCCGTACGGGTCCACGAGACGGCGGTCGCCGTCGCCGGCCTGGCCGCCGCGGGCCATGAGAAGGAGGCCGCCTCCCTGGTCCGCGGGCTCCTCGACGCCGCGCAGAGCTTCGCCTACCGGCTCCCGGAGATGTACGCGGGCGAGCAGCGCACCCGTGACGGCGCACCCGTGCCGCACCCCGCGGCCTGCCGGCCGGCTGCCGTGGCCGCCGCGGGCGCGGTGCACGCTCTGACCGCCCTGGCCGGGGTGCGCCCCGACGTCCCGGCGGGGACCGTGGCGGTCCGCCCGGTCGGCAGCGCGCCGCTCGGCGCCATGCAGTTCACGGGGCTCAGCGTCGCCGGACAGCCGTTCGCCGTACGGATCAGCAGGCTCGGCCTCGGCCTGGTCGAGGAGGCCGCGAATGGCTTGCAACTGGGGGCCTGAGATGCGTCAGGGCCTGATTATCGTCAGGCGGACGACTATGATCGCGCCATGCCTCCCTACGACCCGTCGGCCTTCCCCCCGTTCGCCGTTACCGTCGACCTGGTCGTGCTCACCGTGCGCAGGCACGCGCTGTGCGCGCTCGCCGTACGCCGCGGCGAGCCGCCGTTCCAAGGGCGCTGGGCCCTGCCGGGCGGGTTCGTACGGGCCGACGAGGACCTGGAGGCGGCCGCCGCCCGGGAGCTGGCCGAGGAGACCGGACTGCACGCCCACTGCCCGGCGGGCCCGCCTCCGCCGTACGGCGCGCATCTGGAGCAGCTCGCCACCTACGGCGACCCCAAGCGTGACCCCCGGATGCGGGTGGTCAGCGTCGCCCACCTGGTGCTCGCGCCGGACCTGCCCGCCCCGACGGCGGGTGGCGACGCCCACAGCGCGCGCTGGGCCCCCGTCGACACGCTCCTGGACCAGGACGGCGGCCTCGGCCGCGAAGGGGAGCAGTCCGCCCCGCTCGCCTTCGACCACGCCCGCATCCTCGCGGACGGGGTGGAGCGGGCCCGCTCGAAGATCGAGTACTCCTCGCTCGCCACCGCTTTCTGCCCGCAGGAGTTCACCGTCGGGGAGCTGCGCAGGGTCTACGAAGCGGTGTGGGGTGTGGCACTGGACCCCCGGAACTTCCACCGCAAGGTCACCGGCACACCGGGCTTCCTGGTGCCCACCGGCGGGACGACGACCCGTCAGGGGGGCCGCCCCGCCCAGCTGTTCAGGGCCGGCGGCGCCACCCTGCTCAATCCGCCGATGCTGCGTCCGGAGGTCTGAGCGGCGGGTCGGCGGACCTGGGCACGTCCGGGGCGCGGGGAGCTGCCGGCGGTTCGGGGTGCTGTAGCGGTGTGATGGGCGACGGCCGGTCGGTGGTACGGAGCGCGGGTGGCCCGGCGCCCCGGTGTCGCTGGTGGCGGGGTGTGACACGCGTGGGCATCAACTGCGGGGCATTACCGGCAAAACGGACACTCGGGGTTACCGTGGCCGGGTGAGTCCCCACCTCCTGCTCCGCACCGCTACCGCCAGGCCCCGCACCCCGTGGGGGGCGCGATGATCCAGGCCATCGGGCTGACCGGCGGCTCCCGCGAGAGGCGGCGCCCCGCCGTCGACGACCTGAGTTTCGAGGCCCCCGCCGGCCGGATCACCGTCCTGCTCGGCGACGAGGGGGCCGGCAAGACCACCGCTCTGCGCCTCATGCTCCAGCTGGAGAGCGGCCGCGGCGTCGCGCTCTTCCGTGGCCGCCCGCTGCACCGCGTGCCGAACCCGGCCCGCGAGATCGGCGTGGTCTTCGGCGACGTCCCCGGGCATCCCGCCCGTACGGCGCGCGGACAGCTGCGGATGCTCAGCGCCGCCGCGGGGGTTCCGGCGTCCCGCGCCGACGACGTCCTGGACGTCGTCGGCCTCAGCGGCCTGGCCGGCGAGAAGCTCGGTGCCTTCTCGCGGGGCATGGACCGCAGGCTCGGCCTGGCCGCCGCTCTCCTCGGCGACCCGCACACCCTCCTCCTGGACGAGCCCTCCCGGGACGTGTCCCCGCGCGAGGCGGCCTGGCTGCACGGGCTGCTGCAGGGCTACGCGGCGCAGGGCGGCACCGTACTGGTCACCTGCCGCGACGCCCGGGCGGCTGCCCGGCTCGGCCACCGGGTGGTCACCGTCGAGGGCGGCAGGCTGGTCGCGGACCAGAACGTCGCCGACTTCGCCCGGACCCGGCTGCGCCCGCGCGTCGTCGTCCGCTCCCCGCACGCCGACCGGCTCGCGTCCCTGCTCGTCGACGAGGCGCAGCGCGTGCGCCCGGGAACGGACCCGCACACGGGTCGCGCGGTCGAAGTCGTACGGGAGAGTGGCAGCCGTATCGCCGTCTACGGCAGCAGTTGCGCGGCCGTGGGGGACACGGCGTTCCGGCACGGCATTCTCGTGCACCGGCTCGCCGACGAGGTGGGGGACACCGGCCCGGTCACCGCGCTCGACCGTGCCGACGGCCGTACCCGTTCCCGTGCCCGCACCGTGCCGACGGCCGCGCAGCCCGCCACGTCGGCTTCGGACACGGCTGCCGCCTCGATGGCCGCCATGATCCACACAGCGAGGGGCGCGTCTGCCGACCCCGGTACCGACGTCACCGCCTCCGCCGCCCCGGAGAACGGTGATCGAACGACCTCGGTCCGCTCCCCGCACGTCCTGACAGGCCAACTCGTCGAGCACGCGTCGTCGGTCGGTCCGACGCCGTCCGTCGGCCCTACGCCACCGACCGGGCCCACGCCGCCCACCGGACCCGTGCCACCAGCCGACCCGGCCCAGTCGCACACAGGAACACCTCCCGCGTACGTGCTCCCCTCACCCACCCCGACTCCGACCCCCGCCCCAAAGCTCAACCCGTCCCCTGCCTCCACCTCCCCCTCCACCCACAAACCCCTGAAGCCCCTCCGCACCTCCCTCCCCCCAGGCCCCCCTGGCCCCGCCCCGGTCTCACCGGAAGACGCGGCCCGGAAGCTCGTCAAGCTGCGGCTGTCCGGTCGGGGGCCGGAATGGCCGTTGCTGTACGAGTTCCGGCGGGCCACGACCGACCCCACCGGCCCGATCGTCTTCGTGCTCGCGCTGGCGGTGGCCATGGTCTTCGCCCTGGTGCTGGCCCGGGCCGGCGACAGCTCGCGGGTGCATGTGCTCACCGGCTGGCCGCGTCAACTTCCGTTCCCTCCGGTCGCGCTCGCGGCCGGGCTGATCGGGGCGCTCTCCTTCGGTCAGGAGTTCCGCTACCCGGCGCTCGCCCCCGAACAGGGCACCGTGCCGCGCCGCCTCCACCTGCTGGTGGCCAAACTGCTGGTCAGCGGTGCCGCGGCGGCGCTGCTCGCGCTCGGTACGCTGCTGCTCGACAGCGTGGCGGTGGGTGGCCTGTTCGGTGCGGCGGGCCTGCCGGCCGGGGGCGACCTGAAGGTGCTGACCGTCAGCTGGACGGCCCTCGTGGTCGGTTGTTCGTGGGCGGGTGTGCTGGCCGCGGGTGTCTTCCGGTCCACCGCGACGGGGCTGGCCGTGGTCCTGGCCGTTCCGGTGCTCGTGCTGCCCCTGGTACAGCGGGCGTTGGCCGCTCCGGGCGCCCGGCCCCTGGTCGGGCTTCCCGCGCGGCTGCGTTCGGTGGCGCTGGTGCAGTGGCCGTCCGGCTTCGATCAGGCGGTCGCGGCGGCACTGCGGCTGGTGGCCCAACCCGTGGGCTGCGCACTGGCGTTGTCGCTCGCCGCGCTGGCCCTCGCCTATGCCCTCACCGCCCTACGGAAGCGGGCCCGCTGACCCGCACGGCCCGCTTTCGCGCGCAGTTGGCGCGGCGGCGAATGAGCCCTCCCGTGGGGAGCACCTTTCTTTCCGATAAAGCGTCAATTGGGGAATGATGGGCGATCACCCTTTCGTGTGCTTTTCACCAAAGACCTCAAGGGGCCCGGGGGCGTCGCCGACAAATGATGCGTGAGTACCCTTGCGCACACCATGATGACCGCGGCTCGCCCCGCCGACACCGGCCTCGCCGGTCCGGGCGAGCTTGACCGCTACCCCTACGCCGCCGCGGGCGCACCCGGCGCCGGCGGTGTCGCCCATGCTCCGGGCGCCGAGCGGGCCGACCGCGTGCCGCCCGTCTGGGACGGGCCCGAGGCGGACATGGCCCGGGCCGGCCGCCGCGCGGCGGGCAACCGCGGCCGCGGGCTGCACGGCCAACTCGTCCAGCAGCTCGGCCAGATGATCGTCTCCGGCGACCTCGGGGCGGACCGTCCGCTGGTGCCCGAGGAGATCGGCCAGCGCTTCGAGGTCTCCCGCACCGTGGTCCGCGAATCCCTGCGTGTCCTGGAGGCCAAGGGCCTGGTCAGCGCCCGACCGAACGTGGGCACCCGAGTACGGCCGGTCAGCGACTGGAACCTGCTCGACCCCGACATCATCGAGTGGCGGGCGTACGGCCCACAGCGCGACGATCAGCGCCGGGAACTGTCCGAGCTGCGCTGGACCATCGAACCCCTGGCCGCCCGGCTCGCCGCCGGCCACGGCCGCGAGGACATCCAGCAGCGTCTCGCCGACATGGTCGAGATCATGGGGCACGCCGCCGCCCAGGGGGACACCCTGACCTTCGGCCGAGCCGACTCCGAGTTCCACACCCTGCTGCTCCAGCTCGCCGGCAACCGCATGCTGGAGCACCTCTCCGGCATCGTCTCCTCCGCCCTGCACGTCTCGGGCGGCCCGTCCGGCGGCTGTGAGCGCCCCGCGGAGAAGACCGTGGGCCAGCACATGCGGATCGTCGACGCGATCGGCGCCGGCGACGCGGCGGGCGCCGAGGCTGCGATGCGTGCCCTGCTGAGCGCCCACGGCGAGACCGGCGGCCAGGGCGCCGGCGGTGCCGGGGATCACACCGTCCCGCCGCCCCGCGAGCACTGAGGGGCCGGCGCCGCCGAAGATCCCAGCCCACCGGTGACCCGTACCGGCCGGGAGGATCCGGCCGGGAGACATGCGCCCGTACGGAACGGGAGGCGCGGCCGTACGGGGCGGAGCGTCGGACACGGTGCGGGCCACCCGGGGCGCGAGGGGTGGACGCCAGGCGCACGGAGTGCATGGGGGCGCACAGGGCGTGCGGACGCCGCCGGAGCGTACGGGCGTGGGCGCGGGGCCCGCGGCAGTGCGCCGCCGCGCGTGAGCGGCGCGCCCGAGCCGATGTACGTCAGGCCGCCGGGCCCGGGAGCGTGATCCGGGCCCGGCGTTTGCTTGGGAGGATTGCGCACCGTAGAGGGGGGAATGTCTGGTTATGCGGTGTGACTCGGGCCACGCAGATTGGGCGTAACGCTCGCCGGGGAGGCGCGATGACTTAAGAGGTGATAGCCGAGGAGGGAATGCGAGCGGCGTTTTCGGCGCTGTTCAACTCCCCGGCTTCCCCTGCGCCGTCGGTCCATCCCCGCCGACGGTCGTCGGCTCCGATCCACCGTGGACGGGGTCGGAAGCCGTTTCCATCGTTCCGAGAGGTTGTTCGTGTCGGCCAGCACATCCCGTACGCTCCCGCCGGAGATCGCCGAGTCCGAGTCAGTGATGGCGCTCATCGAGCGGGGAAAGGCTGATGGGCAGATCGCCGGCGATGACGTGCGTCGGGCCTTCGAGGCTGACCAGATTCCGCCAACCCAGTGGAAGAACGTTCTGCGCAGCCTCAACCAGATCCTCGACGAGGAGGGTGTGACGCTGATGGTCAGTGCCGCAGAGGCGCCCAAGCGCACCCGCAAGAGCGTCGCAGCGAAGAGTCCGGCGAAGCGCACCGCCACCAAGACCGTCGCGGCCAAGACGGCCACGGCGAAGAAGGCCACCACCGCGGCCGCCCCGATGGGCGAGATGTCGTACGGCGAGGCCGAGGGCGGTCCTGAGAAGAAGACGGTCGCCAAGAAGGCCGCTGCCAAGAAGACGGTCGCGAAGAAGGCCACCGCCAAGAAGACCGTGGCGAAGAAGTCCGCCGCGAAGAAGGACGTCGACGAGCTCCTCGACGACGAGCCGATCGAGGAGGCGGCGCCCGCCGGCAAGGGCGAGGCCGCGGCCGAGGTGCCCGAGGGCGCCGAGAGCGCCGGGTTCGTCCTGTCCGACGACGACGAGGACGACGCCCCCGCGCAGCAGGTCGCCGCGGCCGGCGCCACCGCCGACCCGGTCAAGGACTACCTCAAGCAGATCGGCAAGGTCCCGCTGCTCAACGCCGAGCAGGAGGTCGAACTCGCCAAGCGCATCGAGGCGGGCCTGTTCGCCGAGGACAAGCTGGCCAACTCCGACAAGCTGGCGCCGAAGCTCAAGCGCGAGCTGGAGATCATCGCCGAGGACGGCCGCCGCGCCAAGAACCACCTGCTGGAGGCCAACCTCCGCCTGGTGGTCTCGCTGGCCAAGCGCTACACCGGCCGCGGCATGCTCTTCCTGGACCTGATCCAGGAGGGCAACCTCGGTCTGATCCGTGCGGTCGAGAAGTTCGACTACACGAAGGGTTACAAGTTCTCCACGTACGCGACGTGGTGGATCCGCCAGGCGATCACCCGCGCCATGGCCGACCAGGCCCGGACGATCCGTATCCCCGTCCACATGGTCGAGGTCATCAACAAGCTGGCCCGTGTCCAGCGTCAGATGCTCCAGGACCTGGGCCGCGAGCCCACCCCGGAGGAGCTGGCCAAGGAACTGGACATGACCCCCGAGAAGGTCATCGAGGTCCAGAAGTACGGCCGTGAGCCGATCTCGCTGCACACCCCGCTGGGCGAGGACGGCGACAGCGAGTTCGGTGACCTGATCGAGGACTCCGAGGCGGTCGTGCCGGCCGACGCGGTCAGCTTCACGCTCCTGCAGGAGCAGCTGCACTCCGTCCTGGACACCCTCAGCGAGCGGGAGGCGGGCGTGGTCTCCATGCGCTTCGGCCTCACCGACGGTCAGCCCAAGACGCTGGACGAGATCGGCAAGGTCTACGGCGTCACGCGTGAGCGGATCCGTCAGATCGAGTCGAAGACCATGTCGAAGCTGCGCCACCCGTCGCGCTCGCAGGTTCTGCGCGACTACCTGGACTGATCCGGAAGCGGTCGCTCCGGACGGCCGTACGAGTGCATTGCGGGCCCGGCCCCCCTCGGTGGGGGCCGGGCCCGCGGTGTGTCCGGGTGCGTGATGCGCCCAACTGTCTCACCCTGGGTGTGCGAACACTTCCGCACAGTCAGGAGCGTGTATGCGTGCCTACGTCCGGGCCGCCCTCGGGGCCCTCGCCCTGGTTCTCGCCGTACCGGCCACCGCGCGGGCGGACGAGTCGGTGGTGGGAGGCCGGCAGGTGAAGGTCTCCGACAACCCGTGGATGGTGGCCGTCGCTTCCCGTTCGCGCTTCGGCTCCGACCGGTCGGGGCAGTTCTGCGGCGGGGTGCTGGTCGGCCGCGCGACGCTGGTCACGGCGGCGCACTGCCTGAGCCGCGCGGTGCTGGGCGTGGAGTGGCAGCAGGTCAAGGACCTGCGGATCATCGTGGGGCGCGAGGACATGCGGGGCCGGGGCGGGGAAGAGCTGGTGCCGCGGCGGGTCTGGGTGAACCCGTCGTACGACAGTTACAGCAACGCCGGAGACATCGCGGTCCTCACCCTCGGCAAGCAGCTGCCGAAGGGGCGGGCACTGGCGATGGCCAAGGCCGGCGACCCGGCGTACAAGGCGGGTACGCAGGCGAATGTGTACGGCTGGGGGGACACCACGGGCAACGGCTCGTATTCGGCCACGCTCCGTTCGGCGCAGGTCCAGATGTTCTCGAACGCAGCCTGTAGCAGGGCGTATCCGGGCAATGCGGACGGTCGGTATCTGTCCGGTTCCATGCTGTGCGCGGGTACGTCGGCCGGCGGCCGGGACGCCTGCCAGGGCGACAGCGGCGGGCCGCTGGTGGCGCGGGGCCGCCTGGTGGGGCTGGTGTCCTGGGGGACGGGCTGCGGGAAGGTGGGGAAGCCGGGCGTCTATACGCGCATCTCAGCGATGATCAAGCACGTGACCGCACACGGCGCCGGCTGAGGGCCGCGGAGCGGGTGCAGGGGCCATGGAGTGGAGTATGCGCCGGCAGGGCCTCAGGGTGCCACGGGAGGCGCTTCAAGGTGCAGCCGTGACTGGACGGTGGTCCGGGGAGCCGCGGTCGTGGGAGCAGACGAGTGCGGGCGGCCCCCCGGTGGTGCCGGGGGACCGCCCGCCGCACGGCCCTAGGCCGCTACTCGCTCGTCGTCGGATGCGATGTGTCAGCGTTCCTCGTCGGACGCGGACGCGGGAGAGGCGGTCAGCCGCTCCGTCTCGTCCTGTATTTCCGCGGCGATCTTCTTGAGTTCTGGCTCGAACTTGCGGCCGTGGTGGGCGCAGAAGAGCAGTTCGCCGCCGGACATCAGAACGACGCGCAGGTATGCCTGGGCGCCGCAGCGGTCGCAGCGGTCAGCGGCCGTCAGCGGGCTCGCGGGGGTCAGAACAGTAGTCACGTCGCCTCTTCTCTAGCTCGACGAGCTGTCGTACCAGGGTCAACATCCAACCAGGCCGAAAACGTTCCCGCTCGTGCCTTATTCCCTGAAAATTTTTTTCCAAGGGGGCCGGGTGTTGCCGGGTGGCGGCGAATGAGCCGTATTGCGTGGTGGTCTGATTCACGTTGGTTGCTGGGTTTTGTCCTCCCGGCTGGCTTGCCGGTTGTTCAAGAGGACGTGCCCGGAGCCTAAATGGTTCATGCCTCGAAGGGAACGTGATGTGCGCGGCACTGCGCTCTCACCCCTTCGAGGTATCGAACACGTGAACGAAAGTCTACTACCATGGCCACCGTCACGGGTGGCGTCACATCGGCTCTACCGGGCCTCGGTACGCTCTCACCGGCGACACCGCCACGACCGGGTCCGCGGAATGCGGACCACCAGTAATTCAGCGAGGAGCGAACCGCGTGACCGCCGAGATGTCCGTGCCGTCCACCGCCGTGCTGACCGGGGCAGACCGGGACGGGTCCAACTACACCGCGCGGCATCTGCTCGTCCTGGAGGGACTGGAGGCCGTCCGCAAGCGCCCGGGCATGTACATCGGCTCGACGGACAGCCGTGGCCTGATGCACTGCCTCTGGGAGATCATCGACAACTCCGTCGACGAGGCGCTGGGCGGCTACTGCGATCATATCGAGGTCATCCTCCACGACGACGGGTCGGTGGAGGTCAGGGACAACGGCCGCGGCATCCCGGTCGACGTGGAGCCGAAGACCGGCCTGAGCGGCGTCGAGGTCGTGATGACCAAGCTGCACGCCGGCGGGAAGTTCGGCGGCGGCTCGTATGCGGCCTCCGGTGGCCTGCACGGCGTCGGCGCCTCGGTGGTCAACGCGCTCTCCGCCCGGCTGGACGTCGAGGTGGACCGCAACAGCAAGACCCACTCGATCAGTTTCCGCCGCGGCGTGCCCGGCATCTTCACCGAGTCCGGCCCCGACGCCCCCTTCGACCCGGCCAACGGTCTGCTCAAGGGCAAGCGCATCCCCAAGACCCGCACCGGTACGCGGGTGCGCTACTGGGCGGACCGGCAGATCTTCCTCAAGGACGCCAAGCTGTCCCTGGAGACGCTGCACGCCCGCGCCCGCCAGACCGCCTTCCTGGTGCCCGGGCTGACCCTGGTCGTGCGGGACGAGCGGGGCGTCGAGAGCGAGGGCCCGACCGAGGAGACCTTCCGCTACGACGGCGGCATCAGCGAGTTCTGCGAGTATCTGGCGCAGGACAAGGCGGTCTGTGACGTGCTGCGCCTGTCCGGACAGGGCACCTTCAAGGAGACCGTGCCGGTCCTGGACGAGCGCGGTCACATGACGCCCACCGAGGTGACCCGGGAGCTGGGCGTGGATGTCGCGCTGCGCTGGGGCACCGGCTACGACAGCACGGTGCGCTCCTTCGTCAACATCATCGCCACCCCCAAGGGCGGCACGCATGTGTCCGGATTCGAGCGGTCGGTGACCAAGACCGTCAACGAGGTGCTGCGGTCGGCCAAGCTGCTGCGGGTCGCCGAGGACGACGTGGTCAAGGACGACGCCATGGAGGGCCTGACCGCGGTGGTCACCGTGCGGCTGGCGGAGCCGCAGTTCGAGGGGCAGACCAAGGAGGTGCTGGGCACCTCGGCCGCCTCCCGCATCGTCGCGCAGGTCGTCGCCAAGGAGCTCAAGGCGTTCTTGACCTCCACCAAGCGTGACGCCAAGCAGCAGGCCCGGGCGGTCTTGGACAAGGTCGTGGCGGCGGCCCGCACCCGTATCGCCGCCCGTCAGCACAAGGAGGCCCAGCGCCGCAAGACGGCCCTGGAGTCCTCCTCGCTGCCCGCCAAGCTGGCCGACTGCCGCAGCGACGACGTCGAGCGCAGTGAGCTGTTCATCGTCGAGGGTGACTCGGCGCTGGGCACCGCCAAGCTGGCGCGCAACTCCGAGTTCCAGGCGCTGCTGCCGATCCGCGGCAAGATCCTCAACGTCCAGAAGTCGTCGGTCTCGGACATGCTCAAGAACGCCGAGTGCGGCGCGATCATCCAGGTCATAGGAGCAGGTTCCGGCCGTACCTTCGACATCGACGCGGCCCGCTACGGCAAGGTCATCTTCCTCGCGGACGCCGACGTCGACGGCGCGCACATCCGCTGCCTGCTGCTGACGCTCTTCCAGCGCTACATGCGCCCCATGGTCGAGCAGGGCCGGGTCTTCTCCGCCGTGCCGCCGCTGCACCGCGTCGAGCTCGTCCAGCCCAAGAAGGGCCAGGACAAGTACATCTACACCTACTCCGACAACGAGCTGCGCCAGACCCTGCTGGAACTGCAGCGCAAGAACATCCGTTACAAGGACAGCATCCAGCGCTACAAGGGCCTGGGTGAGATGGACGCCGACCAGCTCGCCGAGACCACCATGGACCCCCGCCACCGCACCCTGCGCCGCATCAACATCAGCGACCTCGAAGCCGCCGAAAAGGCCTTCGACCTGCTCATGGGCAACGAGGTCGCGCCGCGCCGGGAGTTCATCACCAGCTCCGCCTCCACGCTGGACCTCTCGCGCATCGACACCTGACGGATCGCTGCGGGGGCGCGTGAAGCGTCTGCGCGCGCTGGTACGGGCGCCTCTCCACCCGCGGGTGGAGAGGCGCCCGTAGCCTTTCCACCCGGAGCCCACCCGTACGCCGATCCGGGCGGTGGGGCCCGCTCCGTAGCGTCGGGACCGTTGTTGTTCCCGTGCCACGGAGGCCCAGGTCATGAGCGGTCTGCTCAACATTCTCGTCATCGTCGCGGTCATCGCTCTGCTGGTCGTGCGGCAGTTCACACCGCAGCGGCTCGCGGCGGAGAGCAAGCGCTGGTGGCTGCTGCCCGCCGTACTGGCCTTCATGGCGGTGCGCGAACCGGGCCTGGTCGACAGTGCGCACCCCACCGGATCCGCCGTCCTGCTGACCGTCGGCGTGCTGCTCGGCCTGCTCACCGGCGCCGCCTGGGCGTGGACCATGCGGATCTGGACGGACGCGGACGGGCAGGTCTGGTCCGCCGGCCGCGCGATGACCGCCGCGGCCTGGCTCCTCGGTGCGGGACTGCGGTTCGGTCTGTACGGGGTCGCGGTGCTGGTGGGGGTCCACCTGGGCACCCAGGCCACGATGCTGTCCGTGGCCGCCACGCTGCTCGCCCGTACGGGCACCTTGGTGTGGCGCGCCCAGGCGTCCCGCCCGGCGTACCGTATGGCTGCCGGTGGCTGAGATCACGACGGCGCGCCCCGGCGAAACGGGCCGGCGGCCCGGCCCCGGGAGCACCGTGCCGGAAGGATCGTTTGTGCCGCTGAGTATCTGGACGAGCTGGCCCTCTCGGGAGACGCCCTCCCGAGAGGGATCGAGCAGGACGCGCGTGTGGGTCGGCCGGGCCATCCGCACCGTGGTGATGGCGGGCCTGCTGTGGAGCGCGCTGGCGGACCGGGAGTTCCGGGACGCGGGAGTGGCGCTGGGGCTGGCCGTGGTCGTGCTCTGCGGCCTGGTCCTGTGGAGGTTCTTCCGTACGACGTTCCAGCAGCGACTGTGGCCGGCGCTCGGTCTGCTGGTGCTTCTGGAGGCCGGCGCGTTCTGGTTCGACGCAGAGGGCGCGCGGGTGCCGGCCACCGTGGTGTGGGGGACGATCGCCGTCGTCTCGATGGCGCAGCTACCGCTGGCGGCCGCGGTGCCGAGCATGGTCGTGTCCCTGGCGGCGTACGCCGCGCGCAGCCCCGACGGCTGGCTGTCGATCACGGCGACCGTCGTCGGGCTCGGACTGGCCGGATACGTCGTACGGCTGGACTCCGAGGCGCGGGGCAACGCGCAGCGGCTGCTGGCCCAGGAGCGGGCCGCCCGTAAGGCCGAGGCCGAGACGGCCGCGCTGGCCGAGCGGGGCCGTATCGCCCGGGAGATCCACGATGTACTCGCGCACAGCCTGAGCGCGCAGTTGGTGCACTTGGAGGCGGCCCGGCTGCTGATCCAGCGCAGCGCGGATCTTGAGGCGGACCGGCAGCAGATCCTGGAGCGGGTCGTGGCGGCGCGCGGCATGGCCAGGGAGGGCCTGGACGGCACACGTCAGGCACTGTCGGCGCTGCGTGGCGAGATGGCCCCGGTGGAGGACTTCCTGCGCCATCTGACGGCCGTGGACAACGCTCGCCTGGAGGTGACGGGAGAGCGGCGTGAACTGCCGCCCGAAGCCGGTCTCGCGCTGCGCAGGGTGGCCCAGGAGGCGCTCACGAACGTACGCAAGCACGCGCCGGGAGCGCAGGTGACCGTGCGTCTCTCCTACACGGAGGGCGAAGTGGAGCTGGAGGTACGGGACTCCGGCGCACGCAGGAAGCTCCGCGGCGGTGGGCCGGGGGACCTGGGTGATCTCGGCTCGTCCGGTTCCGGGTACGGTCTGCTGGGGATGCGGGAGCGCGCCGAACTCCTCGGTGGAACGCTGGATTCCGGTCCTGTCGAGGAGGGCTTCGCGGTGCGGTTGAGGGTGCCGGTATGACGGCGCGGGTGCTGGTCGCCGACGACCAGACGGTGGTGCGCGAGGGAATCGTGATGCTGCTGGGACTGCTGCCGGGCATCGAGGTCGTGGGCTCGGCCGGGGACGGCGAGGAGGCGCTACGGCTCACCGCCGAACTGGCCCCTGACGTCGTCCTGATGGACCTCCGGATGCCGCGCTGCGACGGCGTCCAGGCCACGCGGAGGATCCGTACGGAGCACCCCGGCACCGAGGTCGTCGTGCTGACGACCTACGCGGACGACGACCACCTCTTTCCCGCCCTGGAAGCCGGAGCCCGGGGCTATCTGACGAAGGACGCGGACGGCGACGAGATCGTCCGGGCCATCGAGGACGTGCTGTCGGGCGAGGCGGGGCTGTCGCCGAAGGTGCAGCGGCGGCTGCTGGAGCGGTTCGCCGAGCCCGTACGGACGGCCGCCCCGGCAGCGCCTGCCGAGCCCCCGGACGGGCTGACCGCGCGCGAGGTGGAGGTGCTGAGGCTGGTCGCGGAGGGACTGTCCAATCCGGAGATCGCCCGGTCGCTGCATGTCTCGAACGCGACCGTGAAGACCCACATCAACAACCTCTTCGCCAAGGCCGGGCTGCGGGACCGGGCCCAGGCGATCCACTACGCCTACCGGCACGGTCTCGCACAACCGCCCGGATCGTCCATCACCTGATGGGGTGAAGCGCCGCGCCCTCCAGGGCGGCGCCCGGCCGTCAGACCCACACGTAACGGTGTTCGGGACGGCCCGTCTCCCCGTACCGGAGACTGAGACGGACCCGCCCGGCACGTTCGAGGAGCTTGAGGTAGCGCTGTGCGGTCTGCCGGCTCAGCCCGGCCTGCCGCGCCACCTCCTGGGCGGACAGCGGCGCGTCGGCCGAGCGCAGGACGGACCGGACCCGGTCGGCGGTGGCCGTCGAGTGGCCCTTGGGCAGCTCGGCGGGGCCGGCGTTGGCGGAACCCAGTGCGCCGAAGAGGCGGTCGACCTCGGACTGTTCGGCCTGGCCGCCGCCCTCGAAGGTGCGGCGGAGGGCCGCGTACCCCTCCAGTTTGGAACGGAGCCCGGCGAACGTGAACGGCTTGACCAGGTACTGCAGCGCGCCCTGACGCATGGCCGCCTGAACCGTCGCGATGTCGCGGGCCGCGGTCACCATGATCACGTCGGTCTGCAGGCCGCGCTGCCGAAGCCGCGAGACGAGCTGCAGACCGGTCTCGTCGGGCAGGTAGTGGTCCAGCAGGACGAGGTCGATGGAGGCGGACTCCAGGGCGGCCAGGGCCTCGGCGGCGGAGTGGGCGAGGCGGTCGACGCGGAAGCCCGGGACCTTCGCGACATACGCGGCGTTGATCTCGGCGACCCGTATGTCGTCGTCCACGACCAGTACGTCGATCACCGGGCGGCCCCCGTCTCTCCGGGACCGCGGCCGTCAGGCACGCGCACCCCATGACCTCGTGCGCCCCCGCTGCCCGCGCCCGGAGCGCCGTCACCGTCCGGCCGGTCCTCCGCGACCTCTTCCGAGAGCGCGTCGGACAGCGCGTCAGGGAGCGTGACGGTGAACTCCGCGCCCCCTTCGGGACTCTCGGCCACTTCGGCAGTGCCCCCGTACCGCTCGGCGAGCCGGCGCACGAGCGCCAGGCCGATACCGCGCTGCCCATGAGCAGGCGGTTCCTTGGTCGTCCAGCCCTCGGTGAAGATCTCGGCGCGCCGCTCCTCCGGCACTCCGGGACCGTTGTCCCGGACCCGGACGACCGCCGTACGGTCCTCGGCGCGGAGCTCGACCTCGACGCGCGCCCCGTGGCTCCCGGCGGTGGCGTCCAAGGCGTTGTCGACCAGGTTGCCCAGGATGGTGACCAGGCTGTGCGGGTCCACCACCCGGTCGGGCAGGTGACTGTCGGGCGCGATGCTCAACGAGACGCCACGTTCGGTGGCGACGGTCGCCTTGCCGACCAGCAGGGACGCCAGCAGCGGATCACGCACCCGTTCGGTGACCTGCTCGGCGGTCGCCCGGTGCACGCCCACCGCCTGGGTCACGAACTCCACGGCCTCCTCGTGCAGGCCGAGTTCGAGGAGGCCCAGCAGGGTGTGGAGGCGGTTGGCGTGCTCGTGGTCCTGGGCGCGCAGCGCGTCGATGAGCCCGCGGGTGCCGTCCAGCTCGCGGCCCAGCCGCTCCAGCTCCGTACGGTCGCGCAACGTGACCACGGCTCCACCGTCGTCGGTCGGCATCCGGTTGGCCACCAGGACGCGCTGCCCGCTGACGGTGAGCAGGTCGGCGCCGCGGACCCGGCCGGAGAGCACCTCGGCGGTACGGCCGGGCGGCAGCGCTTCGTCCAAGGGGCGGCCGGTGTCCTCGGAACGCAGGTCCAGCAGGCGCTGCGCCTCGTCGTTCAGCAGACGGATACGTCCGTGCGCGTCGAGCGCGACGAAACCCTCCCGGATGCCGTGCAGCATCGCCTCACGCTCGGTGAGGAGCGCGGAGATGTCGGAGAAGGCCAGGTCATGCGTGCGGCGCTGGAGGCGTCGGGCGACGAGGTACGCGGCGAGCGCGCCGACGGCGAGCGCCCCGCCCGCGTAGGCGAGCAGCTGCGGCACCGTGCTCACCAGCCGCTGCTGCACGCTCTCGTACGCGATACCGACCGACACGGCGCCGACGATCTTCCCCTTCTCGTCCCGCAGCGGAACCTTTCCGCGCGCGGAGCGCCCCAGAGTGCCCTCGTCGATCTGCATGACCTCGCGGCCCGCCAGGACGCCGCTGGGGTCGGTGGAGACGCGGCGCCCGATCTCGTCCGGATCGGTGTGGGACCAGCGCACTCCGCGCATATCCATGATCACGACGTACTCCGCCCCGGTGGCCCGGCGGATCCGCTCCGCCTCGTTCTGGACGGGGCCGTCGCGGCCGGGGCGGGAGTGCTCCAGCGCGTCGTCGAGGCGGGATTCGGCGGCGGCGGTCTGGGCGATGGCCAAGGCGCGGCGCATCGCCTCGTCGTCGAGCTGCGCACCGAGCGGAGCGAGGAAGAGGCCGGTGGCGAGCGCCGTGACGCCGGCGGCGATGGCCAGCTGCATCAGCAGCACCTGCGCGAAGACACGTCGCGGCCAGCCCACCCGCAGGCGCAGCCCGGACAGCACGGCCCGCAGCCCGTCACCGGCCGGCCGGCCCGTCGGTGGCCGCGCGTCGATCTCGCCTCTTACGCCCATACGGACGAACAGTAGGCGGGGCAGTGTCCAGCAGGTAATCATCTCGACGCTGAGTGACGGACATCTTGCGAGACGTGACTGCGGGGCGTCCGTGAGCAGGCCACGGGGAAGTTATCCACAGGGCTTTCGCGAACCGCACGCGCCTGTCTAACCTCGCAGAGTCACAGTCAGTAACCACCCGTCACTCCCGACGGGGCCGGGCAGTGCGACTGATGCGAAGGAGGGGCGTTATGTGGCGCGTTATGTGGGGCGTTGTGAGGGGCGTTCTGGGGTCAGCGATGACGGGCGCGGTCGGCAGGTGTGGCGGAAGACGCGGCCACGCGGCCAGGTCAGCCGAGAGGGCGTACGGAGAGCACGGCCATACGGGCAGGCCTCCCGAGCGGAGAACCACAGCTGACCGGCGCAGGGGTGCCGTCGGCGCGCTGCTGGACCGTGACCCGCCAGGACCGGCCGTCGCTGTGGGCGACAGTGACGGCCCAGGTAGGGGCGGCGGCATCGCGGCGGCCGACCGCCGGGGATGCCGAGGCCGGAGCCTCGCGGTACGGGTCTCCGCCGCCTTCGGGCGCATCGTCTCCGCCATCGTCGGGCGGCGGTACGGGCGCGCTGTGTACGACGTCGATCGCGTCCGCCCGGTCCTCGCGTATCAGCTCGCGCACGGCGAGGTCGGCGGCCTGCGCCGGGCGCTCCCAGGCCGAACGGCCGCGGCAGTGGTCCAGCAGGATCCGCCCGTCCCGCGCCGCCGCCAGGGCGTCCTTGACCAGCGGGGCGGAAGCCCGCCCGTAGGCATAGCCGTACGGGAGGACGAAGAGGGTGGGGGAGAAGCGGTGACCCCCGATGTGGGTGACCTCCCACGCCTCGGCGCCGCTGTCGGCGAGTTCGGCGGCCAGCGGGCGCCCGAGGACGGCGCAGCAGCGGTCACGCTTGCCGTTGGTGCAGACGAAAACCAGCGGCTCGCCGGCATACGGCTCCCAGAGCCCGCCGTGTTCACCCGTGCCCAGCCGGGCGAAGTCGAGACGCAGCAGCGTTTCCGGGTCGGTGACGGAGATGGTCCGAATCCAGGAGCGGTTCGGCGCGGTGTGGGCGAGGAAAGCCGGGCGGGCCGGGGCTCCGTGGCGGTCCGGGTGCCGGCCCGGCCGACGGACGAGGGCCACCCGTACGCCGGTGCCGTCCACCGCCGCTTCCAGAGCCCGGCCGATGCGGGGATCGAGATGGCTCTCGGCCAGCGCTTCGGCGCCCCAGGGGCCGGACTGCTCGACGAGCAGCCAGGTCCGGGCGGTGGCCGACGTGCCCGCGACGGGCTCGGCGACATCGCGGGAAGCGGTTGCGCACGTGCTCACATAGGTAACCCTAACCTGCCGCGAAGCGCCCGGAATCCTGAACCGAGAGCGCGGGAATCGGGGGCTGGGGGCGTAGGGGATCGGACGGTGGAATCGAAGGGCGACGGGGGAGCGGGGAGAGGCCGGAGTCGAGCTCGGAGAGGCCGGAGTCGAGCGGGGAGAGTGCGCAAGCTGATCTGGGGGGGGCGGGAGCTGGCGAGGGGGGCGTGGGGGCGAACGAGGGCCGTGCGAGGGCGAACGAGGGAGGCGGGGAGCTGGATTGGTGGCCCGGTTGGCTGCGTTACCGGGTCGGCTGGGGCTGTCGCTTGCGGAGGGGGCTCGCGAAGTCCGCCTCGGGGGGAGCGGCTTCGGTGCTCGGTTCGATCTTCGTCATGGGGCATGAGGCTGGCTGGACATGCCGATGCAGGTGGTCGAGGGGCACACCGGCTGTGGCTCAGAAGGCGTCCGGGCGGTCGGCGTTCACAGCCACCGTTGTGCCGCCTCGACGCTGTCCCCGCCGTTGGTGGTGAACGCGATGGCTGCCAGGGGCGCATGGCGGCGGATCAGGTTCAGGATCTGTTTCGAAGAGCGGGAGCAGCTGTTCGGTCGTGCGGATACCGCCGCCGACGATCATGACATTCCACGGCTGCCTGGTCAGCGAGGCGACGAGGGTGGGCTCGACGCCGGGGCGGCCTGCTGTACGTCCTCCAGGAGGCGGAACAGGGTGCGGGCGCGTGGGTCCTCGCCTCGGTAGATGCGGGTGGCCCAACCCGGGCACCCGGCGGCCGGCGCGGAGGTGGTCCGCCACCTCGGCCGCCGCGCTGCCCCGTTCCAGTACCTCTTGCAGCATGTGGTGCGTGAGGCTGCTCGCAGCGCCGTGCAGGGGGCCGTCCAGGGCGCCGAAACCGGCCGACACGACGGTGTACGGGTGGGCTCGCGCGGAGGCGGCCACCCGGGCGGCCAAGGTGGAGGCGGCGAGGTCGTGGTCGACGAAGAGGACGAAGGCTGCGCCCAGGACGCGCAGTGACGCCTCGTCGGGTGACTGCTCGGTGAGGCGTGCCCACAGGCGGCGGGCGATCGGCGCCGAGGTGGGGTCGGTGCCGCTCTCCAGGCGGGGCAGGGCGTCCACGAGGACGGGGATCAGGGCGCGTGCCGTGCCCAGGACGGCGTCCTCGGACAGGTCGAAGCGCAGCGGGTCGGCGACGGCCGCAGCCACTACCGCGACGCGGAGCCGGTCCATCGGGCTGCTGTGTGCGGGGAGTGCGTCGACGGCCCGGTGGGCGGCTGCGAGGGCTTCTTCCGGGGCGATGAAGCGGGTGCCGGGGCGCAGCATGCCGGTCCAGAGCCACTCGGCGACTTCTTCGTAGCCGTAGCGGGCGGCCAGTTCGGTGGTGTCGACGCCGCGGTGGTAGCAGCGGTCCGCGTCGATGAGGGTGATGCCGGTACGGAGCGCCAGGTCACCGCTGTCGGCAGGGGCCGGTTCGCGTCGGGCGCCGCGTCGGGCGAGGGCGTCCACCTCCGCCGCGTCGAAGGTGCTGCCCCGGCCGCCCGGGGGCCGCCGGCTGGTCAGTTGGCCGCGGCTGACGTAGGCGTAGATCGTGTGCGGCTTCACGCCGAGCCGTTCGGCAGCTTCCCGCGTGGTGAGCCGCTGCCCGCCGGCCCTGTCCCCGGTCCTGTCCCTGTCCCCGGTCCTGTCCCTGTCCCCGGCCCCGTGCCTGTCCCCGGTCCCGTGCCCGGTCCCGGTCTCGGCCTCAGACTCGTCCGCGCCCCCGGCCCTGGCCCCGCCCCCGGCCGCGCCCTCGCCCCCGGCCCCGTGCCCGGTCCCGGTCCCGGTCCCGTGCCCGGTCCCGTGCCCGGTCCCGTGCCCGGTCCCGTGCCCGGTCCCGTGCCCGGTCCTGGTCCCGGTCTCAGACTCGGCCGTGCCCCCGCCCCCGGGCCCGACCCCGATCCCGCCCCCACGCCCGCCGCCCCCGCCATCAGCACTGCCGCCACGGCCATCCGCCCGGCCGCCCCCACTGCCGCCGCCCCACGCCCGCGGCCGCTGCCGTGACCTCCCCCGTGGCCGCCCTCGGAATCGCCCCCGTGTACGGGACGCGCTGCCCGGCATCGTCCACGCGAGCGCCCGCAGCGGCCCGCTCGCCGGCCTGCGTATCGTGCTCTCCCTGCTCGGCGCCGCAGCGGGCTTCCAGCCCCTCTACGACATCGACTCCCGACAGCGCGGCGCCGGGGCGCTCGCCGCGAGCGCCGCGGTGCCGACCCTCCTCACCGCGCTGCACCGCATCGGCCGCGGCCTGCCTCCGGTCGAGCCGCGGGACGACCTCCCGTACGCCGCCAATTACCTGTACATGCTCACCGGCGAGGAGTCCGACCCCGCGCGCACCCGCGCCATTGAGCAGTATCTGATCTCCACCATCGACCACGGCTTCAACGCCTCGGCGTTCATCGCGCGCGTCATCGCCTCCACGGGCGCCGACCTCGCGGCCTGTCTGGCGGGCGCGGTCGGCGCGCTCTCCGGGCCGCTGCACGGCGGCGCGCCCAGCCGGGCCCTGGTCTCCCTCGACGCCATCGGCAGTCCGGACCGTATCGACGCCTGGATCCGCGAGCGTGTCCGTTCGGGGAGCGGGTCATGGGCTTCGGGCATCCCGTCCACCGGACCGAGGGCCCGCGGTCGCGGATGCTGCGCGACATCGCCCGGGACTTCGGCGGGCCGCTGGTGGACTTCGTGGTGCAGGTGGAGGAGCGTGTCGAGGCCCTGTTCGCCGAGCTCAGACCCGGCCGGGAGCTGCACACCAACGTCGCGTTCTACGCGGGTGTGGTGATGGAGCTGTGCGGCCTGCCGCGTGAGATGTTCACGGTCACCTTCTGTGCGGCCCGGGTGGTCGGCTGGAGCGCCAATATCCTGGAGCACGGAGGACTCGAAGATCATCCGCCCGGCGGCCCGCTATGCGGGTCCGCCCCCGCCGCAGCCGGTGCCCGCCGCGCTGAACTGACGGCGTGCCGGACCGACGGCGCGCCGCTGACCGAGACGTACGACGATGGAGGCGCCCCCTTGGCCCCGCAGGCCCCACGACAGATTCCGGTCATCGTGCTCGCCGGATTCCTCGGTTCCGGTAAGACGACCCTGCTCAACCATCTGCTGGGCCGCAGCGGCGGCAGCCGCGTCGGAGCGGTTGTCAACGACTTCGGCAGCATCGAGATCGACGCCATGACGGTGGCCGGCCAGGTCGACTCGATGGTCTCGCTGGGCAACGGGTGCCTGTGCTGCGCCGTCGACACCAGCGAACTGGACGAGTACCTGGAACGCCTGGCCCGGCCGTCGGCCCGTATCGACGTCATCGTCATCGAGGCGAGCGGGCTGGCGGAGCCGCAGGAACTCATCCGCATGATCCTGGCCAGCGAGAACGACCGCATCGTCTACGGCGGGCTGGTCGAGGTCGTCGACGCGGCGGAGTTCGGAGCCACCCGGGCCCGACATCCGGAGATCGACCGGCATGTGGCCATCGCCGATCTGGTGGTCCTGAACAAGGCCGACC
The DNA here is from genome assembly GCF_040679095.1 of Streptomyces sp. NPDC052496. NCBI lineage: Bacteria > Bacillati > Actinomycetota > Actinomycetes > Kitasatosporales > Streptomycetaceae > Streptomyces > Streptomyces sp. NPDC052496. Next base: position 123,141 of record NZ_JBFAUH010000025.1, read on the forward strand.
GGATCAATGAGGCGGAGCAGCGCTCGCTGCTGGACACCCTCGCCGAGCTGAGCCCGGGGACGCCCGTCGTGCCCGCCGCGTACGGGCGGATCGACCCGGAACTGTTCTTCGACCGCAAACCGCGCGACGCGGACGACGAGGCGGTCCGGCAGCTGTCCTTCGAGGACCTGTTCCGCGAGGAGGCGGACGCGGAGGCCGCAGCGGGCGGGGAGGTGACCGCGGAGCACGGGTGTGACGCGCACGGACCGGGGTGTCACGGCCACGGGCCCGGCCGCCACTTCCACACCGCTTACGAGAGCGTCGAGTTCGTCTCGGACGAGCCGATGAACCCGCGCCGGCTCATGGCCTTCCTGGACAGCAGGCCCGCCGGTCTCTACCGGATCAAGGGGTTCGTCCACTTCGACGTACCGGAGAACCGCCAGAAGTTCGCCGTGCACGCGGTCGGCGACTTCCTGCGCTTCTACCCCTCGCCGTGGCAGCCGGACGAGGAGCGCCGCACCCAGCTCGTCCTCATCGGCAGCGGGGTCGACACGGCGGCGGTGCGGAAGGAACTGACGGACTGCCGGGAGACAGGGACGGAGCGCGGCGATGCGAACAGCATGTGGGGCGTGCTGCGGTACGTACCGTCCACCGGCGAACCCGGCGAACCCGGCGAACCCGGCGAACCCGGCGAACCCGGCGAGCCCGGCGACCCCGGGGGACTTGATGATCCGGAGGAACTTGGTGATCCCGGTGACTCGGGTGATCCCGGTGACCCGGGTGAACCCGACGACCAGTAAACCGCCCCCGGGCCCCGCCCCTCCTCGCCGGCGCGGCACCGCCCCCGCCCCCGGCCCAGCCGCAGCCGTCCCGGGGGCGTCGCCGTCCTCAGCGTGGAACCGCGCCCGTCACACCGGCCCGGCCAGTGCGGAGACCGGCTTCGTCAGCGGTACGCCCGAGCCGTCCCGGCGCGGGTCCGGGTCCGGCAGCTCGACCGGGACGCCCTTGGCGTTCGCCGCCCGTACGGGGGCCGCGCCGGCCCAGGCCAGGGAGAGGCAGTCCTCGCCCTTGAGGAACCGCTGGCAGCGCACGCCGCCGGTCGCCCGGCCCTTGCGCGGGTACTGGTCGAAGGGGGTGAGCTTGGCCGTGGAGACCGAGTCGTCGAGCGTGCCGTGCGAGCCGGAGACGGTGAAGACCATGGCGTCGGCGCCCGGGTCGACGGCCGAGAAGAAGATGACCTTCGCGTCCGGGCCCAGCTTGATGCCCGTCATGCCGCCCGCGGGGCGGCCCTGCGGCCGTACCTGCCCCGCCGGGTAGCGCAGCAGCTGCGCCTCGTCGGTGATGAAGACCAGGTCCTCCTCGCCCGTACGCAGCTCGACGGCGCCCACGATGCGGTCGCCCTCCTTGAGGGTGATGACCTCCAACTCCTCCTTGTGGGACGGGTAGTCCGGCACCACGCGCTTGACGATGCCCTGCTGCGTACCGAGCGCCAGGCCCGGTGAGGACTCGTCGAGCGTCATCAGGCAGATCAGCTGCTCGCCGTCCTGGAGGCTGAGGAACTCCGAGACCGGCGCGCCGCCGGACAGGGTCGGCGCCGCGATGGTGTCCGGCAGCTGCGGCAGGTCGACCACCTGGAGGCGCAGCAGCCGGCCGGCGGACGTCACCGCGCCCACCTCACCGCGGGTGGTGGCCGGCACCGCCGAGACGATCACGTCGTGCTTGACGCGCTTGGCCTCTGCGTCGAAGTTCACCTCGCCGTTGGCCGTACGGGCCAGCAGGCCCGTGGAGGACAGCAGCACCCGGCACGGGTCGTCGGCGACCTCCAGCGGCACCGCGGCCACCGGGGCGCCCGCCGACTCCAGCAGGACGGTGCGGCGCTCGGTGCCGTACTTCTTGGCCACCGCGGCCAGCTCACCGGAGACCAGCTTGCGCAGTTCGGCGTCCGATTCGAGGATCTTGGTCAGCTCCTCGATCTCCGCCTTGAGCTTGTCGCGCTCCGACTCCAGCTCGATACGGTCGAACTTGGTCAGCCGGCGCAGCGGCGTGTCGAGGATGTACTGCGTCTGGACGTCGCTCAGCGCGAAGCGGTCCATCAGGCGCTCCTTGGCCTGGGCGCTGTTCTCGCTGGAGCGGATGAGGCGGATCACCTCGTCGATGTCGATCAGGGCCGTCAGCAGGCCCTCGACCAGGTGGAGGCGGTCGCGCTTCTTGCCGCGGCGGAACTCGCTGCGCCGGCGCACCACGTCGAAGCGGTGGTCGACGTAGACCTCCAGCAGCTCCTTGAGGCCCAGCGTCAGCGGCTGGCCGTCCACCAGCGCGACGTTGTTGATGCCGAAGGACTCCTCCATGGCCGTGAGCTTGTAGAGCTGCTCCAGGACGGCTTCCGGGTTGAAGCCGTTCTTGATCTCGATGACCAGGCGCAGGCCGTGCTCGCGGTCGGTGAGGTCCTTGACGTCGGCGATGCCCTGGAGCTTCTTGGCGCCCACCAGGTCCTTGATCTTGGAGATGACCTTCTCGGGGCCGACGGCGAACGGCAGTTCGGTGACGACCAGGCCCTTGCGGCGGGCGGTGACGTTCTCGATCGAGACCGTGGCGCGGATCTTGAACGTGCCGCGTCCGGACTCGTACGCGTCGCGGATGCCGCTCAGGCCCACGATCCGGCCGCCGGTCGGCAGGTCGGGGCCCGGCACGTACCGCATCAGCGTGTCGAGGTCCGCGTTCGGATGCTTGATCAGGTGGCGGGCGGCGGCGATGACCTCGCCGAGGTTGTGCGGCGGCATGTTCGTCGCCATGCCGACCGCGATACCGGACGCGCCGTTGACCAGCAGGTTCGGGTAGGCGGCCGGCAGGGCGACCGGCTCCTGCTCCTGGCCGTCGTAGTTCGGTGCGAAGTCGACCGTGTCCTCGTCGATGGACTCCGTCATCAGGGACGTGGCCGAGGCCATCTTGCACTCGGTGTACCGCATGGCGGCGGGCGGGTCGTCGTTGCCGAGCGAGCCGAAGTTGCCGTGGCCGTCCACCAGGGGCAGCCGCATCGAGAAGGACTGCGCCATCCGCACCAGGGCGTCGTAGATGGAGGCGTCGCCGTGCGGGTGGAGCTTACCCATCACCTCCCCGACGACGCGGGCGCACTTGACGTAGCCGCGCTCGGGGCGCAGGCCCATCTCGTTCATCTGGTAGAGGATGCGGCGGTGCACGGGCTTGAGGCCGTCGCGGGCGTCCGGGAGGGCGCGGGAGTAGATGACCGAGTACGCGTACTCAAGGAAGGAGCCCTGCATCTCGTCGACGACGTCGATGTCGAGGATCCTCTCCTCGAAGTCGTCCGGCGGCGGGGTCTTCGTGCTACGGCGGGCCATCGCGGCTGCGGCTCCTTCGCTTGCGTCCTGCTGCTTGCCGATGCGGGATCAACGTTCGGGTCTTTCGCGGACCATTGTGGCCCGCCCCACTGACAACGCCGACCGCGACCCTCCCCGGAGCCCCCGGACGGGGTGTCCGCGAAGTCCGCTCGTACGAGGCAGCCCGGTCGGGAACTTCGCCATAGCCCGACGCGCTTGCATACAGTGACAGAACTTCCTCGCAAGCGGATCGAAGGGACGTACATGCCCATGGGTCACACGGCCACAGAACAAGCCGGCTCCGGCGGCCTGACAGCGACCGAGCACCGGCTGGCCAACGGCCTGCGTGTGGTGCTCTCCGAAGATCACCTGACCCCGGTCGCGGCGGTCTGCCTCTGGTACGACGTCGGCTCGCGTCACGAGGTCAAGGGCCGCACCGGCCTGGCCCACCTCTTCGAGCACCTCATGTTCCAGGGTTCCGCCCAGGTCACGGGCAACGGTCACTTCGAACTGGTCCAGGGCGCCGGCGGCTCCCTGAACGGCACAACCAGCTTCGAGCGCACCAATTACTTCGAGACCATGCCCGCCCACCAGCTGGAGCTCGCGCTGTGGCTGGAGGCCGACCGCATGGGCTCCCTCTTGACGGCGCTCGACGAGGAGTCCCTGGAGAACCAGCGCGACGTCGTCAAGAACGAGCGCCGGCAGCGCTACGACAACGTCCCCTACGGCACGGCCTTCGAGAAGCTGACGGCCATGGCCTACCCGGAGGGACACCCGTACCACCACACGCCCATCGGTTCGATGGCCGACCTGGACGCCGCCTCCCTGGAGGACGCGCGGGCCTTCTTCCGTACGTACTACGCGCCCAACAACGCGGTGCTCTCGGTCGTCGGCGACATCGACCCCGAGCAGACCCTCGCCTGGGTGGAGAAGTACTTCGGCTCCATCCCCGGCCACGAGGGCAAGCAGCCGCCGCGCGACGGCTCCCTCCCGGACGTCATCGGCAAGGAGCTGCGCGAGGTCGTCGAGGAGGACGTCCCCTCCCGCGCCCTGATGGCCGCCTACCGCCTCCCCCAGGACGGCACCCGCGAGGCCGACGCGGCGGACCTGGCGCTGACGGTGCTCGGCGGCGGCGAGTCCTCGCGCCTGTACAACCGGCTGGTGCGCCGCGACCGCACGGCCGTGGCGGCGGGCTTCGGCCTGCTGCGGCTGGCCGGCGCGCCGTCACTCGGCTGGCTGGACGTCAAGACGTCCGGCGGCGTCGAGGTGCCCGCCATCGAGAGGGCCGTCGACGAGGAGCTGGCCCGCTTCGCCGACGAGGGGCCCACCCCGGAGGAGATGGAGCGCGCGCAGGCCCAGCTGGAGCGCGAGTGGCTGGACCGGCTCGCCACGGCCGCCGGCCGCGCCGACGAACTGTGCCGGTTCGCGGTCCTGTTCGGCGACCCGCAGCTCGCCCTGACGGCCGTGCAGCGCGTCCTGGACATCACCCCCCAGGAGGTGCAGCAGGTGGCTCAGGCCCGGCTGCGCCCCGACAACCGCGCGGTCCTCGTGTACGAGCCGACCGAGCCGACCGCCGCCGAGGACAACGACGAGGAGGCGGCCCAGTGAGCGACGCCGTCAGCACCACGATGACCTTCCACCCGCAGCCGTCCGGCGGCGAACCCAAGCCGTGGGCTTTCCCGGCCCCCGAGCGCGGGCAGCTGCCCAACGGCCTGACGGTCCTGCGCAGCCACCGCCCCGGCCAGCAGGTGGTCGCCGTCGAGATCGACATCGTCGCGCCCCTGGAGGCCGAGCCCGCGGGCCTGGACGGGGTCGCCACGATCATGGCGCGTGCCCTGTCCGAGGGCACCGACAAGCACGACGCCGAGGAGTTCGCCGCCGAGCTGGAGCGCTGCGGCGCCACCCTGGACGCGCACGCCGACCACCCCGGCGTCCGCGTCTCCCTGGAGGTCCCGGCCTCCCGGCTGGACAAGGCGCTGGGCCTGCTCGCCGACGCGCTGCGCGCCCCGGCCTTCCCGGACGGCGAGGTGGAGCGCCTGGTGCGCAACCGCCTCGACGAGATCCCGCACGAGCTCGCCAACCCGGCGCGCCGTGCCGCGATGGCCCTCTCGAAGGAGCTGTTCCCGGCCGACTCCCGGATGTCGCGGCCGCGCCAGGGCACCGAGGAGACCGTCACCCGTATCGACGCGGCGGCCGTACGCGCCTTCTACGAGGCCCATGTGCGCCCCGCCACGGCCACCGCGGTCATCGTCGGCGACTTCACCGGCATCGACCTGGACGCGGCCCTCGCCGAGACCCTCGGCGCCTGGACGGGTTCGCCCGCCGAACCGGTCAAGGCCAGCCCGATCACCGCCGACGACACCGGCCGTGTCGTGATCGTCGACCGCCCCGGTGCCGTCCAGACGCAGCTGCTGATCGGCCGGATCGGCGCCGACCGGCACGACGACGTCTGGCCCGCCCAGGTGCTCGGCACGTACTGCCTGGGCGGCACCCTCACCTCCCGCCTGGACCGGGTGCTGCGCGAGGAGAAGGGCTACACCTACGGGGTGCGCTCCTTCGGCCAGGTGCTGCGCTCCTCGGCCGACGGTGACGGCGCCGCGATGCTCGCCATCAGCGGCTCGGTGGACACCGCCTCCACCGGACCGGCGCTGGAGGACCTCTGGAAGGTGCTGCGCACCCTCGCGGCGGAGGGCCTGACCGACGCCGAGCGCGACGTGGCCGTACAGAACCTCGTCGGGGTCGCGCCGCTGAAGTACGAGACCGCAGCGGCCGTCGCGGGCACCCTCGCCGACCAGGTCGAGCAGCAGCTCCCGGACGATTTCCAGGCCCGGCTGTACGAGCGGCTGGCGCGCACCGGCACGGTCGAGGCGACCGCCGCGGTCGTCAACGCCTTCCCGGGCGACCGGCTGGTGACGGTCCTGGTGGGCGACGCCGCCGAGATCGAGGAGCCCGTCAAGGCGCTCGGCATCGGCGAGGTGACGGTCGTCAAGGGCTGACGGCGCCGCACCGGGCGCGGACGGCTGCCGGCGGCCGTCCGCGCCCGACGGTCCGTGACCCGGGCGGGTGAGGCATGGTCACCTGAGGGATCCAGTGGTGCGCAGACACCACTGGATCTTCTTTATGTCCCAATTGTTGTGGGTGGTTGCACGGTGCCCGTGTGGCGTACGGCACAAAACCGGGGTTCTGTTTGCCGATTGAAAGTTGCCCCGTTTAGCGTCGATCCGGCTGTCCGCAGGATCACCGCCGCAACCGCGGCACGGACAGTCATCGCCGAGTCCCCGTACGGCGCGAGCCAGGGGAGCCGGGGACCCACCGTCCCTTGGGGTGAATCGGACGCCTTCCCGGAGGCGCCCGTAGGAGACCTTCCTGCTCCGAACCCGTCAGCTAACCCGGTAGGCGAGAGGGAAGGAAAGGACACAGCCAGCCCATGGCGTTCACCCGTGCCACCGGGAAGCACCGTGGTCCGAGCCGCAGCGCGCGGACGACCCGTAACCTCGCCGGCATAGCCACGCTCGCCGCGTCCGGCGTCATCGCCTCCGTCGCCTCCCCGGCCCTGGCGGCCGGCAACCCGGACGACGCGAGCACCCACGACACCGGCCTCCACCAGGCCGTCGTCCTCGGTGACGAGCTGGCCGAGCAGATCGAGGCGCAGGCCGACGCGCAGCAGGAGGCCGCCGAGGCCGCCGCCGCGCAGGCCAAGGCCGAGGCCGAGGCGCGCAAGCAGGCCGAGGAGGCCAAGCGCCAGGCCGAGGCCGAGGCGAAGAAGGAGCGCGAGGCCAAGGAGCGCGCCGCCCGCGAGGCCGAGCGCAAGCGCCTGCTCACGTACGTCGCCCCCATCGACGGCTCCTACGTGTCCACCAGCTACAAGGCCTCCAGCGGTCTGTGGTCCTCCGGCAGCCACACCGGCATCGACTTCCACGCCTCCTCCGGCACCACCGTCCACGCCGTCGGCTCGGGCACGGTCGTCGAGGCCGGCTGGGGCGGCGCGTACGGGAACAACGTCGTCATCAAGATGAATGACGGCACCTACACCCAGTACGGCCACCTGTCGTCGATCAACGTCTCGGTCGGCCAGACCGTCACCCCGGGCCAGCAGATCGCCCTGTCGGGCAACACCGGCAACACCACCGGCGCGCACCTGCACTTCGAGGCCCGCACCTCGGCGGAGTACGGCTCGGACATGGACCCGGTCGCCTACCTGCGCTCGCACGGCGTGAACGTCTGACGCACACCCGTCCCCCGTACGACGCCCCGGCCCGCGCGGCCGGGGCGTCTGCGTGTGCGGGGCGGGTGCCGCGGGCCCGTCTCCTGAGGCGGTCGCGCCCGTATGCCGTCTCGCGTGGATACCGTCCCGCCCCAATCCCGCCCTGTCCGTATGCCGTCCCCCGTAAGCGACCCTCGTATGCCGTCCGGCGCGTTCTGGCCAAAAGATATCCATGAATTCGCCGTGACCGCCGGACGACGTCTTCCTGTCGAATAGAGTCACACCGAATGCCGCCACCCGGTGGCATTCCGGGATGTTCGCACGGGATTACGGCGGAGGCACAGGCGATGCGAGGCCCCATTTCCGCGCATGTGGTGTGCACGGCGATCCGCGACGAGATCGTATCCGGCGCTCTTCCGCCGGGCAGCAGGCTGATCGAGGAGCTGCTGGCCGGCCGGTACGGCGTCTCCCGCGTTCCCGTGCGCGAGGCGCTGCGCACGTTGCAGTCCGAGGGCTTCGTGACCATCCGGCACCATGCGGGCGCCTGCGTGGCGGAGCCGACCGAGCGCGAGGCGGCCGACCTCCTGGACATCCGGGCGCTGCTGGAGCCGCTGGGCGCCGCGCGCGCCGCCGCCCGCCGTACCGCGGCGCACGTCAAGGTGCTGCGTGGCGTCGTACGGCTGGGCCGTGAGCGCGCCCGCCACGGCCACCGCGCCGAGCTGCGCCAACTCGACGGCTGGTTCCACGAGACGCTCGCCCAGGCGTCCGGCAGCCCCAGCATGGCGGCGCTCCTCACCCAGCTGCGACGCAAGATCGACTGGATGTACGCGGTCGACCTCCCGGCCCGCGACGAGCGCTCCTGGGAGGAGCACGGGGCGGTGCTGGACGCGGTGAGCCGCGGGGACGCCGAGCGGGCCCGGACCCTGATGGCGGCGCACATCGAACGCTCACGCCCGGCGTACCGGCTGCGCCCCGTGGTCCCCGGGCCGGCTGTGAGGGATCCGAAACCGGCCGTAAACACGGCGCGCGAACGGAATTAACAGGGGAGCCGTATACAAGCGGTATGCGGTACGCGGTACACGCTCTCTCCGGAAAGGAGGGGGCGGGATCCGTGAATATCGGGGGAGCCGTACGGGGCAGGGGAGCGGCCCGGGAATTGCGCGTACCTGAAGGGCGGCGCGCGGAATGTTCCGAGCGGGCTGCCTTATTTGATCTGCGCGGCGTATGCGGGAAGCCGTGGCATTGTCGGGACGTGCGGGAGGCCGGCCAGAAGCCGAAGGAAATCCGGCGAAGGGCCGGCGGGCGCGGCGAAAAACCGACAAAAAACGGCCCCGCCCGGCGCCGGGAACCCGGCTACCGCGGCGGAGCCGCGAACACAGTGACCCGCGAGGCGGTTCAGACGGTCTCCGGGAGCTCCTCAAGGCCCTCGGCGACCAGCTTCGCGAGACGGTCGAGCGCGGCGTCGGCGCCCTCGGCGTCGGAGGCCAGCACGATCTCCTCGCCACCCTGGGCGCCCAGGCCCAGCACGGCCAGCATGGAGGCCGCGTTGACCGGGTTGCCGTCGGCCTTGGCGATCGTCACGGGCACACCGGAGGCGGTGGCCGCCCGGACGAAGATCGAGGCGGGGCGGGCGTGCAGACCCTCGGCCCAACCGACATTGACGCGGCGCTCAGCCATGGTGTTGCCCTTCAAGTCGTTGAGGTTGTCTAGACCAGTGTCTCATGGCGCCGGGGGTGCTCCGGCAGCCCACGACGGTGGCCGTCGCGGGCTTTCAGCACGCTACCGGCAGGTCATGGGCGCGCGGCCGGACCGTCCGCCATCCGGGACCGCTGTCTGGGACCGTCCATCTTGGGACCGCTGCCCGGAACCGTCCTCCGGGACCGCTGCCCGGGGGACCGTCCTTCGGAACCACTGCCCGGGACCGTGATCCGGGACCGCCGGCCACGCACCGGCCTGCCCGGCCCCTCGCGGCCGCGCACACCGAGCCGGTTGTCAGTGGCGGGCCGTACGCTGTCCCCCATGCAGAGCCCGTCGGACAGCGTCTACCCGGCCCACTGGGAAGCCGATGTCGTGCTGCGCGACGGCGGCACCGCGCGCATCCGCCCCATCACCCCCGACGACGCGCAGCGCCTGGTCTCGTTCTACGAACAGGTCTCGGACGAGTCGAAGTACTATCGCTTCTTCGCGCCCTACCCGCGCCTGTCCGACCGTGACGTGCACCGCTTCACCCACCATGACTACGTCGACCGGGTCGGCCTGGCCGCCACCGTGGGCGGCGAGTTCATCGCCACGGTCCGCTACGACCGCATCGACGACCGGGGCCGCCCGGCCAAGGAGCCCGGCGCCGACCAGGCCGAGGTCGCCTTCCTCGTCCAGGACGCCCACCAGGGCCGCGGGGTGGCCTCCGCGCTCCTGGAGCACATCGCCGCGGTGGCCCGGGAGCGCGGCATCCGCCGGTTCGCGGCCGAGGTGCTGCCCGCCAACACCAAAATGATCAAGGTCTTCACGGACGCCGGGTACACCCAGCAGCGCACCTTCGAAGACGGCGTGGTGCGCCTGGAGTTCGACCTGGAGCCCACCGAGCAGTCCATGGCCGTCATGCGCGGCCGCGAGCAGCGCGCCGAGGCCCGCTCGGTGCAGCGCCTGCTGGCGCCCGGCTCGGTCGCCGTCATCGGCACCGGCCGCGCCCCCGGCGGCGTCGGCCGCTCCGTCCTGCGCAACCTCCTCGACTCCGGCTACCCGGGCCGGGTGTACGCGGTCAACCACGCCTTCCCCGAGGGCGGCACCCGGCTCGATCCGGAGGGCGTGCCCGGCCACCGCTCGGTGCCCGAGATCCCCGAGCCGGTGGACCTCGCGGTGCTCGCCGTCCCCGCCGCCCAGGTCCCCGACGTGGTCCGCGACTGCGGTGCGCACGGCGTGCGCGGCCTGGTGATCCTCTCCTCCGGGTACGCCGAGTCCGGCCCCGAAGGGCGCGAGCGGCAGCGCGCCCTGCTGCGCCAGGCCCGCTCGTACGGCATGCGGCTCATCGGGCCGAACGCCTTCGGCCTGATCAACACCGCGCCCGACGTCCGTCTGAACGCCTCCCTCGCCCCGCAGCTGCCCGGCGCCGGGCGCATCGGCCTGTTCACCCAGTCCGGCGCGATCGGCATCGCCCTGCTCAGCGGGCTGCACCGGCGCGGCCCCGGGGACGGCTCGATCGCCGGGATCTCCACCTTCCTGTCGGCCGGCAACCGCGCCGACCTCTCCGGCAACGACCTGCTCCAGTACTGGTACGACGACCCGGCCACCGACGTGGCGATCCTGTACCTGGAGTCCATCGGCGACCCGCGCAAGTTCATGCGGCTCGCCCGCCGTACGGCCGCCGTCAAGCCCGTCGTCGTCGCCAAGGGCGCCCGCCACACCGGCACCGCGCCGCTCGGCCACACCGTCCCCACGGTCCGCATCCCCGACAGCACGGTCTCCGCCCTGATGCGCCAGGCCGGCGTGATCCGCGTCGACACGGTCACCGAGCTGATCGACGCCGGTCTGCTGCTCGCCTCCCAGCCGCTGCCGAACGGCCCGCGCGTCGCCATCCTCGGCAATTCCGAGTCCCTCGCCCTGCTGACCTACGACGCTTGCCTGACGGAGGGGCTGCGCCCGCTGCGGCCGCACGTCCTCGCCGCCGCGGCCACACCGGAGGACTTCCGTACGGCGCTGGCCGCGGCCCTGGCCAACGGGCTGTGCGACGCGGTCGTCGTCACGGCCATCCCCTGGGTGGGGGAGGAGGGCGTGGCCTCCCCGGGAGAGGGCGCCGACCTCGCCGCCGCGCTGCGCGAAGCGGCCTCGTCCGCCGCGCCCGCCAAGCCGGTCACCGTCGTGCACCTGGCCATGGACGCCCTCGCCGACGCCCTGGCGGCTCCGCCGCCGTCGGGTGAGGGGGCGCGGGGGGACGGCGGCGCGGCGCGGTCGTTCGACGGTGCCTCGCGGTCGTTCGACGGTGCCTCACGGTCGTACGGCGATGGACGGCAGCCGTCGGACCACACCTCTCAGCTGCCGCCGCGCGCCTCGCAGCCGTACGGCGGCCACGCCTCCCACCCGTACGGCGACACCCCGCAGCCGCCCCACCGCACCTCCCAGCCGTCCCGCACCGCCTCACCACCGCCTCCCAACGCCCCGCAGCCGCCCCCCAGCGCCCCGGCCCGCCCCGGAGCCCCCACGGCCCCCGGCGGCGCCCCCACAGCCCCACAGAGCCCCGCCACACCCCCGCCCGGCACGACCGGTCCGACCGGCGCCGACGAGCCCCCCGGCTCCCCGACCCCCGGATCCCCAGCCACCGGCTCCCCGCCCCCCGCCTCCCCCTCCACCCCCCTGATACCGGCCTTCCCCGCCGCCGAGCGCGCCGTCAGATCGCTCGCGCAGGCGGTGCGGTACGCGAAATGGCGCCGGGACGCCGCCGATCCGGGCCGGGTGCCCGAGTACGAGGACATCGAGGAAGCCGCCGCCGGCGCCGACATCGACCGGCTGCTCGACGAGCTCGCCCGGCACGCCGACATCACCCGTTCCGTTCCGCTGCCGGCCGAGGACGCCCACGCCCTCCTGGCCCGGTACGGCATCCCGGTGCGCCCCGCCCACCCGGCGCCCGACCCGGACACCGCCGTACGGGCCGCCGCCCGCCTGGGGTACCCGGTCGCCCTGAAGACCACCGCGCCGCACCTGCGGCACCGCCCCGACCTCGGCGGTGTCCGCCTCGACCTGACCGGCGAGGCGGAGCTGCGCCGCGCCTACGCCGAGCTGACCGACTTCCTCGGCAAGCCGGAGGAGCTGCGCCTGGTCGTCCAGCCGATGGTGCCGCGCGGTGTCGACACGGTCGTGCGCGCCGCCATCGACCCGGCCGCCGGCGCCGTCCTGTCCTTCGGCCTGGCCGGTGCCCCCTCGCAGCTCCTCGGTGACACGGCACACCGCCTCATCCCCGCCACGGACCGGGACGTCGCCGAACAGATACGGTCCATCCGCACGGCTCCGCTGCTCTTCGGCTGGCGCGGCAGCCAGCCGGTGGACACCGCCGCCCTGGAGGACCTGCTGCTGCGGGTCTCCCGGCTGGTCGACGACCACCCCGAGGTCGTCGGTGTCGACCTGGAGCCGGTCGTGGTCGCTCCGCACGGCCTCGCCGTCCTGGACGCCACGGTCCGCCTGGCCCGCCCGCCGGCCACCACCGACCTGGGCCCGCGCCGGATGTCCGCCTACTGACAGCCGGGCGCGGGACCGACCGCCCCTGTGGGGGAGACGGTCCCGGACGGGCGAGACCCCGCGGGGCGGAGTCCCGCCCGCCGGCACAGGTCCCGCCGGACGACCGCCTCGCCGCCCCTGGCCCCACCTCTCGGCGCCGCCCTGCCCCCGAACCCGCCAGCGCATCCCTGACGTGCGCCCACCGCCCCCCCCGCCCGGCCCCCCTCGCTCCCCGGCCGTCGCCTCTCGGACCCGCCCCGGCCGGTACGCCCCGTAAGATGGCCGCATGGCTAAGACCGGTACGACGACCCAAGGGCTGCGCGCGGCGATCGAGCGCAGCGGCTATTACCCGGCCCTGGTGGCCGAGGCGGTGCAGGCCGCGGTCGGCGGCGAGCCGGTGGTGTCGTACTTGGTCCACCAGGAGACGACCTTCGACGCCAACGAGGTCCGCCGCCACGTCACGGTCCTGGTCCTGACGGGCACCCGCTTCATCGTCAGCCACACCGACGAGCAGTCCGCCGACGACACGTCCCCTTCGCCGTACGCGACGACCTCCACCGAGTCCGTGAAGCTGGGCCGGATCTCCTCGGTCGTGCTCAGCCGGGTGGTCGCCAACCCCGAGTCGTACACCCCGGGCCGGCTGCCCCGTGAGGTCGTGCTGACCATCGGCTGGGGCGCCGTCGCCCGCCTCGACCTGGAGCCCGCCACCTGCGGCGACCCCAACTGCGAGGCCGACCACGGCTACACCGGCTCCTCGACGGCCGACGACCTGTCGCTGCGCGTCAGCGAGGCCGGCGACGGCCCGGACACCGTGCGGCAGACCCTCGCCTTCGCCCAGGCGCTGTCCGAAGCCACCGCGGCGACCACCCGCTGATGGCGCACGCCGTCCCCGCCTGGCCGGAACCGGAACCCCTCGACCTGGCCGGCGCGCCGGTGCCCCGCTACGGCACCGGTTCGCTCGCCGATCTGCTGCCCACCGTCACCGCCGGCCAGGGCCTGACCCTGCCCGGCACCGGGCAGGCGGGCGCGCCGGGCATGGACCTGGACCCCGCCGACCGCGTCTGCGTCTTCCTCGTCGACGGCCTCGGCTGGGAACTGCTGCGCGCCCACCCGGACGAGGCGCCGTTCCTGACGTCCCTTCTGGACAGCTCCTTCAACCGCACCGGCCGCCCGATCACCGCCGGCTTCCCGGCCACCACCGCGGCCTCGCTCGCCTCGGTCGGCACCGGCCTGCCGCCGGGCGCCCACGGCCTGGCGGGCTACACCTGTCTGAACCCGGACACCGACGAGCTGATGAACCAGCTCCGCTGGTACCCGTGGACCGACCCGTACGCCTGGCAGCCGTACCCCACCGTCTTCCAGCAGGCGCACGCCGCCGGCATCCACACCTGCCAGGTCTCCTCGCCCCACTTCGAGCGCACGCCGCTCACCGACGTCGCGCTCAGCGGCGGTACGTTCCACGGCCGGCTGGCCGGTGAGGAGCGCATGGACCTGGCGGCCGAGCAGCTCGCCGCCGGCGACCGCTCGCTGGTCTACACGTACTACGCCGAGGTGGACGGCGCCGGGCACCGCTACGGCGTCGACTCCGACGCCTGGCGCGGCCAGCTGATGTACGTCGACCGCCTCGCCCAGCGCCTCGCCGAGCAACTGCCGCCGCGCAGCGCGCTGTACGTCACCGCCGACCACGGCATGGTGGACATCCCGTTCGGCCCGGACCACCGCATCGACTTCGACGAGGACTGGGAACTGCGTGCCGGGGTGCGGCTGCTGGGCGGCGAGGGGCGGGCGCGGCATCTGTACGCCCATCCCGGCGCGGCCGGTGACGTGCTCGCGGTGTGGCGGGAAGTGGTCGGGGAACATATGTGGGTGGCGGGCCGCGACGAGGCCGTCGCCGCCGGGTGGTTCGGCCCCCGGGTCGACGACCGGGTCCGGGCCCGTATCGGTGACGTCGTCGTCGCCGCGCACGCCGACATGGTGATCGTGGCGAGCGAGACGGAGCCGCGCGAGTCCGCGATGGTCGGTATGCACGGCTCGATGACCCCGGCCGAACAGCTCGTACCGCTCCTCGAAGTCCGCACCTGAGCCCCGCCCCGCCCCGCCCCACCCCACCACGTTCCTGCCGCCCGCGAGCGCGTCCCCACGTGCGCTCCCGACCGTCCCCCACTCGCCACGAGCCCGAAAGGCCCGCGTTCTCCCATGCCCGAGCTGGTGTTCTTCTCCGGAACGATGGACTGCGGAAAGAGCACCCTCGCTCTGCAGATCGAGCACAACCGCTCGGCCCGCGGCCTGCAAGGAATGATCTACACGCGCGACGACCGGGCCGGCCGCGGCAAGCTCTCCTCGCGCCTGGGGCTGGTCACCGAGGCCGTCGAGGCGACGGACGAGATGGATTTCTACGCGCACATCGTCGCCGCCCTGAGCTCCGGCGGCCGGGTGGACTACGTCATCGCCGACGAGGCCCAGTTCCTCGCCCCGGACCAGATCGACCAGCTCGCGCGCGTCGTGGACGACCTGGAGCTGGACGTCTTCGCCTTCGGCATCAGCACCGACTTCCGCAGCAAGCTCTTCCCCGGCTCGCAGCGCCTGGTCGAACTGGCCGACCGCATAGAGGTCCTCCAGGTCGAGGCCCTGTGCTGGTGCGGCGCCCGCGCCACCCACAACGCCCGCACCCTCGACGGCCAGATGGTCGTCGAGGGCGCGCAGGTCGTCATCGGTGATGTGCACAGCGCCCCCGCGGAGGTCGGCTACGAGGTGCTCTGCCGCCGTCACCACCGGCGCCGCCAGACCTCCGCCAGCGCCCACGCCGCGGCGCTCTCCCCGGACGTGCTGCCGGTGTACACCGCGGAGTAGCGCCACCCGGGCGGAACGGCTCAGCCGGGCTGCTGGAGCAGGGCGAACGTGGCCCCCTCCGGGTCGGCGACCGTCGCGACCCGCCCGTAAGCGGTGTCCTCGGCCGCGCGCACCTCCTGGCCGCCCAGCTCCACCACGCGTCGGACCGCGGCGTCGGTGTCGGAGACGGCGAAGTACGTCACCCAGTGCGGCCCCAGCTCCCGCGGCAGCGCGTCGCCGACGCCGTGGACGCCCGCCACCGGCCGCCCCTTCAGATGCAGCGTCAGATAGCCGGGGACGGTGTCCTCCGGCCGGGTCTCGTAGCCGAACACCGCCTCGTAGAAGGCGGTCACGCCGGTCTCCCGGGTCACCAGCTCGTTCCACACCGGCGCCCCGGGTACGCCGACCAGCGCCGCGCCCACCATCTGTTTGCCCTGCCACAGCCCGAAGACCGACCCCTGCGGGTCGGAGGCGATCGCCATCCGCCCCGCCTCGTCGTCCGCGTCCAGCGGCCCGACGGCGACCGTGCCGCCGCAGCCGCGGATCTGCTCGGCCGCCGCGTCCGCGTCGTCACTCGCCAGGTAGGTCGTCCACGCGACCCGCAGGTGGCGGTCGGGTGCCAGTTCCCCGATCCCGGCCACCTCCCGCCCGTGGAGATACGCCCGGACGTACGGACCGAAGTGCTGCGGTCCCGCTTTGAACTCCCAGCCGAACAGCGCGCCGTAGAACTGCTCCGTCGTGGCCAGGTCGTGCACCATGAGACTCACCCAGCAAGGCGCGCCGGGCGTCCGCCGAGTCGTTGCCTCGGTCGTCATCGTCACTCTCTCCTCGGACCATCGGGGTGGTGGCCGTGCGGGGACCGGGCGCGAGTGCGCCGTCCCGTGCAGATGCTCGCACCCCCTCATCCGCTGCGCGCCCCGGCCGCGCCGTCTTCGGCGCGTTCCCATGGGAGAATGCCCGATTTGATGTTTCGGACCCGTTTCCGCGACGTTGCCGTACGGGGACGTGCGACGTCACCGCCCGTACGCACCTCGTACGGGCCCCGTGCGGGTCCGGACGACCCTTCACCACCGGCCCGGACCTGCGCGAGGATGAGGCCCATGAACGCCCTCATCACCGCCGCCGAGCTGGCGGACGCACTGGCCTCCGCAACCCCGCCGGTCCTCCTCGACGTCCGCTACCGGCTCGGCGGCCCGCCCGGTCGCCCCGAGTACGAGGCGGGCCACGTACCCGGCGCCGTCTACGTGGACATGGACACCGAACTCGCGGGCCCCGCGGGTCCGGCCGGCCGCCACCCCCTCCCGGACCTCGGCGCTTTCGCCGAGACCATGCGCCGGGCCGGGGTCTCGGCGGACCGCCCGGTCGTCGTGTACGACGGAGGGCAGGGGTGGTCCGCGGCCCGTACGTGGTGGATGCTGCGCTACACCGGACACCCCTCGGTACGGGTCCTGGACGGCGGCCTGGCCGCCTGGACCGCGTCCGGCGGCGCCCTCGACACCGACGTACCGTCGCCGAAGCCCGGCGACTTCGCCGCGGCGCCCGGCGCGCTGCCGCTGCTGACGGCGGACGAGGCCGCGGCCCTGGCCCGACGCGGCGTCCTCCTGGACGCGCGGGCGGGGGAGCGGTACCGGGGCGAGGTGGAGCCCATCGACCGCGTGGCCGGGCACATCCCGGGCGCGCTGTCCGCGCCGACGACGGAGAACCTCGCCGATGACGGCACGTTCCTGCCGCCGGAGGAGCTGGCCGCGCGCTTCGGCGCCCTGGGGGCCACCGCGGACGCCGAGGTCGGGGTCTACTGCGGTTCGGGTGTCTCCGCCGCGCAAGAGGTGCTGGCGCTCACGGTCGCGGGCGTCCCGGCGGCGCTGTACGTGGGTTCCTGGAGCGAGTGGTCCAGCGACCCGACACGCCCGGTGGCCACCGGACCGGAGGCGGGCTGACATCTGGCCGGAAACGACCCGTACGCCCGTTCGTGAAGAGGGGCGGGCGTACGGACCGGCAGCGTCCCCGCCGCCGTCCGGGCCCGCCGCTACTCCGGTTTCTTGCGCCGCGTCCCGAAGACGATCTCGTCCCAGCTCGGTACGGCGGCGCGCCGCCCCGGCCGGACGCCGTCGGCCTCGGCCTGCCGGTCGGTCGTCCCGGTGAGGCGGTCCCGGTGGCCGGCCACCGCCCGTGGCATGAGCACATCGGCGTAGGCCGAGCCCGCGCCCGCGCTGGCCGCCGGCGCGGCCGGCTCCTCCAGCTCCTCGTCCTCGGCGGACTCCTCCTGCGCCGGTGCCTTCGCCGGCTCCGGTACGACCATGTCGCCCCGGAAGCTGGGCACCGCCTCCAGGAGGCTGGTGAGCGAGTCGCGCTCCCGTTCGCCGGAGCCG
This sequence comes from Streptomyces sp. NPDC052496, assembly GCF_040679095.1. Classification (NCBI taxonomy): domain Bacteria; kingdom Bacillati; phylum Actinomycetota; class Actinomycetes; order Kitasatosporales; family Streptomycetaceae; genus Streptomyces; species Streptomyces sp. NPDC052496. The sequence goes on from NZ_JBFAUH010000025.1 coordinate 141,062, forward strand.
TCCTCGGCCCGCGCCTGCTCGTCGTCCTCGCCGCCCGTACGGTCGCGGTCGCGGTCCTGGGACGTCTGGCGGTCCAGGGCGCGGTCCAGCGGCCGGTCGCGCGGCAGCCGCGCGATACGCGGCACGAACGGGAAGCTCGGCTCCGGGGTGTCGTCGGTCTCGCCGATCAGCGCCCGCGCCTCGTCGTCGACGGCCTGGACGAGCCGCCGTGGCGGGTCGTAGGTCCAGATGGCCGAGTGCGGCTCGGCCGCGACGCGGTAGACCAGCAGGACTTCCCAGGTGCCGTCGTCGCGCCGCCAGGAGTCCCACTGCACGGAGTCCTTGTCGGCGCCGCGCAGCAGCAGCCGCTCGGCGACGGCCTCGCCGAGCTGGGGGCCGGTGTTCTCCCCGGGGCGGCGCACGGGGGTCTTACGGGCCCGCTCGGCCATGAAGGCGCGCTCGGCGAGCACCGGGCCCTCGAAGCGGCGTACCCGGTCGACCGGGATGCCGGCGAGCTGGGCGACCTCCTCGGCGGAGGCACCGGCCCTTATACGGGCCTGGATGTCCCGCGGGCGCAGGTGGCTCTCGACCTCGATCTCGATCTGGCCGAGCCGCGCGCGGTCGTTGCGGACCGCGGCGCGCAGCCGCTCGTCGATCGGAAGCGTGTACTCGGTGCTGTCCGCAGCTTTGAGCACCAGCCGTGTGCCGTCGTTGGAGACGGCCACGACACGCAGTTCGGGCATGGGGACCTCCCGGGTGGTGCCTGCCGACGTCACGTGCGTCGCTGCTTCCGCTAGTCGAGTGTGGCCTGCCCGGGTGCAGCCTGCCACAACATTGCCGAGTTACCCGGCGTGTCGAGGCTTGGCCCAGAAACGCCGTTATGACACGGTTACCTGTTCGCAACGCTCAGTGACCATGTCCTGTTCCTGCTCCCAGTCACCCGTGCCCGGCGGCGGCACCCGGGGGTGAGTGCCACCTTCCGGCCCCCTCCCGTGTATCCGGGCAGCCGGACGGGATTCCGGGGCCAGGGCTCGCCACAGTACTCCATTCGGGCCACTGAGGTGGACCGCCGCGCCGCCGAAGTTCACCTGCGCCAAGGGAGTTGGTCGCCTTGTCGATCTCTCTACACGGCGTGACGGGTGGCGAGGTTCACAGAATCCGCAGAATCGGAACTACCGGCTTCGCCCATAGGTCACTTGTCCGTGCAAGATGGATCGAAGGGGCGATCAAAGGCTGGAGATGGACAACAAAAGCGAGACCGACACGGAAAACAAGGAGAAACGGCTCGACCTGAGCGTGGCTCAGGTCGCGGGCTCTGCCCTGGCGGCCGCGGTCGCCGCCTTTCTCGCCGGGCAGCTCGGCGTGTACGGGACCATCATCGGCGCGGGTGTGGTGAGTGTCGTGGCCACGACCGGTGGCACGATCTTCCAGCACCTCTTCCGGCGTACCGGCGAGCAGCTCAAGGAAGCCGCGACGGTCGGCACCCGGCCGAAGCCGCGCCGGTCCTCGGCCTCCCGCAGACGGCCGGGCGCCGAATCCGGCACCGGCATGGTGCTGCCCACCTTCGACCGGCACGGCGCGGAGGACGAGATCACGTCCGTCGCGGCCAAGGACCAGGGGCCGGCCGGGGACACCGACCGTACGCAACTGCTTCCGCAGGCCGGGGACGCCGACCGTACGCAGCTGCTGCCGCAGGCCGGCGCGGCGCGGCCGACCGGCGCGGACGCCGGGGACACCGACCGTACGCAGCTGGTGCCGCGCCTCGACGACCGGACCATGGCTCTGGGGCAGGCCCGCCCGGACCACCCGCCGGCCGGCGCCACCGCGGTGCCGCGGCGGGCCGACGAGGTCAGCACCGCCACGTACGGCACGCGGCTGCGCGGCTGGAAGCGGCCGGCGCTGGCCGCGCTGGCGATCTTCGTGCTGTCGCTGGGGGCCGTCACCTGCGTCGAGCTGCTGACCGGGCACGACGCGTCGGGCGGCCAGGGCACCTCGGTGGGCAACGTCTTCACGGGCAACGGGCACAAGTCCGAGCCGAAGACCCCGCCCGCCACGGACTCGCCGTCCCCCGGGACCTCGCACGGTGACGGCGCGACGGGCAGCACCGGCGGCACGCCGTCGCCCGGCCCCAGCGGCTCCACCGGCACCGGCGACGGCAGCACCGGCAGTACGGGCAAGCCGTCCACGCCGGCGCCGACCCCGGACGCGAGCCGGAGCGGCAAGCCCACCCCGCCGCCGAGCCCGCAGCCGTCGAAGTCCGGCGGCGGTACCGGCGACGGCGCCGGGCACGACACCGGCAAGGGCGGTGACGACTCCGCGGGCGATTCCGGCGACCGGAACAACCAGCAGCCCGGCGGACAGCAGGTCCCGGACCCGAAATCCTCGTGAACGCGGGACGGAAATCCGCACCCGGGCGGGACGTAATGCCGTCCCGCCCGGGGACCTAATCCCCTTAACCGGCGCGGAATTTCCGTCCCGCGCGGGGACCGAATCCCATTCGACGGCAGAACCGTCCATGCCGCCCGGCGCGGGCGGTGGGCGAACCGGCCCGGACCCGGCAGCACGCCGGGTCCGGGCCGGTGCGTTGCCGGGCCCGCGGGCCCGCCGGGGCGTTCATCCCTGCGGAACGTTGGGCCGAATGAGCGTTTCAGCCGTCCGGGCGGTCCCTCCGGCCCGGCCCGCCCTCACGCGCCCAGCACGCGCCGCAGGTAGGCGTTGGTGAACAGGCGCTGCGGGTCCAGCCGGTCGCGCAGCGCGGTGAACTCGCCGAACCGCGGGTACACGCCGGCCAGGTAAGCGGCGTCGCGGCTGTGCAGCTTCCCCCAGTGCGGCCGCCCGCCGTGCGCCGTCATGATCCGCTCGGCCGCGGTGAAGTACGCCCGGTACGGCGTCCCCCGGTACATGTGTACGGCGATGTAGGCGGTGTCCCGCCCGGAGGCGGTGGACAGCGGGATGTCGTCGGCCGGCGCGGTCCGTACCTCCACCGGGAAGCTCACCCGGAAGTCCGAGCGCTCCACCAGCGCCCGCAGTTCGCGCAGCGCCTCGACGGCGGCCTCCCGGGGCAGCGCGTACTCCATCTCCACGAAGCGCACCCGGCGCGGGCTGGTGAAGACCTTGTACGGGATGTCGGTGTACGTACGGGCCGACAGCGCGCGGCTGGAGAGCCGGGCGATCCCCGGAACGGTGGCGGGCACCGCCCGGCCGACGGCGCACGCGGCGCCGAAGACCCCGTTGGACAGCAGCTCGTCGTCGAGCCAGCCGCTGATCCGGCCGAGCGGGGCGGCGGGGCCCTGGCTGCGGTTGTTGCGCTTGGTGTTGCAGTTGCCCGTGTGCGGGAACCAGTAGAACTCGAAGTGTTCGTTCTCCGCCACGAGCTGGTCGAACTCGGCCGTCACCCGGGTGAAGGGCATCGGCTCCTCCCGGGCCGACAGCCAGAACTGCGGCTCCACGGCGAAGGTGACGGAGGTGATCACGCCCAGCGCCCCCAGGCCGACCCGGGCCGCCGCGAAGACCTCCGGGTTCTCGGCGGCGGAGCAGGTGAGCACCTCGCCGTCCGCGGTCACCAGCTCCAGTGCGGTGATCTGGGCGGCGACGGACGCCGAGTCGCGGCCGGTGCCGTGGGTGCCGGTGCTCGCCGCCCCGGAGACCGTCTGCTCCATGATGTCGCCCATGTTGGCCAGCGACAGGCCGTGCGAGGCGAGCACCAGGTTGAGGTGCTTGAGCGTGGTGCCGGCGGCCACGGTCACCGTGCCGGCGGCGCGGTCCACCTCCCGTATGCCGGTCAGCCGCTCCGGCCGTATGAGCAGCCCGTCGGTGGCGGCGGCCGCGGTGAAGGAGTGGCCGGTGCCGGCCGCCTTGACCGTCAGCCCGTCGGCGGCCGCCGCGCGGACCGCCGCGGCCAGTTCGCCGGTGGAGGCCGGCGCGACGCTCCGCGCCGGCTCCGCGGCGACGGTGCCCGCCCAGTTACGCCAGGCGGGCCGGGGCCTGGTCCTCCGTATCGCCCGGACCGTGCGGGCCGCCCCCGTCCGTACGGCCGTCCCGCTCCTGCCGGTCGTCCTGTGTGCCTCGGTCATCCGCGCCCGTCCCCTCCCGCTGCGCCGCCGGCCGCAGCCGGCGGTATCCGAGGAACGCCACCGCCGCCGCGAGCGCCCCCGCCACGGCCGGCACCAGGTAGCCGCGGCCGGCCCCGGCCGCGTCCACCACCCATCCGGCGGCCGACGAGCCGAGCGCCACTCCGACCGCGAGCCCGGTGCTGGTCCAGGTCATGCCCTCGGTCAGGTTCGCGCGCGGTACGTGCTGCTCGACGAGGGCCATGGTGGTCACCATCGTCGGCGCGATGGACAGGCCCGCGAAGAAGAGCGCCACGGCCAGGAGCGGAAGGTTCCCGACCAGTTGGAGCGGGATCATACTCACGGCCATCGCACACACGCCCACCAGCCACCGGCGGCCGGCCGGGCCCTTGAAATGGATCATTCCGAAGACCACGCCGGCGAGGCAGGACCCGAGCGCGTAGGTCGAGAGCACCAGGCTGGCGGCGCCCTGGTGGCCCTGCTCCTTGGCGAACGCCAGCGTCACCACGTCGATCGCACCGAAGATCGCCCCGGTCGCCACGAACGTGACCACCAGCACCTGGAGGCCGCGCGAGCGCAGCGCCGAGCCCTTGGCGTGCTCCTCGCGCGGATGCGGCGCCGGCTCGGTCGCGCGCTGCGCCGTCAGCCAGAAGACCCCCGCCACCAGGAAGACGGTCGCCAACAGCGGGCCCGCCTCGGGGAACCAGGAGGTGGACAGGCCGATGGAGAGGATCGGCCCGACGATGAAGCACGCCTCGTCGACGATCGACTCCCACGAGTACGCGGCGTGCAGCAGGCGCGGAGAGCTGTGGTGGACGGCCGCCCAGCGGGCCCGGACCATCGAGCCGACGCTCGGTACGCAGCCCGCGCAGGCCGTGAAGACGAACAGCGTCCAGTCGGGCCAGCGTTGCTGCGCGCTCACCAGCAGCCCGGCGATGGCGGCCGCCGAGATCAGGGTCGCCGGGCGCAGCACCCGGCGCTGGCCGTGCCGGTCCACCAGCCGGGAGATCAGCGGGCTGAGCACCGCGGCGGACATCGCGATGGTCGCCGCCAGCACGCCCGCCAGGCCGTACCGGCCGGTCAGCAGGGAGACCATGGTGACGATGCCGATGCTGGTCATCGACAGCGTCATCCGGCCCAGGAAGCCGGCGGCGGTGAACGACTTGGTGCCGGGCGTGTCGAAGAGCGCGCGGTACGGGCTTGGCATGGGGGCAGCTCCGCCGGTGAAGAGCCGATGCCGGGCGTTCCGGAGATCGGTAAGGCATGTCTGAGGCCGACACAGCTTACGCGTGCTCTCCGGGTGGCCGCCTCCGGTTTTCCGGCTGTCAGTGGCTGGTGGCAGGATCGAAGACATGCCCGAACAGTGCGATGCGCCCCTTCCCTCCGCCGCGGGGAGCCCCGCTCCCTACGACGCCCTGTTGCTGCTGTCCTTCGGGGGCCCCGAAGGCCCGGACGACGTCGTCCCCTTCCTGGAGAACGTCACCCGCGGCCGCGGCATCCCCCGCGAGCGCCTGAAGGAGGTCGGGCAGCACTACTTCCTGTTCGGCGGCGTCAGCCCGATCAACGCGCAGAACCGCGAGCTGCTGGACGCGCTGCGCAAGGACTTCGCCGAGCACGGCCTGGACCTGCCGGTCTACTGGGGCAACCGCAACTGGGCGCCCTACCTGGTCGACACGCTGCGCGAGATGGTCCGCGACGGCCGCCGCCGTATCGCCGTCCTGGCCACCAGCGCCTACGCCTCGTACTCGGGCTGCCGCCAGTACCGCGAGAACCTGGCCGACGCGCTGGCCACCCTCCGGGCCGACGGGCTGCCGGTGCCCCAGGTGGACAAGCTCCGGCACTACTTCAACCACCCCGGCTTCGTGCGCCCGATGGTCGACGGCGTGCTCGCCTCCCTGGCCGAGCTGCCCGCGGACGTCCGCGACCGTGCCCACATCGCCTTCACCACCCACTCCATCCCGACCGCCGCGGCCGACACCTCCGGCACCCCGGCGGACCACACCGAGGACGGCGAGGGCGGGGCGTACGTCGCCCAGCACCTGGACGTGGCCCGGGTGATCGCGGACGCGGTCCGCGCGGAGACCGGTGTCGACCACCCGTGGCGGCTGGTCTACCAGTCCCGCAGCGGCGCCCCGCACATCCCGTGGCTGGAGCCGGACATCTGCGACCACCTCGAAGAGGTGCACGGCGCGGGCGTCCCCGCCGTCGTCATGGCCCCCATCGGTTTCGTCTCGGACCACATGGAGGTCAGGTACGACCTCGACACCGAAGCCACCGCCAAGGCCGCCGAACTGGGCCTGCCGGTCGCCCGCTCCGCCACCGTCGGCGCCGACCCGCGCTTCGCCGCGGCCGTCCGCGACCTGGTGCTGGAGCGCGCCGCGGCCGAGCGGGGCAGCGCCCCGGCGCGCTGCGCCCTCGGCGAGCTGGGGCCGAGCCACGACCTGTGCCCGGTCGGCTGCTGCCCGGCCCGGGCTCCGCGCCCGGCCGCCGCGGGCGCGGACTGGACGGGCCCGGTGGTGGAGACCCAGGGGTAGGCGCCTGACGGAGGCAGCGCAGGCTCCGTACGGAGTTCGCCCGGCGTACAGAAGCCCACCCGACAAAGGCGCCGCCCGCCCGGCCGGCACGGGCGGCCGCCCCGCACGGCTGCCCACGGCGGCCGCCCCGCACGGCCGCGACCAGCGGCCGCCCGTACGAGCAAGGAGCACCGTGACCGACCCGCTGTACGCCGAACTCCTCGACCTGGCCCTGGAGGCCGCCCGCCGCGCCGGTGAGCTGCTGCGCGACGGCCGCCCCGCCGACCTCGGCGTGGCCGCCACGAAGACCAGCCCCATCGACGTCGTCACCGAGATGGACATCGCCAGCGAGAAGCTGATCACCGGCTTCCTCGCCGAGCACCGCCCCGCCGACGGCTTCCTGGGGGAGGAGGGCGCCAGCGTCGAGGGCAGCAGCGGGGTGCGCTGGGTCATCGACCCGGTCGACGGCACGGTCAACTACCTGTACGGGCTGCCCTCCTGGGCCGTCTCCATCGCCGCGGAGAAGGACGGCGAGGCCGTCGCCGGCGTGGTCGCGGCGCCGGTGCGCGGCGAGACGTACCACGCCGTCCTGGGCGGCGGCGCGTTCCGCGACGGGGAGCCGGTCCACTGCCGCCCCGCGCCGCCGCTCTCCCAGGCCCTGATCGGTACGGGCTTCGCCTACACCGCCGAGCGCCGGGCCGCCCAGGCCGAGGTGCTGCGCACCCTGCTGCCGCAGGTCCGCGACATCCGGCGCGGCGGTTCGGCCGCGATCGACCTGTGCGACGTCGCCTGCGGGCGGCTCGACGGCTATTACGAGCGCGGGCTGAACCCGTGGGACATGGCGGCCGGCGCGCTGATCGCCCGCGAGGCCGGCGCGCTGACCGGCGGCCGCCCCGGCGAGCCGGCTTCGAACGGGCTGACCGTGGCTGCCTCACCGGAGGTGTTCGCGACGCTCCAGCCCCTGCTGGAGGAGCTGGGCGCCTGGCACGACTGAGCACCCGTGCCGGCGCGGGCCGGGCGTCCGCCGCCCGGTGGGAACGCGACAGCGCCCCGGACCCTGGGCAGGGTCCGGGGCGCTGCCGTCGTACGCGGCCGGGAAGGGTCAGGCGGTGGCTGCCGTGACCTGCACGCCGTGCTCGGCGGCAAGGCGCTGCAGGTCTTCCAGCTCGGCCTGCTCCACCTCGACGAGGAAGTCGTCGCCCGACTCGCGGGCCCGGTCCAGGTCGGCCTCGGTGTTCCGTATGCGCTGCAGAATGCCTGCGGTGAACGCGTCCATGGTGCGCCCCCTCGTCGTGGGTCGGTGGCACGGGGGTGTGCCGACGGGCGGGGCGATCACGGCGTGGTCCCTGCGAGTGGATCACAGCGCGGCATGGCGCCGTACAGGGCGTGATCGCGGGTGTGCAGTCGTCCTCCCCATGGGCAACCTCACGGAAACCTCAAGCGGCACGGGAATTCGAAAACCGCCCGGAAGGCTCCGTTCCGGGGCCGGGCCTGCCGCCCCGGAGCCCCGGGGGACACGGCCGCCGGGGGGCACCGGTCCCTCTTACTGCCGGTTTACAGCTGTTCGGGGCAGGATGGAGGGGCTCCGAGTTTGCCGTGCCCCGGAACTTCCAGGGCCGTGAGGAAGGATTTGCCACGTGCGTGTTCTCGTCGTCGAGGACGAGCAGCTGCTCGCCGATGCGGTGGCCACCGGGCTGCGCCGGGAGGCCATGGCCGTCGACGTGGTCTACGACGGCGCGGCCGCCCTGGAACGCATCGAGATCAACGATTACGACGTGGTGGTCCTGGACCGGGACCTGCCGCTGGTGCACGGCGACGACGTCTGCCGCAAGATCGTCGAGCTGGGGATGCCCACCCGCGTCCTGATGCTCACCGCCTCCGGTGACGTCAGCGACCGCGTCGAGGGCCTGGAGATCGGCGCCGACGACTACCTGCCCAAGCCGTTCGCCTTCACCGAGCTGACCGCCCGCGTACGGGCCCTGGGCCGCCGTACGACGGTCGCCCTGCCGCCCGTCCTGGAGCGGGCCGGCATCAAGCTGGACCCGAACCGCCGCGAGGTCTTCCGCGACGGCAAGGAGGTCCAGCTCGCGCCGAAGGAGTTCGCGGTGCTGGAGGTGCTGATGCGCAGCGAGGGCACGGTCGTCTCGGCCGAGCAACTGCTGGAGAAGGCGTGGGACGAGAACACGGACCCCTTCACCAACGTCGTACGGGTCACGGTCATGACCCTGCGCCGCAAGCTGGGCGAGCCCGCGGTGATCGTGACGGTGCCGGGCTCCGGCTACCGGATCTGACGCCGATGCCCGCTTCGTCCAAGGCGCCCACCCCGCCGCCCCCCGCACCGCCCAAGCCCACCTGGGATCCCCAACCGGTCAACGTCCGGCCCTTCCCCTGGCTGCGCCCCACCATCCGGATACGGCTCACGCTGCTGTACGGCGGCATGTTCCTGATGGCGGGCATCGTGCTGCTCACGATCATCTACATGCTGGCCGCCAACGCGCTCCAGGAAGGCAGCGAGCTGCCCGTCAAGATCCTCCGGGGCAACTTCGCGGCCACCAGCAACGTCTGTGACCTGCCCAGTCAGTCCTCCGGCGAGATCTTCACCCAGGCGATCCAGAGCTGCCTCCAGCACCAGCGGGCGCAGGCCCTGAACACCCTGCTCAACCGCTCGCTGCTGGCGCTGCTGGGGCTGACCGTGGTCGCGTTCGCCTTCGGGTACGCGATGGCGGGGCGGGTGCTGTCGCCGCTGGGCCGCATCACCCGGACCGCTCAGCGGGTGGCCGGTTCGGACCTGCA